>DBPU01000100.1 GCA_002305615.1 Verrucomicrobia bacterium UBA1412 | reverse complement strand
ACGGCCTGCTCAGCCTGGAGCTGCTCAGTCGTATAGTTGGCGGCTTTGATGGAAAGACCGATTCTGCGTTCAGCCTTGTCGATCTTGATCACGCGGGCGGTGACTTCCTGACCGATCTTCAGAACGTTCTTGATGCGATCCACATGCTCTTCACTGACCTGAGAAATATGGACCAATCCGTCGATTTCGTTCTGCAGTCCGATGAATGCACCGAAGGAAGCGAGCTTGGTCACCTGGCCGGTGATCAGATCGCCCACGCGGTAGAGGCTATCAATGTCGGCCCAGGGATCTTTTTCGAGCTGTTTGACGCCCAAAGCGATGCGCTGATTGGCCTTGTCGATTTCCAGAACCACGGCTTCGACTTCATTACCCTTCTTGACGATTTCGGAAGGATGATTGATCTTGCGGGTCCAAGAGAGATCGGACACGTGGACCATACCGTCCAAACCGTCTTCGAGCTCAACAAACGCACCGTAGCTGGTGAGGTTGCGGACCTTGCCTTTGATCTTCGTACCCGGAGGATACTTCTCGGCTGCCAGTTCCCAAGGATTGGTTTCGATCTGGCGGATGGAGAGAGAAATTTTCTGCTCTTCGCTGTTGGCACCGATGACAACGGCTTCGATATCGTCACCCACTTTGAGGACGTCGGAAGCCTTGGCGATGCGTTTGGTCCAGGAGAACTCGGTCACGTGGACCAGGCCCTCGACTCCCGGCTCCAGTTCGACAAAGGCGCCGTAGGGAACCAGGTTGACCACTTTACCTTTGACATGAGAGCCAACAGGATAATTGATGGAAATCTGCTGCCAGGGATTGGCGAGTTTCTGCTTGAGACCGAGGCTGACGCGCTCTTTCTCGCGGTTGATGTCCAGGACGACGACGTCGATATCCTGACCCACCTTGAGGATTTCGCTCGGGTGGTTGACGCGGCCCCAGCTCATATCGGTGATATGCAGCAGGCCGTCAATTCCGTTGAGGTCGATGAAGGCACCGAAATCGGTGATATTCTTGACCGTACCCTTGCGGATGTCGCCCGGCGCCATTTCTTCGAGGAGCTTGGAGCGGCGTTCGCTGCGTTCCTGCTCGAGGAGTTCACGGCGGCTCAGAACAATGTTCTGGCGTTCCTGATTGATTTTTACGATTTTGAAATCGAAAGTCTGTCCTACCAGATCATTCAAGTTCTTGGGAGGGATAATATCTATCTGGCTTGTCGGCAGGAATGCCTCGATACCAACGTTGATGATCAAGCCGCCTTTGACGACTGCTTTGACTTTACCACTGATGACTCCACCTTCGCTGCAGGCAGCCTGGATTCTTTCCCAGTTCTGTTTGAAGGCTACTTTTTTCTTGGAGAGAAGGACTGAGCCTTCCTTATCTTCGAGGCGTTCGATCAGAACATCCTCTTCATCACCGGGTTTGATTTTTTCAGGTTCGTCGAACTCTGCAATGGGGATGATACCTTCGCTCTTGTAGCCGATATCAACCAGAACTTCTTTGGGACGGACTTCGATGACGTAACCTTTGACGACCTGGCCCGGAGCGAATTCCATAAAGGTACGCGCCAGAGCCTCTTCCATATTGAAGGACATAATGAGGAATGACGGGGAACTTCCTCCCCGTGGGAATCCCCAGAAAGGGTATTCCGCTATTTTTTTACAGTTTTTCCGGCTAAGACTTTAAGGTTCAAAGCCAGATGGTTTGTTGTTTGTTTTATTCGCGCTCTGTCACTGACGGACCCTCCGGCAGAAAGCAAATGCTCCTCGCACTCGCCAAAAGCGAAGGGGAATGATAGCGCTTGTGAGAGGAGAAATGCAATCGGAAAAGGATAAAAAACTCCCGAATTTTGAAATAAAAAATGCCCCCGCTTTTCGCAGGGGCATCCAGCCGTGGAACAACCACGGAGTGAATTGGTTTTATCTTATTCTATCTGACTGCTCTGAAGAACTTGATCTTCTCGGATGGAGTAATCCAGACAGGCGATTCGGTCGCAATCTGGACCCAATCAGCTTCGCTCAAAGAGGATGCCGCTTCCAAGCGCCCTTCAAACTGAACGAGAATCTGATCCGAGGTGCCTCTCAGGATGGTAAGGAGAGGCGGCTCCTGCGGGTCAGTTTGTACGACGACCTCGGCTTCACTGCTGAAGAGGCTTCCCTTCGGGTTGGTGACTTTGACCTTATAGAGGCCGGTCTCTGAAACGACCAGCGTTTCGGCATCGCCTTCCACACGGTTTCCATCCCGATACCACTCATAAGAAAGCGGAGGCGAGCCGGCAGCCAGGACACTCAGGGTAATCGTTTCGCCTTCTTGAATAGTGCCGCCTTGCGGTTGCGTCAGGATGCTGACCTCTTCGAGCGGAGGGAGTACCGAGAGTGTGGCGGCAGTGCTGGTCACTTGCCCGTTGAGGTTGGTGACGCGGCAGCGAACCTGTAGGCCATCCTGTGCCAGAGTGACGTTATCAAAAGTCAGAGTGCGCAGGTTCAGGGAATTATCCGCAACCCCATTGATCTCCCATTGATAAGTGATGGGGGTGCCGCTCTTGACGAAGACTTCGAAGGCGGCGCTTTCTCCCTCATAACGGGAAAGAGATTTCGGTTGAACCACTATTTCAGGAGCGGTAAACGATGATCCCGGAGGATAGAGACGTGTCTGCGGAATCGGCGACTCTATGGTTCCGGAGGGGAGCTGCCAGCGCACCATAATGTGATCTCCGCCGGTGCCGTCGGTTTGAATTCCTTCGATGTAATAAGGTTTATTAGCCGTCAGCGAAATCGAAGACGATTTCTGCGAAGCGTATCTATCCCAAGTATCCACCGGTGCCCATCCGTAGAGGTAAGCAATCCTGCTCTTATGGGTCGGGCTTTCATCAGTGCTGAGCCAGAGCTCCGAGTCATCATCGCTGCATATCCAAAAGGTGTATGAGCCGGTAACC
Organism: Verrucomicrobia bacterium UBA1412; assembly: GCA_002305615.1. Classification (GTDB taxonomy): domain Bacteria; phylum Verrucomicrobiota; class Verrucomicrobiia; order Limisphaerales; family UBA1412; genus UBA1412. The sequence continues at coordinate 25,665 of DBPU01000100.1, read as the reverse complement.
GGCGGAATAATGAGTCCGCTCAGTTTTTGGCCGTAGTTATCAGCCCAATCAATGGGTGAGACGAAGCTCGTCACCGAATCCACCAGGTCCGGAGAATTCGGATAGGTCGCTTTGCCGGTCAGGGTGCTCAGGGTGGAGTCACAGTTATACCAGACTTGGCGCAGGAGCCCCTGGCCCATGACATCGGTCTGGATATATTTGACCGTGTCCGGGGCAATCGGGTTTTTATTAAAGGAGATATCACAGACTCCGCTGACGCTCAGGGCATAAACTGAACCCTGAGTCAATGTCGTCGTTTCCAAAAGAACCACCAGAACCGCGCCAGGGATACTGCTGCTGCCGGAGGCGACCGCATTGAGAATCTGAGCGCCCCCGTCCAACTGATAGTTTGCCTTGTTCAGGGCCGTTTCAGTAGAGACATATTCCGAATAGGTAACCCGGATATAGCGATCCGTGTTCATTTCTACCTGGGTAATCTCGGGCGGAACTGTTTCGGTCTCGACTGTCAGGAGCGCTTCATCGCTGAACCAGGAATCCGAAAGCCTGACGCGATAGGCTCCCGCATCGTATCCGGTGACATAGTTCAGTATCAGCGATGGACCGCTGCCCTGGAGGATATCTTCCCATTGGCTGGCGGATGTGAATTTCTGCCACTGAAGTTTCCCGGGTACCACGGAGAGAATATCCAGACTCATGGTTCCGAAGCCGCCCTCAAAGGTTGTGACATTCTGGGGTTGAGCCAGGAGGACCATCAGCTCGGAAGGTGTGCTAAGCCAGGTTTCACCATTCAACTCGAAGCGGGCCATATAGAGTCCGGCATCGTCTTCTGAGAGTGAATCAAGCTGCAGAGTGGCGGAAGTCACTTCCGGGACAGCGACCCATTTTCCATTCAGGTTGAAATGATTCCACTGGAGGTTCTGGATTTCTCCCGAGACATCTCCCAATGAAATAAGGGCTGAGCCGCCCAGAGGCGCTACCTGGTCTGCACTGGCCGGCAGGAGCTTGGCCGCATAGCCCGGGGTGCCGCTCCAGACAGGAGAAACATACCAGTTATAGGGTTGGCTCCAGCTCTCCAGAGGAGCTGTCAGATTGATCACTTCCAGGGAATAGCCGGTGCGGTCTGCACCCGGGTGCCATTTGCGCTCATAGGCGAAGGATTGGATAATCTCCGAGTCCGGAGCTTGCAGAGTGATCTGCTCACCTTTGCGAGCCAGGTTTCCGCTATAGCCCGAAACCAGGAGCATCCCATTGGTGTCATAGCGGCTTGCAAAATGCTCTGCGCTCTTGGCCAGAACCAGGTATCCGCCTGCCGGGATATCCACATCCGGGAACGTATAGGTGATGCCTTCAGTGATTTGAACCTCACGCATGTTGACGGACTGCTCGCTGGTATTGCAGATTTCCAGCCAGGCGTAATCGTCATAATTGCCCATGCCTTCATCCTCAAAAATAGGCGCGTACATCAACTCGCTGATACGAAGCGCGGAATAATCCTGCCGGACCAGATAATCGAATTGGCTCAATGCGCTCCAGACTCCCTCCTGGAAAGTGCGCATGTTCAGGAGAGTGCTCCGGTCGATTCGGATCTTCGTGGAGGAGGCACCACCCACCGGCGTTTCTTCCACAGTAGTGGAAAGCTCCATGTCAAAATACATATCAGTGCTAGTCGTGCTACCTTGGTGAATCTCCACGGCAATCACGTTGGTGCCTGCGCGCAGTCTTTGGGTGGAGATCGTGTGATCGAAATAGACAGTGTCGGCTGTGGCATCGACCACAGATTCAGCCAGGGTGGAGAAGTTGACTATGCCTTCAGCCATATTGCTGCGCAGGATTTCGACTCCGTTAAGATAGACTACGGCGCCATCATCCCGATTGAGAGAAAGCTTGAGGCCCGTAATTCCATCCAGAGAATCCAAGTTGAACTGGCGGCGGAAATAGGTGGTGTTTACATAAACCCCTTCACCTGTAACTCGGGTGGTAGTAGTGCCGACATCGGTGTTGCTGCCAAATCCAAAGCGTCCCAAGCCTTCACCCCAATCCGAGTCATTATAAGTGATGCTTTTCCAGTTGATAATGCCCTGGCTCAGAGGTGTGGCACCTTTGTCGTAATATTTCCAGTTGGATTTTTTCTCGATCAGCGTTTGGGGTTCCGTCGGCGTGATAGGATCTTCGTCGGTACCGGAAACGAGAATCGCATTGGGATTGATGCTCCCGTCAGCCAGTCTGGGGTCGCTTCCATCCAGGGTGTAGTAGAAGGGGCTATCGGCACTTAAAGTGATTTCCTGGCCCGGATCGCACATTCCGGAGACCAACGTGGAAGCGGGTGCCGGGATATTGGGGAACCAGCCCCGGTTCTTGAACTGCTGCAGGACGATGTCCGATCTTTGCGGGAAATAGGTCTTGAGCATGTAGTTGTTTTCATTGATCCAATCCACGTCGCGTGTGCGAAGGCCACCCATAGTGCCGCCCCAGCGGGCGCTCTCACCGATAACGGCCCGGTCGATTTCATCCATACGGGATTGATAGCGCTCTATACATTTTTCCGGAGTCAGGATGCCTCCGTTGAAGAATTGCTCCTGCACAATATCGGCAAAGCGCATTCTATACTCTTCATTTTCACAAAGCGCCAAATGGAGCACCATCGGTTCAAACTGACCGTAATCGGTATAGCCCCAGCCGGCTGCGGTGTAGTCCATCGTGAGACCCCAGTCTCCCCGGTTGGCTGCCAGGCTGTGTTCGGCATCATGGCGGAACCACTTAAAACCATCGGGATTGACCCGATTATAGAGAGCAAAGAGATTGTTCGGAGCGTTGATAAAGAGTGAGCGAGGGTTATCGGGGTCGCCAACATAGTAAGCGTTGATCATGTATTTAATCAAGTTATCCTGGTCCAGAAGGACGGGATAATTGGTGTTGCGGCTGCCGTCGGGATTGAGGCCGCGTACACGGTAATAGTTGGCTTCTTTGCCGGCGCCGTAGCCCAGCTGCGTGATATTGTAGAGGCTCTGCCAGCCATCCATGTTACCGTCTCCGGCAACTGTCGCGCGGTTGCTGCTTGATTCGGTCTTGATGGTATCCCAGTCTTCTGGTTGGCCGCCCATGTAGGTTGCAGCGAAATCCGCATCCACCCGTTCCTGGGTCATGTAGAGGCCCCAGTAAAGGCCGTTGAGGAAAAGGTGATAGTAGCGGCTGCGTGTATAGATGGTGCCGGCTTCGCGCTGCGTATCCCGAGAGAACACTTCGCGCACGGCCGTGTAGGTGGAAGGTGCCTCGCGGTGCCAGGAGTGGTTCTGCTCGGTGCGGAGGTCCACTTTATCGAATTCGCTGGCGCCCTCTTTTCCGAAGAGCGGGAACAGGAGCTTGCTCTCTCCGTATTTACCGCGGAAGAAAAGCCTGAAAGAGTGTTTGGGGTTGCCGCTGGTACGGCTGGCTGCCCCGCGGATACGCAATCCCGCATTGATATGGAATTCTTCGCCGCCGGATGGATCAATCAGCTCGACGGAGGCCGGACGCTCCCAGCTTGCGCCTGAATTCCAGGGGTTCACATAAATTCCTATTTGCGGGTCAAATAGGTTATCCATATCCGTCAGGATGGAGATAGTTTGAATATCTTTAAAGCCCTGTCGGATTCTATCGGCGTAAAGCGGAGAAGCGGTGACTCCCGCGTTCATCCCGTAATACATGACATGGTCGTTGACTTGCCCGGAAACAGGCCAATTTTCCGGCGGAGTCGAAGACTGAGTCAGGACATCTTCCAGGAAAATCCAGGAGCAGGAGTTGATCTCCGAGGGTAGGTGAGAGGGCTTGTATGAAAAGGCCCGCAGAACGGTCGTTTTATTGATCGTGATCGGAGCCGTGTAAGCATAGCCGGTTGTCTCGGTTGGCTCTGAGCCGTCGAGCGTATAGCGGATTTGTGCATCGCTCTCGGTACAGCTCATTTCCAGAACGAAAGGCGCGTCACAGTATCCTCTGGGGTGGCTGAACTGCACCGGCGCTGTGGCACCCAGGAAACCTTTACCGTTTGCGGCCTTGGGGGAGGGTGTCTTGAAATAGCGCAGATAGAGTTCAGAGTTATCTACCAGGGTCAATGAGGGCTGGATTAAAAACTCGGGGTCTTGAGCAGTGTGGTTCAAACCGATAATTTTGAGTGTATTTTCACCCTCCTTAAGAAGTTGTGTATCCACCGAGAATTCATCCCACACGAGAACCTGTTCAATGGGTCTGCTTAGAGTTGCAGCCGCATTCCAGGGTAGAGTAACGGGATTATTGGCAGATGCGATAAAGTCACCATTCAACATGGCGACAAAGCCGTCAGTGTAGCGAATTTTAAAGGTGAGAGTTGTGTCTGCTGCGGGCGCTTTTTCCAACACAAAGGGATATTCCAGATCGATGCGCGTATTAACGTCTTTCATCGCATCCTGCACATCGGTCTCAATAAAAGGTGCGATCGCGCCTGCGGTGGAGATGCCTCCCTGGGCCAAGTCACCTACCAGCCGGAAGGCGGTGCTGTTCCAGGCGTCGTAACTGCCTTCTGCGGCATAGAGCTCTACACCGGCTCCTCCGCCGGATTCGTAGTAGATCATCCTGGCGCTATATACGCCTGGTTGACGGAAATTGAAGGAGGCCATAGTATCGGCCATTCCGCGAGGAGAGGGGTATTCGCAAACAAAATTAACGCCGTTGCCCGTAATCCTGAGGTGGAAACCGTCATCGCTCATGCTGCCAAAAGTCCACATCCCCGCTTTGGGAATGAAGATGTTGGCTTGGATCACCAGTACGAAATTGTTTTTATCCACTGAGGTCGAAGCATGGGTGGGGAAAGGATTATCGGGTGTATAGTGTCCCGGAGAGGAGCTATCGGCGAAGTTGATGGTTTCGTAAACGCCCATGACGGGGTAGGTGGTATCGGTAAGCCAATAGGACTCATTTTTGATATAGGTTTCGGCCTCTGCAACGCTGTTGATGCTCGCCACATTCAATGCCCAATAAGAAACCGAGAAACCTCCGCCGCCCTCAGTCTGGGTGAAGCCGACTCCGCCTTTTCCGTTGCCCGAGGAAGAAGTACCCGACTGTGAGGGTACTTTCCATTGGAGGGTCGTTTCAGGATTTACGAACTCAAGAACCTCCTGGGTAATACCGTATGAAATATCTGAATATTGAACCGGGAAATTCCCTGCAAATTCGTGAATAATCGTGGTTCCATCCCGATCCACCAGGGCAAGGTATTCGCCGTCTTTGCTCAGGCTGAAGTTGGCGTGAAGCTCTTTACCGGAAACCGGCGGCGTAAGCGTGCCGTCTGCGAAGACGATCAGGTAGCCTTGAGCGGCGATGTTGGTGGGGCTGGGAAATTGCCACCGGGTGAGATTGCTGTCGCTATCGGTGAGGTAGTAACCGCCGATATCAATCGAACTGTCGCTGTCATTGAAGATTTCAATCCAGTCAGCGGCAATCCCGGCCGAGTCTTTTAAGCCCTCACTATTGGAAGCCACAAATTCGTTGATTCTCACGCTGGCTTCCATTTTTAACGGAAAACAGAAAGTCAACAGGAGCGCTGCCCCAAAAACAGTTAAAACTGCCGATAAATAGAAATTTCTTTTCATTTCGATCTGATTACTTTTCAATCAAAGCACCTTGCCGTACTAGCAAACGATAACAAGTATGAAGCATTTTTTCAACCAACAGGAAGGGGAAAGGCAAACTATTTTCAATTTTATTGTGCCACGGCCTCAATCGGATTTGACGACGATGCTCCGATATCGGGCTCCGGGAGCACAATAAACACGCCTGAAATGAGTTACAGAATGCAGGCGATATTGAATGGCAGAGATTAGCCTCTACTCATCAGTTGCCGTTTTTTGCGTGGATATTTCTTTGGACTCAGCGGGTTTATTCTCTGCGGGAGGAGAAACCTTCTCGGCAATTTTCTGAATGATGGCGTAGAGGGCAGGAATGAAGAAGATACCCAGTAATGTCGCCATTCCCATACCGAAGAAGACCGTAGTCCCCAGAGATTGACGGCTGGCAGCGCCTGCACCCGAGGCAAATACCAGCGGCAGAACGCCGAATAAAAAGGCGAAAGAGGTCATGAGGATCGGCCGAAAACGCAGCCCGGCCGCCTCAATGGCTGCTTCGATGATGGGCATTTTTCTATCGCGCCGTACTTTGGCATATTCCACAATCAGAATCGCGTTTTTAGCGGCCAAACCCAAAAGCATGATGAGTCCGATCTGGAAATAAACATCGTTGGGCAAATCGCGCAGCAGGATTCCTACGAAGGCTCCGAAAACGCCTATTCCCAGCCCGAAAATCACGGCAAAGGGAACGGCCCAGCTTTCATAGAGAGCTGCCAATACCAGGAAAACGAATATCAGAGCCAGGAGGAAAATCATGATCTGTTGAGCGGCAGTGGTTTGTTTCTGCTGGTAAGCGATGTTGGTCCATTGATAGTTGAAGCCATCGGGTAAAGTCTCTTTGGCCACTTCTTCCATAGTATTAATCAGAACCCCAGAGCTGACTCCCGGCAGACCCCGTGCCTGTATTTCCGCAGTACGATACATGTTGAAATGCGTCAGGTTATCGGCCCCGTTGGTGGCGACGGTGGTGGATAGGGTGCTCATGGGGACCATTTCTCCCAGGTCACTTTTCACGTAAATGTTGTAGATATCCGATTCATTCATTCGGAACTGCGGCTTGGCCTGCAGGTAGATTTGGAAGTTGCGGGCAAAGCGGGTGAATTGATTCACGTATGCGCTTCCCAGGTATACCTGCAATGCGGTGTAGAGGCGGTCTACGGGCACCTGAAGTTTTTTGAGTTTATCGCGGTCCAGGTTGACGAAGACTTGCGGCACCTGCGTGTTGTAGAAAGTAAAGGCGGAGGCAATCACGTCGGTGCGTTCTTTGAGCTTGGCGGTGTAATCCCGCGTGACCGCTTCCAGATCCTCCGGGGTTAAGCCCTTGCGGTCCTGGAGCTCAAACTGAACGCCATCTACCGTGCCCATACCTGAAATGGCCGGAGCACCGCCGGCAGAGAAGATCGCATCGGGAATTTGGCTGATTTCTCTCGTTATTTTCGCGATCAGGTAATCGGCTTTCTGTTCGGGGCGGGTTCGGTATTTCCAGTCTTTCAGCGTCACGATGACCGAGCCGTAATAGGTTCCATAAGATATCTGGAAAAGGTTTAGACCGTTGATAGTCGCCACACCTTCGACCTCCGGCAGAGAAACAAGGTAATCTTCCACCTTCTTCATGTATCCTTCGGTTCGCTCCAGACTGGAGCCCGGAGGGAGAATCCCCACGCCAAAGATGACGCCTTGATCTTCGGAGGGAACGAAAGAGGTCGGGATGACCAGAGCCAGGTGTCCGGCCCCGTAGTAGATACCTCCCAGGAGGATCAGGCACACGAGCGTTCTGCGTATCAGGACGGAGGATAGATGTTGGTAGCCATGGGTGGTTTTCTCAAAAACACGATCAAACCAGCGTGAGAACATGGCCAGAGGGCTCTTGCTTCCCTCTTTGCGTGGCCGCAGAAAAATGACGCATAGAGCAGGCGTCAGGCTCAGAGCCACAAAGGCGGAAATAAGCACAGAGACGGCCAGAGTGATGGCGAACTGCTGATAGAGCATACCGGTGATGCCGCCCAGGAAAGCCACGGGGATGAAGACTGAGACCAGCACCAGGGCGACTCCGACCACGGCGTTGGAGACATCGTCCATGGCGTCCAGTGTCGCTTGCAGGGAGGTTTTGCCCCGGGCCAGATGGTACTCCACGGCTTCGACCACCACGATGGCGTCATCCACCACGATGCCGATAGCCAGCACCATGGCGAACATGGTCATCGTGTTGATGCCAAAGCCCAGAGGCGCGAAGACGGCCAGAGTTCCCACAATGGCGATGGGCACGGCGATAATCGGTATAATCGTGGCCCGGAAATTACCCAGAAAGATGAAAACGACGAAAAAGACCAGCACGAACGCCTCCAGGAGTGTATGCAGCGTCTCTTCAATGGAGGTATCAATGAACTTGGTGCTGTCATAAAAGGTTGAGCTCTTGATGCCGGGCGGGAAATTGAGCTCCAGCTCCGCAAGCCGTTTTCTCACTCTTTCAGCGGTATCCAGACCGTTGGCATCGGGCAGCTGATAAACGGCCATCAAAGCAGCCGGGGTTCGGTTGTATCGTCCGGTGGATTTATAGACGCGGCTTCCCAGTTCAACGTCAGCAATGTCTCTGGCGCGGAGTATTGAGCCGTCGCTCTGAGCGCGGATAATGACGTTGGCGAATTCATCGGGCTCAACCAGTCGGCCTTTGAGTTTGACCGTTTTGGAAAACGGCGTGCCGGCTGTCGTGGGAGGGTATCCCACCTGGCCGCTGGCAGCCTCACGGTTTTGCTCTGAGACGGCCGCGTAAAACTCGCTGGCATCCACGCCCAGTTGCGCCATTTTATTGGGGTTCAGCCAGTAGCGCATCGCGTAATCCTGAGAGGTGAAAAGTGAAACGCTTCCAACGCCCTCGACGCGCTGGAGCTCGGTGAGAATGCTCAGATAGGCGTAGTTATTGAGAAAGACCGAATCGTATTCCGTCTCGTCTTCCGCATAAAGAGCCGTAACCAAAAGGATGTTTGGAGATTGCTTGGTAACGGTAATACCCTGCTGGATTACTTCGTTGGGGAGAAAGGCCTGCGCCTGGGAGACCCGGTTTTGGACATCTACCGCCGCGATATCCAAGTCCTTGCCCGTGGCAAAAACCACGTTCAGAATCATGACACCGTCATCCGTATTGGAGGAATACATGTAGATCATCCCCTCGACTCCGTTCATCTGTTCTTCGATGGGGCGTGCCACCGTATCTTCAATGACACGGGCATTGGCACCCGGGTAAACAGCCATGACCTGGACGGTGGGCGGGACGATATTGGGGAATTGCGCCACAGGCAAACGGGTCAAGCTCACCAGGCCTGCAATCAGGATCACGATGGAGAGCGACATGGCGAAGACCGGACGGTAGATGAAAAATTTTGCCATAATCTAATTCAGATTAATTATTTGTAGTGAAGGGCGGCAGTCGCAGCATAGAGCAAGATTGTCCCTCAGGCGGATTGCACTCATTGGGCCAAATTAGCCTTTATTTTTTGAGAGAGAGCTGCGCTTTCCTCTGCGGTCATGGGGGTGACCGTGATTCCGTTGCGGAGCCTCAAAAGCCCTTTGACGACCAATTTCTCTCCGGGTTTCAAGCCGTCCTCAACGATGGCCTGGTTATCATCCAAAAGGGCGATTTTGAGGGAGCGCATTTGCACTTTGTTCTCCTGGTCCACCACGTAGGCCATGGCCTTGCTCTGTAACTGCATGAGGGCGGATTGGGGGATCACGAACACATTGGTAAAGAGCGTGTAAGGAAGCCTGACTTGCGCGAATTGGTTGGGTCTGAGGTAGCCGTTGGGATTGGGGAACTCGACCTTCACCTTCAGGGTGCCTGTCGTGGGGCTGAATTCGCGGTCCACGAAAATAATTCTCCCTTTTTCCGGGTAAAGCGAGTTATCAGACAGGATTAGCTCTGCTTCGAGCCAACTGCCTGCCTCGGGAGTCAGTTTTTCTGAGAGCACCTTTGCCGAAGTTTCAAAACCGCCATCCTTTGTGCTTTTCACATATGCCTGCTCGCTCAAAGGGAAGGTCACCCAGATAGGGTCAATCACCCCCATGGAACCCAGTTGCGTGGTGCCGGCGCTGACCAGGTTGCCAGGACGCACAGTGACTTCTCCCAGGAGTCCTTTGTAGGGAGCGAAAACTTTGGTGAATCCCAGGTTAATTTCCGCCGCCTGGAGTTTGGCCTTGGAGAGTTCTACCGCGGCCTTGCTCTCTTTGGCCGAGGCGACATAGACATCGTACATAGCTTTGGAAATCACCTCCTGAGCCATCAGTTCTTTATTTCGGACCAGGTCAGCCTCCGCTTTTTCAGCCCGGGCTTGATCGATCAGGAGTTGGGCCTGTGCGGCCTCACGGGCGGCCACATAGGTGGAGGGGTCTATTTCAAAGAGGATGTCATTGGTCTCGACCATCAAGCCTTCCCGGCTTGGAGCGCTCTTCAGGTACCCAGAGACCTGGGCCTGAAAATTGACCGTGGCCGGGGACTCCAGATTACCGGCGATTTTTGTATATCCCTGGTAGTTCGTGTAGGAGAGGGTCATGACTTCCACCGTGGGGGGCGGTTGCTGGGGCTGTGTGCCGCCGGATTCTTTGTTGCATGCACTCAAAAAGGCACACAATAGCAAAGCCGTACAGCTCATCTTTAAGAAAAAATAGAATCGAGGTGCTGCCAATTTCTTTTCCATATCAATGCTTTCCAGTCTTCAATTCTAAAACTCCTGAAATTCTAACGCGAGTAAACGATATTTGCAATACAGCATCCGAGTTTTATTCCAGTTGAGTTGGACTGTGTTACATCCAAGGAGAAGAGGGAGGCCGGGCGGTTTGCTAAATTCTTGCTATGTACTTCTGTTTGAGCTTCCCATTTTGGTCCGGGTCTGTTAGAAAAGTGCTGCGATGTTGAGACGCTGGTTAATTGAGATTTGTCTTTGTGCGGCCTTCGCTTTTGCGTGCAAGGGGTTCGCAGGAGAATACTTTTGCACAAATGGCGAAGTCATTAAAGGAGATCCCATTTCCTTTAAGGAAGAGGGCGTAGTCTTCAAAAAAGATTCGGGTGGCTATACCGATACTATTCAGTGGCCGAGCTTTACCCAGGATACTCTGAAGCTCCTGGCTACGAATAAAGACCCTTATGCGCAGTATTATGCTGAGCCTTTCATTGAAATTCCGCTGGAAGAGCTGAAAGCAAAAACGGTCAAACCTCCTCCGAGAATTGTGGTAGGTGAGGTGGACCGAATCACTCATTATTATCCCGCTCCCGGTTTTCTTAATGCATGGCTTACCCCTGCCGGGCTTTTGCTTCTGGGCGCGCTTTATGCCGGAAACCTGGTGGCAGGCTTCAGCATTGCGAGGTTCCGCCGCAAGCAACCCGCATTGGTCTGCGGCGTTTCGGCTATACTGCCGGTCGTCGGACCCGCTATTTTCATGCTCCAGCCAGAGCAGGCCCCTGCTGCCCCTGTTTTTGAGGAGGAGTCGCCCGCACATGCGGAATTCAAGGACCCGAATATTTCTACGGGAGCCAGCACGGTTACCAAGACCATGACCCGCGCCGCGACGGTCAAGGACAGTGCTGCTGCCGGTTATGAACCCGCCATTTATACAAAGGGCGAGATCACTTTCAACCGCCGCTTCTTCGAGACGAAGTTCCCGACCTTTTTCCGCCCCGTCTTGGGACCGAAAGAGAAGTCAGTTATGTTTGTCATTAAGGAAGGCTCAAAGATCCACGAAGGAATTCGCTTCTCTCGCGTGACCACCGGGGATATTTTCCTGGTGCCCTTGGCCGGTGGTGGTGAAGTCAGCATTTCTATCGGAGCCATTGAATCAGTGGAAGTTAAAGCACGATAATACGTAGCAATAAGGCCGGCCGGACAGGCTTGCCTTTGACACGCAATAAAAAAAGGCCGCATTCAATGCGGTCTTTTTTATTACCCATGTCCGGTGTGGCAAGGCTCCTTTTTTTAAAGTGCTTCCATCAGGAGACGGTGAATTCCGCCGAACTTGCCGTTGCTGAAGACGCTGATCACGTCGCCCGGCTTCACCTGTTTGCAGAGCCATTCGACTATTGAGGGGACTTCCGCAAAATGAGCCGCCGGAATTTGCCGACTTTTCTGTATCTGAAGGACGAGTTTGCCCACATCCAGTCTTTCCTCGGGAGCCAGCTGCTCTTCTCGGGCAATGGCGCTGATGGCCACTCCGTCGGCGGAGCCCAGAGCCTCGGCGAGTTCCTGCTGGAATATATTGCGGCGGGTGGTATTGGAGCGTGGTTCAAAAGCCGCCCAGATGCGCTGAGACGGGTAACGCTGGCGCAAGGCGGCAAGTGTCTGGGAGATAGCGGTCGGGTGATGGCCGAAATCGTCAATGAGGGTGACACCCGATTTAACCCCGAAAACCTCCATCCTGCGGCGGATGCCCTTGAATGAGAGAAAAGCCGATTGAATTTGCGCAGGAGTGAGCCCGCAGTGCAGTGCGCAGGAAGCCACCCCCAGAGCGTTACGGATATTGAAATCTCCTGCCAGCGTCGGAGTGGAGTAGGTAATGCCCTGAAGTTCAAAGCTCGAGCCCCCATTTTCATGAGTGATATGAGCGGCCCGGAAATCATTCTCGGACCCGAAGCCGAATCTCTTGACCGGACAGAACCGGACATTGCGCGTGATTTCCATGAGGTTTTGATCCTCTCCGTTGCAGAGCACCAGTCCATTGGAGGGCACGGTCTGGATGAGATGGCGGAAGGTTTTTTTGACGGCGGCGAGGTTTTCAAAGATATCCGCGTGGTCGAACTCCAGATTGTTCAGGAGAGCCACCTCGGGGCAGTAATGGATAAACTTACTGCGCTTATCGAAAAAGGCGGTGTCGTATTCATCCCCCTCGATAATGAACCAGGGGCTATCGGTAAAGCGGGCACCCTGACCCAGATTAGGCGGTATTCCACCGATTAAATAGCTGGGATTAAATCCATTGTGCTCGAAAACCCAGGCCAGGAGAGAAGTCGTCGTCGTCTTTCCGTGAGTTCCGCAGACGACCAGAGAGCGCTTGCCTCTGATAAAATGGTTCTTGAGCAGCTCCGGCAGAGAAGTGTAGGGGAGCCGCTCCCGTAAAACATATTCCACCTCGGGATTGCCTCGAGAGAGCGCATTGCCGATGACCACCCAATCCGGCTTTTGAGATTGTAGATTCTTTTCGTGATAGCCGGGCAGGGGCTCAATGCCGTGAGAGGCGAGAAAATCGGACATCGGCGGATAGATATTCGTGTCCGAGCCGGTCACGGTATAGCCCTGATTCTTGAGGGCGACAGCGGCTGAAGCCATGGCCGTGCCGCAAATTCCGGCAAAATAAAATGATGGTTTTTTGCCCGTTGCAGTGGCTGCTGGGTGGGATGATTGCATAGTTTTACGAGTAATTTAGATAATTATCAGCATTATTAAAATCTCTAGCCGGGTGGAAATCCTACCAGAAACTCGCAAAATAGCCAGCCATCAAATTGATCGGCCTAAGTCGCAATCGTTTTTACTTTTCCGGGGGAGGAGTCGTTTCAGGAGCTGTCTCAACCAGCACAGGCGGCTCGGCCTGCGGGAGTGAGGCGGCTTCCACCGGTGGAATGAGCGGCGGCAGCGGAGCAGGAGCGGCGGCTCCCTGTGCCTGATTTTGTTCATCCTCCTCATCGGCATGGTATTCGGGCAAGGTGAGCTTCCAACGTATGGCACCGATTCTCAATAACAAAATCACTCCAATACTGAGAGACCATTTGTAGGGAAGGTTCCAGATATCCGAGCAGACATAAAGAATAGCCCCTGCGGTTGAAGCGGTTGCATAGAGATAGATACCCTGCCTGAACACGTTGGGGATCGTCCCCAGAAGCACATCCCTGAGCATTCCGCCCGCGACCCCGGTAATAACGCCCATCATAACTGAATTCACAATGCCGGCATCGTATTCAATCGCCTTCCAGGTGCCAATCACCGTGAAGAAGGCCAGGGCGAATGCATCCGCGACATCCAGCAGCTTCCGGGGCAGACGGGTGATGCGGGTAATAAAAAACGTGAGGAAACAGGTAATCACGATCGAAATGGTGAAGCTGGGTTGCTCTACCCACCAGACCTCAACATTGAGGCAGATATCCCGAATGGTCCCTCCGCCGACACCGGTGACGAAGCCGAGCACCAAAATGCCGAAAATATCGATCTTCTTATTTCGAGCCGCCAGCACACCGGTAATGGCAGCGGTGATCGCCCCAAAATGCTCCAGCGGCGGCGAATGCCTGAGGCTCTGCTCAAGCGAGGTCAACCAGTGGAAGAAAAAAACCAACCCTGCATCCAAAACTTTTTGCAGCCAAAGGATTAAGTCGCTGGATTCCATTTTATTGTTGAATAGTGTGCCGGAAGAAAAAGACTTCAGTTTTGAATCTCAAGGGATTTCTGTTCCTCCTTCTCTACCCAAGGCAAGAGTAAAGGATTTCAGAGGCGGATTTTCAAATCTTTTCTTGTAAAACTTCGTGCTGAGAGCTTGCTTCACTTCGTCCGATTCAGTAACATGAGCGCTCTCGATTGCCGAGTCGAGATCTTCCAGTGGGCGATTGGCACAGTTGGTTAGCGCGTCTGCTTTACACGCAGTAGGTCGGGGGTTCGAGTCCCTCATCGCCCACCATTCAATTCGGATTCTTCCCAAGATTTCACCGCTTTTTTTCAAGCCTGAAAAAGGTTTTTCCCCATGCGCAGTCTCAATTTTAATAAACGATATCCCCCTAATCTCCCCGACCTCATCGGGGGGGGGCATTCGGTTATCCCTTCCAAAATAATCTGTGCAAATCTGCGGCATCTGCGGTTAAAAAAACGTTCTCTTCGGTTAAAACGCTTGCATAACCTCGAAAATCATCCACAATACCGAGTGGAATTATTGTGTAAATGGTGGAAGTCCTTATAAACTGGAAACGCACGAATTATAAACGAAATATCACGTGACTGATCTGCTGATAACGACAGATGGACAATGGAAGGGCGGGAAGTCTCCATGTAACTAACTTTAGAAAATTTTATTAATATATGAAAAATATTTTGTTACTTATTTTTCTATCTGTATTTATTTTTGGTTGCAATAAAAATAGTGAGAAAAATATAGAAGAGCCAACCAATCCGTTGGAAAGTATTTTACATAAAATGGATTACTATGTAAGAGATTCTATTTCACCTGCAGATGACATTCCGGAGTGTAGTTTTTATGAAATACACACGAATATTTTATCTCTTGATAGGAATACAATTTTTAAATATATTACAGAAGAAATTAATTCTTTTAAACCGAATTATCCAGATAAACCGGATTATGATACGGAGAAAAAAACAGTTAGATTAAGTATAATTTTCTCAATACTAAGCACTAATCTTGTTCCATTAAAGACACTATTTCTTGAAAATTTAGACACAAATAAAAATTATCTCTCGGCTGCTTGGGGGTTGGCAGCTATGGGGCGAGATGGTATCCCATATTTGTTGGAAGCACTTTCGAATCCTTCCGAAAAAATAAGGGAAATGGCGGTTTGTGGATTGGCAGGGAGCCTTGGTTCGTCCGATATTGAAGGATCAGTGGCGGATAAAATACAGACTGCTCTGCTTCCTTACTTAAAACATCAATCATCGGACGTGCGGTATCACGCAATTATTGGAATAGGAAAATATTGCACAGACCCTGATTTGTGTGCGTCTGAATTGTTGGACCGTGTTCAAAACGACCCTGAAATCGGTCTGAGATTTACAGCAATTAGATCATTAAGAAAAGTTTTCGATCGATTTAAGATAAATAATACAAAAATAAATAATATAATTTTAAATATATCGAACAACGATCAGGAAAACGAATTAGTCAGAATAGAAGCAAAAAAATTCTTAAAAATCCCAATTACGCCATCCGATCCGATTAGAAGAAAATTATTGCAAAATAACGAATGATACTCTCAATACTATGAATGCAACAGAACCACGAGAAAAGCTTTTGAATCATTCTTGTCAAGCAGTTCTGCTCCGAGGAATCGTAGGGCTGCTGATGGTGAATGCAGGGGCCGAGTGGTTGTTCATATGGGATCCCAGACAAAAAGAATAGAAGTTGATACATGAAAAAGTGGATTTTGATATTTGCATTTTTTTGTGTCGGAGCTGTGGGAACCTTCATTCTTTATCTCTTCACAATGACGGGAACTGTCACGGGAGCCGTCCTTCTTAAAGGATTGTTTCCCTCTATGAACAAGTATGTGACATGTGTCTTGCCCGGTTATGTAGGCAATTTGCCGTTGGTTATCATGAATACGACCGCATCCGATGCCAGTATTCGGCAGGTAATCCCGCCTTGCATAAGTGAAGTATGGTGGAATGATGATATCATTGTTACGCTGAATCATCCGCAAATAAACCCTGGCAATTATGACGAGAAAAAGGATGATTCAACGACCTATTATCACTTGATCTATCCCCGTGAAAATGTCGTTCTTCGCTTTGATAATTTGGAAGGTCTGGACGAGGCTTTGACATTGATGAATGTGGATGCCAAGAAAGTTGAATTCATGGGTTTATTTTCAGCTCAACGGATTTCCGAAAAACAATCCGCATCAAGGCCCAGTCATCTTCAGTGGTGGCTAGCTCAGGTTGAAAAAAACAAAACTGAAAGAGAGCATGATCCATCCGATAAAGTTTCATTCGTTCCGGATATTGAGGTTGTCCGGATTCCCGCGGGCACTTTGAAACGATTTGACCCTCTCGGGAAATCAATGAAGAATCACCCGGACCATACTTCACAAATGAGCTTGGGTTCAATCGAAACACAGAATGAATTCGCGATCGGTAGATATGAAATCACGCAGGCACAATATACCGCGATTATGGGGCATAACCCGGCATTTGGGCATGGAGAGGGAGATAACTATCCCGTTTACAATGTTTCATGGCACGATGCGATGAAGTTTTGTAATAAATTGACAAGCATAGCCCAATCCGGCGGAAAAATATCAACGAACCAATTCTATACCTTACCTACGGAACAACAATGGGAATACGCCTGCAGGTCCGATGTAAGGGAAGATTTTTACACTGGCAATATATCATCGCCCGCCAACATTTATGAATCAGAAAGTATGGATCAGGCTGGATGGTATTGGTACAATCAGGGGTGTAAGAATTATGGCCCTCACGAAGTGGGCGCAAAAGTGCCTAATCCCTATGGCTTGTACGATATGCACGGCAATGTGGCAGAGTGGTGTCGCGGGACGATTCGCGCTTCAGAAGCTTGTGAGGAATCATCTGTCAGTGCTAAGAATTCGGAATTTGGAGATTATGCTGAAGCCGGAAACATTCATGCAGTCCGCGGAGGAAGCTGGCACCAAAGTGCCTATCAATGTCGTTCGATTGCCCGTTATTTCAGGGATAACAATGATTTCAGCCCGACTATAGGTTTTAGAGTTGCTCTCATAAAACAATAATGCGTATAATACTATGTTATAAACATCGATGATTATGAAACACATTGAAATGAAATACGTTGCGATTTCGGCATTGATCCCTTTTGCTTTACTGACACCATTTTCTTATGTAGTAATCAAAAACTGGGATATGGGGATTGGCTATCCTGAATGGATACTGGCACATGCGTTTGTTCCCTGCCTGTTTGGTGTAATAGGAGCCGTGGTCTACGGTGTGATAAGACTTTTACTAAAGTTGATTTATCCGGTTGGAAAGCCTTGGATTAGCCTTGTTTTTTATATATTTACTTTTTTAATTTTTATAATAAGTATATTATATAAGATGTAATATTATAATTAGAAAAATTAAGAATAAACTAATATTATTAAAATAATGATAAATTCAAAACTTCATTTATTGTTGGCGAGTATTCTTCTCCTTGTTTGCTTGGGAGTGAGTTCCTGCACAAAAGAAGCTGCGGTGACCCCGGAGGAACGAAAGGGTGAGGCTGATCTTTCGCTCTTTGTCTTTAAGCAGATTGGTGAATATAGAGGCACAAATATCCCTCCGGCAAGTATTACCCCCACTGGGATTACCAATTATCGATATATTATAGACGAAAAAAGTCTTGCTGTTACATGCCCCAATGAAACCGTATCCAATATCTATGCGATGTTCCATTCGCACCTTGGCGAGGCTGATCTGGTTGAAACCAATACGCAGGGTGAGATTGATTCGTTTATCTATATTCCAGTTGGAGACGTTTCGATTAATTGCGCTAGAGTGGATGAAGATTCTTCCAACACAAACGGTGTCAAGGAGGTGTTGTTTGTCATCATCAGGCCATCGGAAAAGACCGAATTATTCCAGGAGCTTTCCAAAGGGCAACAATTACACCCAAAGGAACGAAAGGGTGAAGAGGATCTTTCACTTTTTGTCTTTAAACAGATTGGTGAATATAGAGGCACAAATATTCCTCCAGCAAGTATCACCCCCAGCGGGATTACCAATTACCTTTATGTCAAAGATGAGGAAGGTTTTCAGGTTCTATGCCCTAATAAAACCGCATCCAGTATCTATGCGATGTTCCAGCCAAGTTTTGGAGAACCTGCTTTGCTTAGAACCAATGCTCAAGGAAAGGTTAATTTTTTTGTTTATGGATGGCCGGGAGATATTACGATCAATTGTAGCGAACGAAATGAGAGAGAGCACTATGCTTCTCCGGGAGCATATTTTGTCGTACTGAAACCTAGGGCGATGGATTAATTAATGGGAATAGAATAATGATAGCAGACCAAGCGTCCTGCGATTGTAGCAAAAATGGCCAATTTCAGGTGATGGGGTATGTTGTTTTAAATATTGATAGATTATGAAAAACATCGAGATGAAATACGTTTTTTAAGATATGCAAAAAATGATAAAAAAATGGTATATCACCATCATTGTCTCTTGTTTCATCTTTGTGTGTGCGTGGGTGATATTTTCGGGTATGCGCTACATATCACGGATGAATGATCACAGAGATGTTTTTCCACTAGGTCATATTAACAAACATGTTTCACTCTTTTATAAAGGTGTTAATGGTGGAATAAAAAAAATAGAAATAGAAAAAATACTTACCAACTCAGAAATAAGTAGTTTGGAGTATAATCGAAAATTGGCTGAGATTTTCAATAAATCGACATATGGCTATTTAAAAAAGGATATTGAAAATGATGGATTTATTGCTTTAGATGGCCTTTTTTATGATGCTTTTGGAGTCCCTGTTTATTTCATGCAAAAAAACAACGTCGATTTTCAAAAACTTCATCCTGATTTAAAGCGGAATAAAAAGGATTTTCCTGTTATTGCCTGGTCATCAGGGAAAAACAAATCAAATGAGTTTGGGTATGGGGATGATATTTATATCGAAAAATATGTCAAACAACTACCCTTAAAATAATCTGTGCGAATCTGCGTCATCTGCGGTTAAAATATACCTCTGGAAAGGGCATTCTCACGAAAAGCGGTGCAAAAGTATTGGATGAGTAGAGGTAAAGAAACGGATACCCAACTATCACGCAGGAAAGGATTCAAGTTTGGGCACGTGGTCCGTCCCGAATTTTGAAAAATCATTTTTTTAATAGTTAATATGATGCTTGACTTAACGGAGAAAACCTGATTCTCTCGTGAGGTTACTGATAAATGTGAATACCCCGTAAGGAGGAAGAAAATATGGCGAACGAACTTGATGAATTGACAGGGCCTGTGAATCCCGAAGGACGCGACGTTAACGTGATTGAGAAACAGCTGCCGGTTAAGGTTGGCGTAGGGTCGCTCATTTTTGAAATTGCTCTTTGGTGTCTGGGAATTATACCCGGGCTGGTTTTTCTTTTCATGAAAATCGGAGCGGACAATTATTTTCGACAGCTTCAGCAGAAAATTCAGGCAGATGCGTCCAATATTGATAATCTGCTTGAGCAGCGCGTTCAGATACTCCAGAACGTTGCGCCGCTTGTGAGCAAAGCGATCGATCTTGATAAAGATGTGATGAAAGCCGTCGCGGCATTTCGCGGCGGAAGCTCGCCTGATGGCGTACGCAACCAAGTTGCAGCACAGCTTGACACCGCTTTTGGGAGGATTTTCCCACAGGTGGAAGCTTATCCGGAGCTTAAAGCACATGCTTCCATAGCGGAAGCGATGCGGCAAAACAGTTATTTGCAAAAGGAAATCACTGCAGCACGCAGTCTCTATAATGATACGGTGAATATTTGGAATACCTCCATATTTGAATGGCCCACAAAAATGATTGTCGCTGCACGGTCCGGATATACTTCCCGTATTCCCTTTACTGCAAGTGCTGAGACCAAAGCACAAGCTCGCGGAAACTTCTTTGTATGATCGATGAGATATATGAGCCACTAGACCGTTTTGCCAACGAATTTAAGGAAACATTCTCGCGACTGACTTCGGAAACGTTTGAGCGTCTGAAAAAGCAGTCCGGAGTTGATGAGGATGCCAATGTGGTTCTATGCCGGAAGATCAAAAAACTTCAGGCAAAAAAGGAGGAATCCAGCTCACGGAAATCGTTATTTACGACGCTCATCGTTCTTGTCTGCATTTTGTGCGTCTTTCTCATCGGCTTTTGTTTCGTGGCAGGCTCAGATCAAACAGCATCCTCGGCGAAAACAGGCTATAAAGTTATTGGCGCAATGCTGGGGCTTGGGGTGCTATTGATCTATCTTTTCAGTTATCTAATCCCCGAAGTCCGGCGAACCGGCCGGCTCGTTGCCAAACTCACTGAAATCATTTCAGAAAATGAGGCTGAGGCCTGGGCGCAGATGCAACCCCTGAACAGCCTTTTTGATTGGCGTGTTATGACGGGGCTTATCGAGAGCACCATGCCCGGGATTCGTTTCGATCCCTTTTTCCCTGAAGAACGCCTGGATGATTTTCACCGTTCGTTTGGATGGGATGATTCCTTAAATGTGGACAAATCAGTCCTGCACGCACTCAGCGGAACACTCTACGGGTATCCCTTTATTTTTGGAGAACTTAAAAAAATGGAATGGGGAAAGGAGACCTATTCCGGTGAACTTCGTATTCATTGGACGGAGCGCGAGCGTGATTCCAAAGGGGACTATCACACGGTGAGTCACTCGCAAACATTAACAGCCCATGTGACAGAACCGATTCCGGTCTATTCAACCGAGAAGCTGCTGATTTATGGTAACGATGCGGCCGAAAAACTTCTTTTTTCACGGGTGCCATCGAAATACTCCGGGCTGGGTGAGGGCATTCATACGTTTGGAGAGAAACATGAGCTCAAAAAATTACGCAAATATGAACAAATTCTGACCGACGAATCACAATATACGATGGTCGGCAACCATGAATTTGAAGTGCTTTTTCATGCAGTTGACCGCACCGATGAAACACTCTTTCGTTTTCTTTTTACTTCGCTGGCGCAGCAGCAGATGGTGAAAATACTGAATGACCGGACGATCGGTTATGGAGACGACTTCAGTTTCTGGAAAAATGAGAAGCTTCTTTTTCTGAAGGCAGATCATTTAGAAAAGACTTCGATAGACACCTCTCCGCAACAATTTTCAAAATATGATTTACAGGAGATAAAGAATAATTTCCAAAAACGCTGTGAAGATTTCTTTAGATCCATCTATTTTGCCCTGGCTCCGATTCTGGCGATTCCGCAATACCAGGAAAAGCGGCCGATTCAGCCGGAGAGCTCATCCGATGAAAAACGCAAGAAAAGGGCCTCTTTTTGGGAGTGGGAGTCGCTGGCAAATTATTACGGAGAAGACCGTTTCAAGCACGAGAGCTGCATTACTCAATGCATTCTCAAGGCTCAGGTTTTGGAGCGTACGGAGGAGGGGCATGCCATTGTGGGTGTCCGGGCGGATGGTTATATGGGAGCCGAGCGCACTACCAACGTGAGTGTGCATGGTGGAGACGGACGCTGGCACGATGTGCCTGTCCATTGGGTGGAGTATCTCCCCGTATCCAGGAATTCGACCTTTGAGGCGGTGGAGATGGAAGAATCTGCTCAGGCTGAGCCGGCCGAACCATCCAGGGCGGAAGCTATCAGGGGATTTTTCCGTGTGCATAGTAAGGACCGTGCTGACTCACTCTTTCGAAGAGCAATTCTTTCCTGGATCGGGAGATAGGTAAAACCCGGCCAAAAATATCATCCAAAAAGAAGGGGGAATATTTTCCCTGAGACGCTTGGGGATTGAGACGGCCCGGGTTCGGTGGTATCTTATCGCGGACGGTCGGTAGATGATATGAATCAGCCCCATACCTATTTTGCGATTGACCTGAAGTCATTTTACGCCTCGGTCGAGTGTGTAGAGCGTGGGCTTGATTCAATGACAACGAACCTCGTCGTGGCAGACTCAGCAAGGACGGAGAAGACGATCTGCCTGGCCGTTTCCCCCTCGCTCAAATCTTATGGAATCCCCGGACGGGCTCGGCTCTTTGAGGTTGTCCAGAAAGTGAAGGAGGTGAACTGGGGTCGTCAAAAAAACGCACCCGGGAAGACTTTCAGCGGAGAATCCCATAATAACACGGAGCTGCTATCGAATCCTTCCTTAGCCCTCTCTTACATTGTTGCTCTGCCTCGGATGGCTCTATATATCGACTACAGCGCCAGAATCTATAAGGTTTACCTGAAATATATCGCGCCGGAGGATATCCATGTCTATTCAATCGACGAGGTGTTCATCAATGCGACCGGGTATCTGAAAAGATATAATATGACAGCGCGTGAGCTGGCCATGACCCTGGTCCGGGACGTTCTTGAAACAACCGGGATTACTGCGACTGTTGGAATTGGAACAAACCTCTACTTAAGCAAAGTTGCCATGGATATTGTGGCGAAACATATCCCGGCAGATCAGAACGGAGTGCGTATTGCCGAGCTGGATGAAATTTCCTACCGCAAGCAGTTGTGGTCTCACCGTCCGCTTACTGATTTCTGGAGAATCGGCAGAGGTTATGCGTCCAAATTGGAAGCACTCGGCATGTATACCATGGGGGACGTGGCCAGATGTTCGGTGAAGGGTGAAGATTTGTTATACAAGCTATTTGGCATCAATGCCGAGTTGCTCATTGACCATGCCTGGGGCTGGGAACCTTGCACGATAGCGGATATCAAGGCCTACAAACCGGAGAATAACAGCATCAGTTCAGGTCAGGTTTTGCCTGAACCGTATGACTTCAAGAAGGCTAGGCTCATCGCGAGAGAGATGGCGGATCAGCTCGCTCTTGATCTGGTGGATAAAGGGCTTGTGACTGACCAAGTCGCCCTGAATATCAATTTCGACAGGGTCAACCTGACGATACCGGAGATATGTGCAGCCTATGCGGGCCCGGTTTCGATGGACTACTACGGGCGCAAGGTCCCCAAAGATGTTCATGGCAGTGTAAAGCTGAAAAGCCAAACCTCTTCCGCGCGTCTCATTATTAAAGCCACAACGGAGATTTTTGACCGGATCGTGGACAAGAATCTCCTCGTCCGGCGGTTGACCATAGGTGCCAATTGTGTGGTCAGATATGCCCCGGAAACCAATGCGCCGCCGGAGCAACTGGACCTCTTTACCGATTACGAAACCCAGGAACGTCTGCGCCGGGAAGAGAAAGCAAGGTTGGAAAAGGAAGCCAGAGGGCAGAAAGCGCTTCTTGCCATCCGGAAAAAGTTTGGCAAAAACGCTCTCATCAAAGGAATGAATCTTGAAGAAGGGGCTAAAGCCAAGGAGCGCAACCGTCAGATTGGCGGGCATAGAGCATGAAAAGTATGGATAACGACTACTCGGACATCATTAACCTCCCGCACCATGAATCTCCCACACGCGCACGCATGGCCCGGGCAGACCGAGCCGTTCAGTTTGCACCCTTTGCGGCTCTCTGCGGATACGATGCTGCTATCAAAGAAAGCGCCAGGATGACCGAAGCGAAGGTTGAAGTTCAAACCGATGAGGCCAGGCTGGCTGAATTGAACGAGAAATTAAGAATCCTGGATGAAAACGAACGCTCACACCCGGAAATAACGGTAAAATACTTTGTCGCTGATAGGCAGAAGGCCGGCGGAAAATACGTGAGCGTGACCGGCCTCTTTAAGCGACTGAATAAGATTGAACAGACAATCCTGCTTATGGATGGAACCGTGATCTCTTTCGAAGATATTATAGAGATCAATGATTTCTGAGAGCTTACGCCATCTCGGTTTTTTAACTCGGCCCGGTTCGGGTTATTGATGGAGCGGGAGCGTGATTTTAAAGGTGCAGCCTTTGCCCGGAGCCGTTTCGAGAGTGGCGGCTCCTTTATGGAGTTTGGCGATGTGTTTGACAATGGCCAAACCGAGGCCCGTTCCCCCAAACTGGCGGCTGCGCTCCTTGTGAACCCGGTAGAAACGCTCAAAGATTCGGTGGGTATGTTCCGAGCTGATTCCGATGCCGAAGTCGCGCACCGCGATGACGGCCTCCTTATCCTCCTGAGTGAGGCTGATCTCGACCTTGGGGCTTTTGCTGTATCGAATCGCGTTGGTGATGAGGTTGATCAGAGCTTCTTCCAGGTAGCCACAGTCTCCCTGGATTTCCAGAGGCGTATTTTCGGTGATCTGGAGTTCGATGTTATTCTCATCGGCCATGGCCAAACAGGCATTGACTGCATTTTCCACCGTAGAATCCATGCGGAAAAGAGTGAAGTTTTTGTTTTCGCTGTTCTGGCGCTGCTCGAGTGTGGCCAGACTGAGAATATCCTGCACGAGAAAGTTGAGGCGTTTTGATTGCTGAGAGAGAATACTGAGGAATTTCTCGGCATATTCCGGATTATGAATTCCTCCATCTTCCAGGGATTCGACGGCACTCAGGATGCTGGTCAGCGGAGTTTTAATTTCATGCGAGACGTTTGTGACGAAATCGATACGGAAAGATTCCAATTTATGCAGATTGGTCAGGTCCGTAATCACCATGAGGAGACAGGGAGTCTCCTGCCTGATAATCAGGGAGCCTCTGATGTAGAGTATCAGTTCGTGGCCGTCACGGGAAAGGATCAGTTCCTTTTCAATTTTTTTATGTTCTTCAAACGCATTTTGAACCAGTAAAATGAGCTCCGTGGAACCAGCCCGATTGATGTTAAAAGATGGGGTGGATTGCTGAATCCCGAAAAGATGGTCCGCGGCGTGGTTATGGCTGAGGACTTCGCCATCCCGGTTAATGATGAGGATGGCTTCCCCCATGGTTTGATAGATCAATTCCCGCTCCGTATTTTCATGGGTGACGTATTCTAATTGTTCTCTCAATTTCTCTTCCATCTCGCGCAGGTTGATGGCCAGGTCGCGAATTATACCGGAATTGGGAATGAAGATTTTCTCATCGAGATACCCCTGAGTAATCCGCACGGCACTTTCCTGGAGTTTTACCAGAGGACGGCGGACTCGATGAACGATGTAGAGAATTAAAAGCGTAATAAAAGCGGCTCCCAGGAGAAGAGCGAAAAAGAGGTTTAATTTAGCAAGAGAGAGAATTTCCTGAACATGTTTGTTCGTTTCGGCTACGCGCAGGATATAGGTTTGCCCGGAAACAGAGTTGATCGGCTTCGCATAATAGATCATTTGTTGGTTGAGAGTGGAGCTGTAGCGGATTTGGACTTCCGGGGTGCCAGCCAGAGCCCTCTGAACTTCGGGCCTGAGCAGGTGGTTATCGAAGATTTCGCTGTTTTCCTTGGTATCGGAGAGCACGTTGCCTTGAGAGTCGATGAGTGTCAGGCGCAGGGTCGATGGCTGATCAGAAAACTGGAGGCAGAATTCTTTCGCTTCCTCCATATTTTCAGACTCAATAAAGGGGGTAATGATCTGAGTGGCGAGGTCCGTTTTCTGTATGATACTGTCGGTGGCTTCCCGGAGGTATGCTTTCTCGAATTTAGAGAATTGTTGGACGAGCATTATGGCCGAGAGAACCGTAATAATCGCAATGCTGGCAGGGAAGAAGAAAAGAGCTAAATCATTCTTTTTCATAAGGGTTGATTCCTCGTCATGCAATAGAATTCATTCTGTAGCCCACGCCGCGGACCGTATGGATATGGTTGCCCCAGGA
>DBPU01000023.1:10889-11305 GCA_002305615.1 Verrucomicrobia bacterium UBA1412 | reverse complement strand
GAGAGATTGCCGTTAATGAGGCGCTTCTCCAGATCCGAGAGCGGCCCCTTATCGTTGCGCAGATAGTAATCCAGGCGCCAGTCGCTGGGATTATCCGCCGATTGAATGAGCTGGTAGTGCAGAATCTTCTGCGACACCGTGATGGCGTCATCGATCCAGGCGACCGGGACGCATTCGCCCGTGCGAGTGAAGGCGGCATCTTTGAGGCGGCCCATCAGGCGGTAGCGGTCCTCGCGTTTGCAGAGCAGGTCGCCGATGCGGTAGCGCAAGAGCGGCATGTAGGGGTTGGTGAGCGTCGTGACCACGCATTCTTTCAGGGCGTCATCGCAGGGCAGCGGCAGGAATTCCAGGAAGGCGTTTTCCTTGACCACTTTCACCAGCCCGGCTTCATCCTCCATCAGGAGGTGCCCGGTCTC
>DBPU01000023.1:7698-10861 GCA_002305615.1 Verrucomicrobia bacterium UBA1412 | reverse complement strand
TCGGCAAAGAGCGTCCCGTAAACCGGGTCGACATCCAGGAAGACCGGTTTGAATTCGAGCGTCTCTTCGAGCATCTGCTTTTTCACCTCATCGGTCCAGAGAAAGGGATGCTTGGAGAGATTGACGAAGAGGATCCGGCCCAGTGTGCGAGCTTCGCAGGAGGGCACACCGGTGAAGGAGACGTCGTTATTGCAGGCCGGCGAAACGATGTTGACCCTGCGCGGAGGCATGGGTGCATTGTCGTAAAGGGGGTCCGGCTCGAAGGTGCTCAGTATCCGCTGGTTCAGGCTCAGAGCCCGCGCTTCCTGCCTGGCCCACCAGCCTTCGGGCAGGATGAGCTCCACCGATTCTTCGGTCGTGCCCGAGGTGCGTTCGATCTCGACTTTCTGCTGAGTCACCATCTCGGTAAGCTCTTCGCGCGTGAAGCCGAAGCTCTCCGGGAAACGCTCCCGCAGGTCGGTCTTCCGGACAAAAGGTATCTCTTCCCAGGCCTCTTCCAGATTTTGCTCAGAGGCTTTATCCAGGAGCTTTTCTATGGTTTCCTGGTAGCGCGGCACCTTGCTGAGAATCGCCAGTTGAGAGATAGGGAAAGGAGGCTGCATTTGATCTGTGGGGTTAGAGTGTCGGTTTAAAATTCATTTCCTTGACCATGAAGGAGAGCGTATCGGCGGCCTCCTGGATGATCTTGGTGGTCGGTTTACCGGCTCCGTGGCCGGCGCTGGTCTCGATGCGGATCAGGGTCGGTTTGGTCGAAGCCTGAGCCGCCTGGAGTGCTGCCGCGAACTTGAAGGAATGGGCAGGCACCACGCGGTCATCATGGTCGCCGGTCGTCACCATCGTGGAAGGGTAGGCGGTCCCCTTTTTCAAATTATGGAGAGGCGAGTAGGCATAGAGTGCCCGGAACTCTTCCTCATTATCCACCAGGCCGTAATCCGAATGCCAGGCCCAGCCGATCGTGAAGAGATGATAGCGCAGCATATCCATGACGCCCACCTGCGGCAAAGCCACCGCGAAGAGCTCAGGCCGCTGGGTCATGCAGGCGCCGATGAGGAGCCCGCCGTTGCTGCCGCCCTGAATCGCCAGGCGTTGGCTGGAAGTATACTTCTGGGCAATGAGCCACTCTGCCGCCGCGATAAAATCGTCAAATACGTTCTGCTTGCGCAGTTTGATTCCCTGCTGGTGCCACTCTTCGCCGTATTCGCCGCCGCCGCGCAGGTTTGCCTCGGCCAGTACGCCGCCCATTTCCAGCCAGACCGCGCGCGTCACCGAGAAGCCCGGACGAATGCTGATATTGAAGCCGCCGTAGCCATAGAGCAGCGTCGGGTTATCCCCGTTGAGGGTGAGCCCCTTCTTGTGCGTGATGAACATGGGGATGAGGGTGCCGTCCTTGCTCGGGTAGAAAACCTGTTTGGTTTCATATTGGGAGCTCTGGAAATCGACGGTCGGTTTCTGGAAAAGCGTGCTCTGCCCGGACTGCATGTCATAGCGGAAAATCTGGCTCGGCGTGGTCTGGCTGGTGAAGGAGTAGAACGTCTCGCGATATTCTTTCTTGCCGCCAAAGCCGCCCACGGTCCCGATTCCCGGCAGCGTCACCTCGCGGATGAAGCGGCCTTCCATGTCGAAAATCTTGACCTGCGAGCAGGCATCCTTCATATAGTTGGCCACCAGACGATGGTTGACGGTGTCAGCTCCCAGCAAGGTTTCCGGTGCCTGAGCGATAACCGTCTTCCAGTTGGCCTTCTCCGGTGCGGCCAGATCCAGAGAGATGATTCTGCCGCGCGGGGCTTCAAAATCGGTGAAGAACCAGAACCGCGTGCCTTCGTTTGCGATGTAGCGGTAATCGGCATCGAACCCGGGCAGAAGCGTCACCGGTTTGGTATCCGGGCTCGCCAGGTCGATGTAGTAGACCTCTTCCAGGGGAGCGGTGCCGCTGTGGGCCGAAATCAGGAGATAACGGTCATCCTCGGTCACGTTGACTGCGAAATTCAGTTTCGCAAAATCGGGCCGCTGATAAATCAGCGTATCCTCTTCCTGACTTTGTCCCAGCTTGTGGAAATAAATCTTTTGATTCTCGTTGCTGCCCTTGTATTGATTGGCGGCATCGGGTTCATCGTAGCGGCAGTAGTAGAAGCCGCTGCCATCCTTGCGCCAGACGGCGCTCGAGAATTTCACCCACCGGATATGGTCCTCGGTATCCTTGCGGGTCTCGATATTGCGCACGTGCCACTCCTGCCAATCTGAGCCCGAAGCGCTCAATCCGTAAGCCAGCCAGCGTGCGTCCTCGCTGATGGAGATGCCCGAAAGCGCCACGGTCCCGTCTTCAGAGAGCTTATTGGGGTCGATCAATTCCTCCATATCGGCCTCCAGACTCTTCATCGTGTAGAGGACACTCTGATTCTGGAGCCCATTGTTTTTATAAATAAAATAGCGGTCTGCCTGACGGGAAGGGATTCCGTAGCGCTCATAGTTCCAGAGCTGGGTGAGGCGCTCTTTGATTTTTTCCCGCTCCGGGATCGTATCCAGATAGCCGAAGGTGAGCTTGTTTTGCTCCTGGACCCAGTTCTTCAGAGTTTCGGAATTATTATCTTCCATCCAGCGATAGGGATCCTGGACTTCGACGCCGTGAAAAGTATCCACCTGGTTGGTGGTCGGCGTTTCCGGATATTTCAATTCCACTTGTTCGGCATTGAGAGAGAGGGCAAGAGTCCCGATAAAGGCAGTCATTATTAATTTTTTATTCATAAAGCGCAGGAGGTGTAAAATGTATTTGAGGTGCCAGCTATGTCAGTTTGTTTGCGGTTTATTTTTCCCATAGGCGGCATAGTGGGTCTCTAAACCCTGAGCCAGCCACTGTTTTTCGAAATCGGTCTGGACGTTGCTGAGCTCTTCAGGCGTCGGAATCGGCACCAGGGCAGGCTCCGCGGCGAAGGCCTCGCACATCTGCTCGAAATACTCCGGGTGATCCGTCCGAAGGTAGACGGCTCCCTCGGGACTGAGCGCCTTGAGGCAGCTCTGGACGAAATCCGCCTGGACCAGACGGTATTTCTCATGCCGCCGCTTGGGCCAGGGGTCGGGAAAATAGAGATGAATGGCGCGAAGTGAACCGGGGCTGACCAGATATTTCAGGAAGTAGGAGGATTCGATGCGGCAGACTTTGATATTC
>DBPU01000023.1:0-7654 GCA_002305615.1 Verrucomicrobia bacterium UBA1412 | reverse complement strand
ATCGGGGCCTGTTTCGGAAAAACGGCGGCCCAATCCAGAGGATCAATCAGGTTCGCGATCGGTAAAAGCGCCTCCCGGACTCCGGCCGCATTTTCGGGGCGCGCTTCGCCCGGAATCCCTTTTTGATAATCCTCAATGGTGTAAACTTTTTCCATTCTATTCATCAAAATGGGGAGGGGGACAGGTCCCGCTCCCCATTTCACGAAAGCTCCGTCGGCTTAGTGCCAATCCGCCAGGAACTTGGCCAGATCACTGACCGTGGGGCTCTTGGCAGTGCGGACGTAAAAACCGCTGGTGCTGACCGCCGTCATGAGGCTGTTCACGTTGTCCAGACCGAGCATCTTACCCAGGCAGAAGCCCGAATTGAAATGATCGCCGGCACCGGTGCTGATGAGCGGCTTCTCGCAGAAAGGTCCCTGAACCAGGTCCACTTTGCCGTCGCTTACGGCCAGGGCAAAGGCGACCGGGTGAATCACCAGCGTATTGATCTTGAGCTCGGATTGAATCTTGAGCGCCATCTTGGCCAGACCTTCCGGAGAGTGGTCGCTCGTATCCAGAGAGAGCACTTCGCCGATTTCATAGCCCTCTTTCTCGTTGAGGCCCAGGATCACATCAAAATATTTCTCGAAGTTGCTGATGAGAGCCAGAGCGCGCTGGATGTCCGCCTTGGAGCGCTTTTCTGGATCGGCCAGGTCGAAGAAGAGCTTACGGCGCTTGCCGCCCAGGGTCGGGCAGATATCCTTCAGGACCACTTCCCAGATTTCGCTCATGAAGGGGAGCATCGTCCAGTTGACGAAGCCGACCAGGTCTGAGTTGGTAAATTTCTCGATGAATTTCTCTTTGCCGTAGCGGGCGACGATGTTTTCCCAGTTCACTTCGCCCAGCTGGGTCATGCGGCCGATAATGAGCTTGCCGTCGTCAAATTCCAGAGCATCCGTCCGACCGGCGTTCGCGATGGACTGGACATCACCCTTCTCGGAAAATTCCTTGAAGACCGGGTGGATATCGGGATAGTTCAAGGCTCCCAGATAGGAGAGCTTGATTCCGAACTGCGCAATCGCATTGGCCATGATGGGGCCGTTGCCGCCGAGCTTCACCAGCTGAGGCACCATTTCAAAATTGGTACTCTTGCCTGCAGCGGCCGAGACGCGGGCGCCAAATTTCTCGATGGTCGGGAGGCGAACAAATTCGGTCGGGTTTACCCTCTTATCTACGACATGAACAATTTCATCTATAAAACCATCCATGCCGATAAAGGCACTCATCTTGGCTGCTGCCGATACATTGGCTTTCAGTAACTCGGCGCACTTCTGACGCCGTTCCGTTGAATTGATCATTTCGTAGCTCATATCATCGAATCAGTGACTTATCAAAATAATAAACGCTTTTACCCATTGTCGGGAAGATAACGTGCCCCATTCTACTTCTGGAACTCTCTCTTATCCAGAAAAATCGAACCCTTCAAGGCCACTTTTGTATTCATTTGCGGTGATTAAAAAAGCCGCAGACTATAACACCTTTATCCCGAAGAGGCCGGGCCTCTTTTTTGCGCTTGGAAAAGAGTTTCTTTCTGATATATCATCCTCTCCACGTTGAAGAGATCAGCTGTAGTTAAACGAACGACTAAGGAGACCGATATCAGCCTTGAGCTGAATCTGGACGGGACGGGTAAATCGACCGTGAAGACGGGGATTGCCTTCTTTGATCACATGCTTACCCTCTTTTCCAAGCACTCCATGGTGGACCTGGAGCTTCATTGCAAGGGAGATATAGAGGTCGATGCCCATCATACGGTGGAGGATTGCGGTCTGGCGCTGGGTCAGGCATTTCTGGAAGCTCTCGGCGATAAGGCCGGGCTGCGCCGCTACGGCACCGGTTTTGATCCTCGCAACCCCTTTACAGGAGAGGCTTATCTGCCTATGGATGAGTGCCTCGTCCGCTGCGTGATCGATTTTGGCGGGCGTCCCTATCTGGTCTACCGCGGACTCGATGACCAGGCGATGCGCAAGGTGACGCTCGAAGAGCAGAACCAGGATATGTCTTCTTCTTTCCGCTTCGGTCTGGCCCGGGAATTCTTCCAGGCTTTCACCAATGAAGCACGGTGCAATCTCCATCTGGAGCTTCTCTATGGGCAAGAGCCGCACCATATTGTGGAGGGCCTCTTCAAGGCCTGGGCACGAGCAGTCGACTCGGCCTGCCAACGCGATCCGCGCCGTGGAAGCGATCTGCCCACCACCAAAGGAAAGCTCTGATTCAAGAGAAACAGCACTGAATCCCGGTAAAGTGAATAAACCAACACAAGAAAGCGTCAAAAGGTATGACTGGAGAAGTTGATTATACTTCGCTAGGTGATGCTGAGCTGATCCGCCTCTCCCAGGAAGGCGATCAAGCCGCTTTCGGAGAGCTGGTCAGGCGCCATCGCGACAGGGTCTATGGGCAGGTTTATAAAATGCTGTCCAACCCCGATGAAGCACTGGATCTTTCTCAAGATGTGTGGGTAAAGGCTTGGACGCGTCTTTACCAGTTCCAGGGGGATTCCCCCTTCACGACTTGGGTTACCCGGATCGCGATCAATGTCTGCCTGGATTATCACCGCAAAAGGCAAAGACGCCCGGCGGAGGATTCCATCGAAGAATTGACCGAGAAATCCGGCGAAGGCAGCTGGACCCCGGTGGTGGAGATGGACCCACAACAGGAACTCGACCAGGCAGAGCGCAAAGTTCTGATCCTGGAAGCTCTGGATCAATTATCCGACGAGCAGAGAACCGTCCTGGAGTATATGTACGTGAAGCAGCTGGAATACAAAGAGATCGCTCGGGAGATGGGTTGCTCCATCGGAACGGTGATGTCCCGGCTCTTTTACGGAAAGAAAGCTTTGGGGAAGATTATTAAGAGTATTTTGGAAAAACGCGGCATGAATATTGAGGATGTCCTATGAACCCCTTGAATGAAAAAGAAATAGAGAAAATCGTTCGCTTATCTGATGGGCACCTGAGCCCTCAGGAAATCGACGAGGTTCAGGCATTATTGAATGCAGATGGGGAGCTGGCAAAGGAGTATCTCGAGCAGGAGCAGATTTCGGAGCTTATGAAGAGCGTTTTCGTGGCTGAGCCGATGCCGGTTCCCGTAACGCAGGAGGTTTACTGGGAGGGTATTGCGCAGAAATTGAATCGCTCTGCAGCTCAAAAAGATACTTTGCAAAATGTGCCTCAGAAGGTTGAGCTCTGGCGTCGCCTGGCTCACGCTCGCCGCTTCTGGGCTCCTGCCATGGCGGCCTGCCTCGTGATGGGCTTTCTGGTTTTCTATGAAAGCGGGCAACATGGCCGGCAATCCTCCTATGGTCAGAGCTACAACGAAGTGGAGACCAGCGCGGGAGTTTCCGCCACGACCTTGGAGAGCGATACGATTTGCATCGAGTGGATCACCTATAGTAGCCCCTTGCAGGATTTTACATCAGAGACTTAATTACTTGGAAGAATTGAAAATGAATATGTTATGGGTCAAGCTTTGTCGGAGGCTCGCTGTCTTCGTCTTGGGAACACTGCTTTTATGCGGTTCAGCTCATTACTCGAATCTTTGTGCCGAGGAGCCTGAAGAGGCTCAGGAAGCCAAGAAGCCTCAAGAGGAGAAGAATATCAATCCGGTCTTCCCTCTCAAGCTGCAGTTGATCTGGGGTACGGATACCAATATCAACGATGTTGAGCATCTCAAGGGCAAGTTTAAAGAGGTGGAACCCGCCGTCAAGAAGCGGCTGGGTGAATTCCTGAAGTGGAACTATTACTACGAGATCAGTTGCAAAAAGGTCGACCTGAAGGAGCCCAAAGAATATTCAGTCGTCATGAGCAAGCATTGCGAGATCAAAATCAGCAAGGTTGAAGACGAGGTCGTGGAAGTGAAGCTCTACGGCAAAGATAAAATGGTGGTCAAAAAGAAGGCCAGGATTACCCCCAAGAAACCTCAATCCATTGCCGGTAAAACCGAATCTACGGCCGAATTCTGGTGCGTCCTGATCAGCGTTGACGACGATCCCACGGGCGAAAAAGAGGCGGCTCTCAAAAAGGAATTAGAGCTCAAAGGGCAGAAAAAAGAAAAAGATCAGGCCCCGGTAAAAGCGGAAGAAAAGAAGTAGTCCCTTTCTTTATAATTCGTCCCGAACAGACAGAAAGAATGCTTTTAGTTTGGAAATGTCTTTAAATGTGCTTGCCAGGTAACAACCTCCGTGCTACTTATTAGTTACGTTCTTTTTTAGGAACGCCGCCTGGCTATGAAAATTGCAGATAAAGAGGTTAATGGTACTCTGGTGGTGTCGGTGGAGGGTCGTTTGACGGCTGCCACTGAAGGGCTCTTTAAGTCTGAGATGAGCGGGCTCCTCACCAAATCCGACAAGATTGTTTTTGACTGCTCTACCCTGGAATATCTGGATAGTACGGGGCTGGGTTTGATCGTGAGATTTTACAAGGATTTTAAAGCTCGCGGAGGGAAACTGGCCCTGGCCGTTTTACAGCCCAAGCCCAAACTGGTTTTTGAGATTACCCGAGCTAACAAGATTTTTGACATTTTTGATTCACTCGACGCAGCGATCGAGTTCCTCAAGAGTGATACTGTTGCTGAAGGAGAATAAATCATATTGAGAAACGGATGAATCAATCCGTAAATGAGAAACCCCGGTGGACCGATAAGCCCGCCGGGGTTTTTCTCTATACCGCCTTTACGAGGCGGCTTCGAGGTTCCGCTATTTCATAAGAGGCCCATGTACATGAGAGGCCACTTTGAGACGCAGAGCGTTCAGGCGGATAAAGCCGCTGGCGTCATCCTGATTGTAGGCCTGAGTTGGGTCGGCTTCCATCGTCGCGATATTCGGATTGTAAAGGCTCAGGGCCGATTTACGTCCGGCAATCATAATGTTGCCCTTGTAAAGCTTCACGCGAACCGTGCCTGATACATTGCGCTGGCTCTCTGTGACCAGTGCCTGGAGGGCAAAGCGCTCGGGTGCATACCAGTAGCCGTTATAGACCAGCTCTGCATATTTGGGAATGAGGCTGTCGCGCAGGTGCATCACTTCGCGGTCCATGGTCAGACTCTCCATCTGGCGATGGGCGAACATCAGGATGGCTCCACCCGGGGTCTCATAAACGCCGCGGGATTTCATACCCACATAGCGATTCTCGACCATATCCACGCGGCCCACACCGTGCTTGCCGCCTAATTTATTCAAAGTCTGCATCACCTTGAGCGGGGTCATCTTCTGGCCGTTGACGGCTACGCAGAGTCCCTTTTCGAAATCCAGCTCCACATATTCGGGACTGTCCGGAGCATCTTCCGGGGAGACACTGAGCTTGAACATGGCCTTGTTCTCAGGAGAGAAGGCATCCATCCAGGGGTCTTCCATGATGCCGGCTTCATAAGAGATATGGAGCAGGTTGCGGTCCATGGAGTAGGGCTTCTTGGCAGAAGCTTCCACGGGGATTTTCTTCTCAATGCAGTAATCAATCATCTCCTTGCGGCCGGGGAAAGTGGCACGGAAGGATTCATCGCGCCAGGGGGCGATCACCTGCAGGTCCGGAGCCAGAGACGCGGCTGTGAGTTCAAAGCGGACCTGATCGTTACCTTTGCCCGTAGCGCCGTGGGCGACGGCATCCGCACGCTCGGCGCGGGCGATTTCCACCATGCGCTTGGCAATCAGCGGCCGCGCGATGCTGGTGCCCAGATAGTATTGGCCTTCGTAAATCGCACCGGCCTGAACCATCGGGAAGATGAAATCCCGGGCAAATTCCTCGGACAAGTCATCCACGTAAAGCTTGGAGGCCCCTGTGCGCAGAGCTTTTTCCTCCAACCCGTCCAACTCTTCTTCCTGTCCGACATTCGCACAGAAAGCTACCATCTCGGCGCTGTATTTTTCCTTGATCCAGGAAAGTAATACGGAAGTGTCGAGCCCGCCAGAATATGCTAAAACAATTTTCATAGTGCCTCAGTCAAAGCGAGCCCCAGTTAACCGCATTTTTCGCTCAGAGTAAAGGAGAACATCACGGCTGAAATGATAACCGGCCCTCAGCGCTTGAAGCGGTTATTGGTATCCCAGTTGTAGTACTTAAGCTTGAGGCCCATTTCGTGGCAGGTATCCTGAAGGCTCAGAAGAAAGTTATCACAGGAGGCGACCACGCCGCCGTTGCCGATGACCAGATCCCGGATGGAAGTATCGTTGGTGACGGCCATGACTTCCCCGTAACGCTGGTAGAGAATAGCGGCCCGCTCAATGACCTCATCCGCCGATTTCCGGCAGGGCGTGTAGAGAATCTCCAGGTTTTCTTCGGAATCCGGAGTCCGCTCCGGCTGGAGGCTCTCGGCCCGTCCGTCAAAGACGACCGTGACCGGAGTAGCTGAAGTATCGGCATAACGCCTCAGGACCTTGATAAGCTCTTCACGGGCGGTCTGGGAATAGCGTTCACTGCCGGCGGCCAGGTGCTTCCAGGCGTGCAGCAGGTTGTAACCATCTATGAGAATGCGGACAATCATATCCCCCAACGTCTCTATTATGAGGGATTGCGCCTGTTTTTGAAAGGATATTCGGGGCGCTCGGGCACCGGCAGTCCCAGTACCTGATAGGAGGTGCGAAAGTGCATTTTGGCGACCATCGGCAGGGCCTCTTTGCCATGCTTTGAAATGAATTCTTTGCCGGCGCGGATTACCTGCACGGCTCCTTTGGGGAAGGTGAATTGGTATTGATCGCCCATTTTTCTGAGGCGCTTGACGAATTCATCGCGTGCGAGAATGGAGGCGGCTGCCACGACCAGATCGCTCTCAGCTTTATGCATCTGCACCAGCGGCAGGGCACGACCCAGCTTCATCAGAGCCCGCTCTACGGTGGCGGCGGTGCCGGCAAATTGATCGGAGATCGCCTTTACCGGAGGGGGGATCATCTGAAGGGATTGCTCCAGAAGGTTCTCGATGACGCGCGCATGTCCCCAGGCGAGCACCTGGTTGACCGTCTTCATTTTCGTGTGAAGGCGGTTGTAGGCCTCGTTGCCGATGGCGACCACGTTCTGGACCACACCGGGCGTTTCGCGAATTTTCTGAGCCAGGACGGAAATCTGCTGATCGTTTTTGATGTTCTTGCTGTCCTGAATTCCTACGTTTTTCCAGGAGCGCAAGGCCGCTTCATTGGCATAGACGCCGGCCACGCAGAGGGGGCCGAAGAAGTCGCCTTTGCCGCTTTCATCCACGCCGATGCGCGGAAGGTAGCGCTCGGGCTGGAGCTCCTCTTCGTAGCCGATGCGGGCTTCCTGAAGGATTTCGGGCTCAAGAGTGAACTCCACGAATTCAGCCGTCCGCTTGCCCTGGATGACCAGCTTCAGGCTCTTATAAAGGACGATATTGAGGCCCTCCTTGCGCGCTGCGCAGGTTGCGAAAGCGACCTCGTAAGGCTCATAGTTGCCCTGGCGCAGCAGCGTTTCCAGGCGAGCCGCCTGCGGTTCGGTCAGCTTGCAGCTATAGAGGTTTTGCGGCTGTGCCATGGAGCAGGAGAGGGCAGTGGGTTAAATTAATCCAGGTGAATCGGTGCAGGCGCTTGCGATGAGCCGGCCCAGAGCTGGGCAGCGGCTTCGCGGTCGGCGAAGATAGAGCAATTGGGATGATTGCGCAGCCAGGAAGCCGGCGT
>DBPU01000007.1 GCA_002305615.1 Verrucomicrobia bacterium UBA1412 | reverse complement strand
CTTTGCCCCGGAATTGCCCTTTTCCAAAAACTCGCCGGCGAAATCACCCTCCAGCCCGAACTGGTTGCGCTCATCCAGAGCCGGATCGTGGAAGAGCCCCCGATTTCCGTGCGCGACGGCGGGATCATCCGCTCCGGCGCCAGTGAAGAACTTGACGAACTGCGCCAGATCATGCAGGGCGGCAAAAGCTGGATCGCCCGGATGCAGCAGGATGAAATCGAGCGCACCCAGATCCCGAGCCTCAAAGTCCGGTTCAATTCCGTTTTCGGTTACTATATCGAGGTCACCAAAACTCATTTGGATAAGGTGCCCGAGCGCTACATCCGCAAGCAGACAATCGCCAACGGCGAGCGCTTCATCACGCCTGAATTGAAGGAATGGGAAGGGAAAATCCTGGGCGCAGAAGAGCGGGTCAAGCGCATCGAGTACGAACTCTTTTCCCAGTTGCGCGAGGAGGTCGTTGCACATCTGGAAAGCATCCAGCAGACGGCACATGCTCTGGCCCAGCTCGATGTCCTGGCCGCTTTTGCCCAGACGGCACGGCTCCACAACTACATCTGCCCGGAGGTCGGCAACGAAGGAGTTCTCCTCATTCAAGACGGACGCCACCCGGTTCTGGAGCAGACTCTGCCGGCCGGCCGCTTCGTCCCCAACGATATTGACCTCAATCCGACCCAGAAGCAGATCGCCATCATCACCGGTCCCAACATGGCCGGCAAAAGCACCTTTATCCGCCAGAGCGCCCTCCTCTGCCTGATGGCTCAGACCGGTTCCTTTATCCCGGCACGCCAGGCCAGAATCGACGTCGTGGACCGAATCTTTACCCGCATCGGCGCCAGCGACGATATCGCGCGCGGACAATCCACCTTCATGGTCGAGATGAGCGAAACGGCGGCCATTCTCAACAGCGCCACCGAACGGAGCCTCATTATCCTTGATGAAATCGGCCGCGGCACCAGCACCTTTGACGGACTGAGCCTGGCCTGGAGCATCGCCGAGTATCTGCATAATCAATGCGGTGCCAAAACGCTCTTTGCAACGCACTATCATGAATTGACCGAGCTGGCCGAGCGACTGCCCCGTGTTCATAACCTCAATGTCTGCGTCCGCGAGTGGAACGACCAGATCGTCTTTATCCACAAATTGATTCCCGGTGGTGCCGATAAAAGCTACGGCATCCACGTTGCGCGTCTGGCCGGGGTCCCCTCCGGTGTCCTGAACCGCGCCATTGAAGTCCTCTCCAATCTGGAAGAAACCGAGCTCGCGCCCCTGGGCAACGAAGATGAAATTTCTGAAGAGGGAAGCGACCCGACCGGAATCGCCGGTCAGGAGAAAAAACCGCGTACGACCGCAAAACGCCAGAAACTCCGCAACCTCCCCAATCCCAACCAGCTCGACCTCTTCTCGGAACTGGGCCTCTAAAAAACAGCCGCCCGAGAAATAAATCCGCCTCAGATTCTCGGCGTATAACCCTTCAGGGAATTCTGGTCTCTCCCTCCGGATGCGGGCGTGGCTGCCCGTTCATTTCTGCTAAAACATTTTCCAATCGCTTGCGAAAAAGGTTGAAGCTGGGCATGTCGATTCTTTCCCATTTTACGGAGTGAAGCTCTTTTTCGGTAATGAGATCGTAAACATTGCCTTTTGTCTTCAACGCTTTTTGAAGCAGCTTTTTGAGAGAATTTGGGCTGGCATCGTTTCCGGACATCTCTTCAAAGCGCTCGCAGTGATTATAGGCATTCTGATCCTGCAGCCCACCTTGATAATACCCCAGCAACCACGCTTCACTCTTTGGCCTGGGCACCATGGGAACTCCATAAGGATTGTGGCTACTATCAAAACCCTGCTGCATCGCTTTGACTTTTTTTTCCCACAAATCCCGGGGAGCCGAGCGTGTTCCATCCGCATCCGTGAAGAAAATAACGCCCCAGGATCCACCTTTTTGGTTGGCTTCTTCTCCCAAACAGAACGCACTCAAATAAATTTCCCTGTAATGCTTAACTTCTCTTCCGCGAGCCGAACTGATTCGAGGGTTCTTTTTCTTCAACAATCTGACATCGTTTTCGGCTAAAAACTGGTATTCGGGAAGGCGCTTATACCCTTTCTTGGCGATGGCATCTACTATATGCGTCATGGCTCCTTTTATGAATCCACGCTCGTTGTCTTTTTTACCCAGATCGCTGGGGCCCTCTCCGGCCAGAATGAAACGCATGACTCTTCCCTTTGCAAATCAGTTTTTCTTCGCTAGTGAATCCGCCAATTCCAGCAAGTTGGTTTTGCTCATCACCTGCCCGGCACTTAAAAACTCCAACTCCTTTTCTATTACCGGCAATTCAAAAAACTTTTTGGCATGGGTATAGCCATTGCCATCCTTATAGAGCATCACGACACTTTCCCTCGCGGACTGGTCTGAAAGATAGTTTAACAGCAATGCGCTGTGTGTCGTTACGAACACCTGTTTCCCATTAAAATTCTGAAGGATATCGACGAGTTTTCCAATCAATTCCTGATTCATTCCATTTTCTATCTCGTCGAAGAAAATACATTTATTCTTCGAATAGAGCTGCGACAAAAAAACAAAGAGACGCAACGTCCCATAGCTCAGGTGAGAAGAATCAAAGTAAGCCGCCTTTTCAAGTTCATTCAAGAGCAGGTTTTTCCAGCCAAACCTCTGTTTGCGGATGCGGTAATTCTTGAGAGAAGGATAAAACTCCCGGAGCTTCTCGACGAAATCCTCCTGCGACGCTGCATCCAGTTTTGAGAGAAAACCGACAAGCCCGCCGCCATCCGAGGCGACATCCACCTCACTCATATTGCCGGAAACCTGTGAGGCTTGCGAAATAGATACCGGGTCCAGAACTCCAAAAATTTTGGTGGCCTTCAATTCCTGAACGAGGGGCCAGGTTTGCCCCACGTACGAAAGCATGGAACCCGTATGTTTGAAACTTTTCGGCAAAGTTGAATCTCCCTCCGATAAACTGAGTTTGTTTTCGGAAAAAGACATCAGCTTCACTTCGCCGCCGCCTCTGATTTCCAGCAGCGTCTCTGAGGTACAACGCAGTTCCTGAATATTAAAGAACGCTTTCCACCGCTGTGTTACCCCTTGGCTTGACACGTCAATTTCAAACTCGACCGAGCGCTTGGGTGAGGCAAAGGTAATAATATCCTGCGGCTTCCATCTGTGTTTGGAAAACCAATCCTCAATGCGCCTATCGAGCATGGCTCTGATAAAATCAAGAAACTGCAAAAAAGTCGTCTTTCCCGAACCATTCAAGCCAATTAAACAGGTGAATGAGCCAATATTCGCCAGTTCAAAATCCTCAAATGATTTAAAATACTTAACCTTTACACGGGTAATCATCGTTTTGATTTCCAGTTTATCCCACACTTTCACTCTCCGCCAGAACGCCGCTCTAACAGCAGGAGAATCAACAATAACCGTTGCAACCTATAGCACTTTAATACAATTTCTTCAACATCATACTGAATCACCCCGGCGAAGGTGAATCTGTAACAACCCAAACTTAAACGACCTCTTCTCGAAACTGGGCCTCTAAAGAAAAAACGCTGAAAGGGATTGTGGGCTCTGCCCCCGGAATTGTTGCATCCGAGTAAATCGGATACAGGCGCGCTTCTCCGGGGTGGAGAAAAAATTGATATCCTATTTAAAGGTCCTTATTTCCCAGCACTCTTCTCTACCTCGCTAGCCTCATTCTCGGTTTCAGTTGTGCCACACACCTCTGGATCAGCCTGCACTACCACTACCCCAAGGTCATCTCGCAGCTCCTTCAATACTATTCCATTAATAGTAAAATAATTCCATCCGTTAACACCTGATGTATTATTCCAACCTTTTTCTTTAACCAACAATCTTAAAGCCAGATCGCTTACACTGCTTGTGTTACCCTCATACTCTACTTGATTTTTATCGTCTGCAACCGTTGCCACAATTTTTTTATCATATAAAAAGGCTATTTTAGAACCTTGGGGAATACCAAGTGATTTAAAAGTTGTATTCCTCAGTCTGCGATCAGTAACAATACTCTCTATTTTTGCCTCTTCTTCAGTTGGCTCATATTCTATAAGTTTCTGAGGATCACCCCTCAGGTTAGCTACGTGTGAGAACACAAGATACGCTGTTTCTGGTTCCATTTTAAAAAATTCTCGTGTGCGTGTTCCACCTCCCTTGCATTCCTCTCTTGAACGCAAAGAGCCGTCAATTGCATCTATAAGGCCATGAATATGCTCTTCAACATTCTTAGCATCATCAACCTCATAGGTCGCATAACACCTAAATGAATAAGGCAAAGCTGTGGACTTATTCAGTTCTTTCAGTCTTTTTTTTACATCGTCTCTTTCTGTCTTGCCAATTTTTATCCAGCCATCAAGGCAGTCATTCTTAAAAATATAAACGAAACTCATAGCAGTTTCATATCAGCACAAAAAATCAATTATGTACAGCGATATTTTTCTATTTCCAAAATTATTTCAGAACCAGTTTTTGCGGCCGATAACGTAAGTTTTCTCAAACTCTTCATCGTTCCTGGTCAGGTAAATGACACCCTCAATGAAGGCTAAGCCCATCAGGGCGAGGGAGACCAGACCGTAGAGCATAAAGGCAATTATTGTGCTCATCTCCATGAGGCTTAGCTCCGAAAGGTCTCCTATCGCGAAGGAGCAGAACGCAAAACCG
>DBPU01000047.1:16389-18061 GCA_002305615.1 Verrucomicrobia bacterium UBA1412 | reverse complement strand
CCGCTACTATTCCCCCGCCCTCGGACGATGGCTCTCCCGCGACCCCATCGAAGAAAAGGGCGGGTTGAACTTGTATGGGGTTGTCAATAATGACCCTGTGAATGGGTATGATGTGCTTGGATTGTGGGATGAGAGAATTCATTACTACAAGACGTTTAAATGGGCGAAGAGCGTTGGATATCTGGAAAAAATAGCAGAACATATAGCATCTGCCAATAACTACGTTGATATTGGAGAGACTAGCCCTATGCCATGGGACGACCAAAGTTATCATTTCAATAGAAATAAATGGTTTGACTTAGATGATTCCAGAATTGTCCATTTTGACTCATATTTATCATCGGCAAAACTTGCATGTACAAAATTTATAGACAAACCAGGCACAGCTGCTGAACGACTCGGAAAGGCATTACATCCGTTGCAGGATTGGGTAGCACATGGAGGCTATGGAGAAATAAATCCGCTTTTTATTTTGATTCCACATAATGCATTGGGCCCGTATGTGCCTGGGGGAGGAGCTCCGTGGAAGTATCCAGACAATC
Organism: Verrucomicrobia bacterium UBA1412; assembly: GCA_002305615.1. GTDB lineage: Bacteria > Verrucomicrobiota > Verrucomicrobiia > Limisphaerales > UBA1412 > UBA1412. The sequence continues at coordinate 17,519 of DBPU01000047.1, read as the reverse complement.
CGCTAATGGACGCTATAGGTGGAGTTGATGGCCGACCAGCAGGGGAAGCTATTGAAATTGGAGTAATAAGGTTGCATACTTATGTGTGGATACCATATGATTATTCAAATTATGAGTTTTCCAATAATAGATATCAGCTTACAAGACAAATAACGATAAATGTATTTAATGATTTCAAGAGACATGTTGAAAAATATGGAAATTGCCAGTGTAGAAGGGCATTTGGAGTAGATAACTAATTTTTTATAATATGACATTACTGAGACGTTTTATTCAATTCATTGAATTTGGAGCCATCTTAGGCTTCTTATTCATAGCGTTTTTTGGCTTATGGTGGTTCTACCAAAATAACACACTCGTGGAGCCTTCACCTTTTTTCACAAAGTGTTCGGAATTTATTGCCAACCAGTCTTCACCCATCACGTTGCTTGGGGGAGAATTGGTTAATCCCATCACAATCATCGGTGCCTTTGGCATCTATTGGGAATTGCTGGGGATGATCTGCGGCGCATTTTGCTTCATCCTTTATCTGATCGTTTATGCTCTGAGATATCTCAAAAATAGAAATGTGAGGTTCCCGGAAGACAGTTTAGAATTCACCCTCAATCTCACACTTTGTGTTTTACGAATCAATATCGTTTTACTGCTGATGATTCTCTTTCCCTTTACGGCAAGCATTGTGGTTTTGCTAGTCGTTTTAGTGATCTATTTTTATGTCAAGAAGGAGCTAAAACAGATTTGCTTAAATAAGCAATTAAACAACTCCCCTCAAGAGGGTGAGAGTCAAATTAAGACGAATGAGAATGCAGGTGGGAATGTCTCGTTAAAATTAACAGGTGATATTTTTAATCATCCCGGATACAAAACCAAAATAACCGTGGGGATCATCATTGTCTTGTTATTCTTATGGATCCTATACAATATCTTTTCTGTCAGTGAGTTTTTGAATTCCTAAATTATTTAGTGATGAAAAATAATTTGAAAAAAACATTGCATCCCCTTGAAAATCATCCATAATGCCGTGTGGAATATTTGTATAAATGGTGGAAGCCCATATAAACTCGAAACACCCGAAATATCAGGTGACTGATCAGGCTACAGCTCCGGATAAGGCTAATTCTCTGGTGCGC
>DBPU01000047.1:15682-16274 GCA_002305615.1 Verrucomicrobia bacterium UBA1412 | reverse complement strand
TGGGGAAGTTTTCTGCTCGGTGGGCGATTTGGCAGAGTTCAAGCCCTTCCAAGTTCTTTACCAACGTATTGGATGAGTGAAGGTAAGGAAACGGATACCCAGCTATCACGCAGGAAAGTTCTGCGGGCTGTCGGTATTGCGGCCGGAGCTTTTCTGCTGGGCAGATTTACCTCTCGGGCCGCCGCTCCATCTCCGGTAGTTGGGGACGAATCTTCTCCAGTGGAATGGAAGCCGGTCACACTCAACCCGCAAGAGGTGGCCGCTTCTGCTTATGAGCACTACTCGCAAGGCGGCTGCATGTATGCCTCCTTCAAAGCCATTTGCATTTCCATGGCCCGGGCAACCGCTCACACAAATCCACCCCTGAGCAAAGCCATATTCCAATTTCCCTTCCGGCTTGCCCAATATGGGCGCGGAGGTCTGGAAGGACAAGGCTCACTCTGCGGGGTTGTAAATGGCGCCTGTGCGGCTTTGAGTCTATTTGTAAGTGAGAAGGATGCCATGATTGCGGAGCTATGCGGATACTATGAAACAGCGCAACTGCCTCTCTTTGCTCCGCTGCCGGAAAAATCAGAGTTTGGCTATCCCTTTA
>DBPU01000047.1:10141-15671 GCA_002305615.1 Verrucomicrobia bacterium UBA1412 | reverse complement strand
ACGGTTATGCACATTCGCCTCTCCGAGGCGTGCGCCCTCCGGGCACGGTGACAGATGGGCACGAATCCCGACAGGGAAAAGTCCCGGGCAATGGGATGGGTGTTGAGATAGAAGGGCACGAACAAAGAAGAACCGAGAACCGCAGATTACGCAGATGGGCGCAGATTGGTTTATGGGATGGGTGGATGCGACCCCGATGGGGTCGTAGAAGAATGTGGGGGTGGATGGTACCCGGGGTCTGCGACCCCGGGCTAGGGGGATGGGTATGCTCAGCATACCTCAAGAATGCGCATCCTGGCGGATGTGGAGAAAAACGATTTAAGCAATGCCGGATAAATACCGCATCACAATAGGAAATAACCCCGGGCTGTATGATGGGTATGCCCCGCATACCTTATGAATGCGCATCCTGACGGATGCGGAAGGATACGGATACGAAGGGGTATTTTGCGGAACGCCTCACCGATAACAATTCCGCATACCTCAGATTTGCTGCACCCCGGAAGGGGTGCAGTGGGAAGAAGTGTGCGCCCTCCGGGCACGGTGACAGATGAATGCGGAAAAGTGCGATTCACATCGGCGAGAATATAAAACACATCCGCCTATTCACATTCAAATAATCTGTGCAAATCTGCGTCATCTGCGGTTAAAACACACGTGATCATTGCGGCTCGACACGGGGGATTTTCCGTGAGAGGATATCCTCACTCGGGTGAATGCCGAAATCGGACTCAAACACGGGAAATACTGCTATCTATGAAAAAGATTGGATGTTTATGGGGCTTACTGGCCCTCTTCTGGGCAGCTCTGCCTGTCTCAGGGGCTACAAATAGTTTTCCGCTTCATTTCAAGAAACTCGATGCGCGCACCGCTTTCTACAGCCCTGAAGGCTACTGCACCGTGGTGATTCTCTCGGAAACCAAGCCGGCTGAAGTCAAAAAAGAACCGCCCGCCGTTTCCAAAAAGCTCTATGCACGGCTCTTTTCGGCAGAGCGTCCGCTCGTCCTGGGGGATAACTTCCCTACCCCGCCGACGATGGCAACCTGGGGCCAGCCGGTCATGATCATGCGCCTCACGGAGAAATCGCTGGGTGAGGGTTATAACACCGCCATTCTGGACCTCAACGGCAATGGAGACCTCACCGATGATCCCGTTTTGAAGGACCATCAGATCGCCCGGTATCGCAAATTCTTTGGTCCTTTCACGCTTCCGCTGCCCGAAGGGACGCTGCCGAAGGATTCCATTATTGAGCCGCTCATGTATTTGGAGGCCGGGTTCCTCAGCGCACCCCGCAGCTACATGAACCCGACTACGGGCAAATTTATCGATTTTGTCGGTTTTGCCGCCATACGCAGCGGATGGGCACTGGAGGGAACTCTGGATGTTCCGCCCGTCCTGCAACGGGTCGCTTTCAAGGATGCTTATTGCGACTTCGCCTTCTCTCAGAATGTCTCTCACCGGGAGGTGCTCAATGATGATCTCTATTTCGATAATGCCAAGAAGGTCAGCTCGATTGAATTTTTCCCCTCGGATTTCGTGCTTCGCGATTACAATAATAACGGCAGTTTCGACTGCGAGCTTCCCCTGAACGAATGCGAGGCTTACGGAAAATATATTCATCTCAAGGAAAAGCTCTACACCTGGCAGATTGCCCCGGACCTGAACTCGTTCAGCGTCACCCCGGTAGATGAAACGCTGCCCACCGGCTTCTATGAAAGCGCGCACTCGGCCGATAAGCGGACCCAGGTTGCCCTCAAAACCGGGTACGAGACGCCGACCGCCACAACGGGCACAATCAACGGGGACGGCAAATGGCAGTTGATCACCCTGGACGGGAACACCCCCAAAATCCAGCTGCCGGCTGGAGATTATATCCTGAGCCAGTTTGCCTTGCGCTCGCAGGATGCGGACCGCCAGATCGCTCACTTTCCGCTGAGCAGCTTCACCACGAGGGAATCGGTTTCTTTTTCCATTCCGAAAGAGGGTAGTTTCCAGGCCGCCTGGGGCGAACCGATCAAGCTGACTCTGGATGCCTACCACCCCAATGATTCGACCTTGGGCAGCACGGTGCAGATTTACATCAACGTCGTGGGGAACAAAGGCGAAACGTATTCGGATTTCTCCGTTTATCAGCCCAAAACCCGCAGCATGGAGCCGCTCAAGGGCCCGAGAGTCGAAATACTTTGCGAGGGTAAACCAATTGGCTCACACCAGTTTATCCAAGATTTCCTGGGCTGGTGGTGGCAGATTCCTGCCGAGCTGAAGGGTAAAAAAGTGACTCTGGTGCCGTTTTTCGAGGAGTGCCCTGTGAGCCCGGTTCCTCTGGAAGTTCAGCTTCCCTAGCCAGAGAGGAGGAAGAGAGGAGTCATGGAAAGAAGAGCCCATTCCGTTCAAAAAGCTGACGCGCGATTGAGCTTCACGGAGGAAACCCAAAACCGTTTCCATCGGTTTTTGCGGAGGGCACGCCCTCTTCTCTTTTCCGCCATTTTCTGCTCACTGCTCTTGCCCGGGCAGGCTCTCCGTGCTCAGGAAAAAGCCCCGGCTCCGGCTCCGACAGCCCCGGCCGAGCCCGCTTTCCCGCTCAAAGTAGTCGGCGTCACGGTGAGCCCGCACGAGCATCCCCAGGGAATTGAATTTGTGGGTCAGGCCGATCAGCCTCCGGGCGGAAGGGTTCAGATTTTCGTACGCAACGCCGCCAACCCGGATTCCAATAAGCCTGAAGATACCGTCAACATCAACGTCCTGCAGATCAATGACAACGAGCCCAAGCGCTATGTTTTCAACAAGGTCTGGGCCTGGGAAGACACGCCGGCCGATTGGCCCGAGGGCGATACCTCCCTGACGCCGGGAGCGCTGAGCGTTTTCTCCTTCAACTCACTCTCGCCCGAGTGGATAGCACCGGAAAGCTCCTTCACGATGGAGTTTACCGACTGGATCAATGCGCGCAAGAATACCCTCGACGTCAAGGTCCCCAAGACTGAGGCGCGGATATCCTCCCTCTGTTTTCTTTCCGGCGACCGCAACTCGCTCCGGCCTGATTCACTGGTCTTCTATCTGGAGAACCTTTCCCAAAAAAACTGGAAAGTCTCTTCCGTACATATTTACCAGCCTTATCTGAAGAGCTCTTTCCGCCTGCTCAAGGAGATTGCGAAACTGGATCGGATTTCCACCTACCCGGCCAGCGGTGTTCTGCAGCCGGGCCAGAAAATGGCAGCCATTGTCTCCCCTCCCAGTCATCTCAAGCTGACTACGGCCGTGATCGAGATCGCTCTGGTAAACTCGGATAACGGCGCCGAGACGCTTCAGCTCTGGGAGCAGCTCCGGGTCCGGCGCGAATCCTTCGATATTGGCGCGGGTTGGATTTCAGCCTCGATGGAGAATGGCTCCAATATCCTGACCTCCGAGACCTGGCTCAAGACACTTAAATTCCTCCATATCAACACGGCCAACATCCAGAATGTCCCCGGCTACACCGACCAGACAAATGCAGGCGGGCTCTACCCTCTCTACCCGCTTAAATTCATGGGGACGGCTCAGCCGCTGCCGCAGTATGATACCGATTCGACCCTGCCCAAGTTCCATGCCGCTGAATCTCTGGGCAATGTGCAGGATGAGATCAACCATTGCTCCCCGCAGGATGCCCTGGATTTACTGCGCGTTTACGGGGGATTCCGGATTCCCACCGCGCTGATTTTGACCGATCCCTGGAGCTGGCGCCACTACGCAGGCATTTCCGATTATCCCCATTTCAACACCTCCCGGCTGGCGATTCCCAACCTCTTTGAAAGCTGGGAGCATTACACCCGCTGGGATAAGCCGATCACCTGGGCCGCTCCGCTGGAAACCATGGGCACCCTCACCCGCAACCTGCGCGATAACAGCCGCCCGCTCTCCATTGCCGCCTGGGTCCAGGGGCCCTTTGACGGCTGGAGCAGTGTCGGTGAACGTAAACGCCTGGCGCCCACCCCTGAAGAACTGCGTTATCTGGCCTGGCAGACTCTCGGCGCGCGGGTCTCTTCCCTCAACTGGTTCAATCTCAATATCGGTTCGCTGGTTCAATACCGGGACCTGATCACTCCCATCCGGAAAGTGAACCGGGAAGCCCTGACTCTCGAGATATTTTTCCTCTACGGGGATTCCTGGCAGAACCGTGTCCAACTCATTGAGGGAGAAAAACCTCGGCCTGATTGGGAGCTCTCTTCCATCATCTGCCCGCGGGGAGCTCTGCTCTGCGCTCTGGACCTGGATTATGAATTAAACCGGAGCGGACGCACTTTTGAATTCCGCCGCCCCCGGGACTCCAAGTTTGAATTCTCACTGCCTCTTTTCCTGAAATCTCCGCTGGAAGTTTTCCGCATTGATGCCGACGGCACCTATGATGTCGCCTACCAGGTAACTTCACAAGGGGTCGAGATTACCGATAAACAGTCGCTGGCAGCCATTTACGTCGCCACACGGGACAAACAATTGCGGCCGGACCTGGAAAAGCGGCGGCAGTATTTCGCTCAGGAAGAGCTGGATTACATGTTTGACCCGGCAGAAAACCGGAAAGATTTTAACCTGCTGAAATCGCTGGCCAAACAGGTCGGGAGCATCGTCCCGGAGGAGCCGCTGACCGAAGAAGAAAAGAAGGAAGATGAAGCCAATTCGTCTTTATAAATTTTTTTCTCTTTTCTTTGAATAAAACTCTTTTCGGTGCGTCTAAGGTTATAGCTGTGCGGCTAGGTTCTTTGTCGAACGGCTAGGTCTGCTGACGAAGAGGGTTTTGTGTTCGTTATCCTGTTCGTCGTTGAGAGGCGCTCTCAGCGGCCTTTTGGTCTAAGGTGTGTAGGTAATAGAAGTACGACAGATGAAGTTTACATTTATAACCGCAATTTGTGCCTTGGCTCTCACCCTCGGGGTGAGTGATGCCCGGGCAGCCGAGTTGGATGAGAAGAAAGCCAAGATCATCTGGGATAAATATTGTTCCTTCTGTCATGGTGAGGACGCTAAAGCCCGCACGACCGTAGCTCGAAAGGTCAATGCTGCCGACCTGACCTCTGAGAAGATCCAGAAAAAATATGGAGAAGATCGTGAGGCGTTGATGAAGATTATTTCTGAAGGGCTCTCCAAGGGGGATAAAAATATTATGAAACCCCTCAAAGAGAAGCTTAAAAAGGAAGAAATCGAAAACCTTGCTCTTTATGTACTAAAGTTAAGCAGCAAGGATCAGCAGAAAGACAAGTAGTTAGTTTTAGTCGTGAATAGCTGCAGTTGTAGTAGCTTTGCATAGTTAATACAAGTCATCATAATAGTTATATCAGTTCAAACAAGGTCACCCGTACGAAAGTGCGGGTGATTTTTTTGGCTCTGAATTTTGCAACTATTTTTCCGGGACTACTCCCCTTTATTACGACTCAACACATTCGCCCAGAAGATCATACTCACGGCAATCGGTGATTCGCACCTGGGTGAATTCTCCGGCTTGCAGAGAGTCCCTGTGCTTCACGTAGATTCTGCCATCCACATCGGGCGCATCGCCTGCACCGCG
>DBPU01000047.1:0-10105 GCA_002305615.1 Verrucomicrobia bacterium UBA1412 | reverse complement strand
CGCTGGAGGCTGCCGACCTCTTCCTGATGGGCCTTGAGGGAAATGTCGCGCTGCAACCGCATCAGTCGCTCCAGCCGTTTACGCTTGAGCGCTTCGGGGACGGTGCCGGTCATGACGCCGGCCCGGGTGCCTTCCTGGGCCGAATAGATAAATGCGCCGACCTTCTGGAAGCGCTGCTCGGCTACGAAATCGAGGAGGCTCTGGAAATATTCATCGGTTTCGCCCGGGAAGCCGACAATGAAAGTGGTTCGCAGCGTGACCCCGGGAATCCCCCGGCGAATCTCCTCCAGAAGCTTGCGGATTGCTTTCTCCGGAGTCCGGCGGCCCATCCTCTCAAGCATGACCGGGTGGATATGCTGCAGGGGGATATCGACATATTTGACCGCTTTTTTGGCCCGTGCCATCGCTTCGATGAGCTCCGGGCTCCAATGGGCCGGGTGCGTATAGAGCAGGCGGACCCAGAAATCACCGCGCAAAGCGCTCACTTTTCGCAAAAGATAGGCGATCAGGCCGGCTCGGTCTTGTTCTTCAGAGGTAATTTCAGCGGGAAGCTTCAGCGAAGAAGGTGATTTCCGTGCCTGACGAATCAGGTCGCGCCCATACCAGGTCGTATCCTGAGAAATTAAATTCAGCTCACGGACTCCATTTTTGAGGGCCTGGCGAGCCTCTTCCAGAACATCATCGGGCATGCGGCTGCGGTAACGGCCGCGAATCTGGGGGATCGCGCAGAAGGTGCAGGAGTGATTGCAGCCCTCTGCGATTTTGAGATAGGTAAAATGCTTGGGAGTGAGCCCCAGCCGCGGCGTTTTGGCCGAGTGAATATAGACCGGACGGCGGGTCACTTTGATGGAAGGCGGCGGCAGAGTCGGGGCTTTACGCGGGTTGGAATGCTGGGCCCAAATCTTCAGAACCTCTTTGCGGCGTGCAATCGCCTGGCGAATAATTTTGGGAGCTTCCTCCAATTGATCCACACCCATGAAGGCATCGACCTCGGGCATCAACGCCGGTAAATCATTTGCAAAGCGCTGCGGCAGGCAGCCGGTCACCACGATCGCCTGCTCCGGGTACTCACGTCCCACCCCGGGAACCGTGCGCTGACCCGCCTCCAGAATCACGCTGATGCTCTCCTCCTGAGCCGATTCGATAAATGAGCAGGTATTGATCAGGAGGACGTCGGCATCGGCGGTGTCGGTCGTCAGCGCCATGTCATGCTGCAAAAGGCTTCCCAGAACCACCTCTGAATCGACCAGATTCTTGGCACAACCCAGAGAGATCAGGGCTATTTTCAGTTTTTCTTTTTCCATTTTCATTTCGCTTTCCGGGGTGCTTCCCCTGTTTCTAGCCTCCGATTTTTACGCGCGGATGAACTTCTTTGAAACGCTCGAGGAGCCTCTCCATCGAAGCGGCAGAGGGAGCTTCCAAGTCCTCCAGAGGAGAACGACGACCCAGCCGCGCATATTTCTCCAAACCAATTTTGTGATAGGGCAGTAAATGAATTTGCTCAATGCCGCCGAGAGATTCTAACTTCCTGAGCAGGACTTCAAGTTCGACTTCAGAATCATTCACCCCGGGGATAACGGGAATCCGCAGCCAGAGCCGGGGCGCATCCGCTCTTCGGGTGAGGCTCTCAAGATTTTGCAGAATGAGCTCATTGGAGCGGCCCGTATATTGGAGATGGAGCTCAGGCGAGACCATCTTCAGGTCAAAAAGAATCAGAGAGCATTGAAGAGCGATTTCCAGAAAAACTTCTTCGGGCGCAAATCCGCAGGTATCCAGCGCCACCGAGATTTCTTCGCGTTTAAGCTCGGGCAGGAGTTTCCTCAGAAAGTCGGCTTGCAACAACGGCTCGCCTCCGGAGAAAGTCACACCCCCGCGGCTTTCTTCATAAAAGAGACGGTCTCGGAGAAGCTCTTTCAGGAGAGCCTCCACCGTGTAGCGGGTGCCCGAAATCTGCCGCGCCAGAGTCGGGCATCTGTAACGGCACTCGGGGCAGCGTGCGCGTGAAAGATTTGAGGAGGTTTGATGCGAGCAAGGTTTGAAGCACTCGCCGCACCGGATGCATTTGGCCTCGCTCAGGAGAACTTCGGGCTTCGGAGAAATCGCCTCCGGATTATGGCACCACCGGCATTGCAGAGGGCAGCCTTTGAAAAACACCGTCGTGCGGATGCCCGGGCCGTCCTGCAGGCAATAATGTTGAATATGGGTGAGAAGTGCCGACAAATGAAGAGGTATTTTTCAGATTTCGCCCGGGGCCCGTTGTTTTACTTATTCCTTCCGTCCCGAACCTCGGAGACGAACTTCGCCATCCTTTCCATGGCGATTTCGATTTTATCCAGACTCGTGGCAAAACAGCAACGGAGGAAACCCTCACCGCTGGGGCCGAACGCATCACCCGGAATGCAGGCCACTTTCTTTTCATTCACCAGCCGTCCGGCGAATTCTTTGGAGGAAAGCCCGGTGGAAGCGATTGAAGGAAAAGCATAGAAGGAGCCGCGCGGCATGTGGCAGCTCAGGCCCATCGAATTCAAAGCACCCACGATGTAATTACGCCGAAGCTTATATTGATCGCGCATCTCGAGGGTATCAGGCCGGCCATGACGCAAAGCCTCGATGGCAGCCTCCTGGGAAGCCGTCCCGGCACAGAGCATGGAATACTGATGGATCTTCATCATCGCCTCGATCAGCTCAGCAGGACCGCAGGCATAGCCGATACGGAAGCCGGTCATGGCGAAAGCCTTGGAAAATCCGTGCAAAAAGAGAGTCCGCTCCTTCATCCCCGGCAGAGAGGCGATGCTCGTATGCTCACCCTCGAAGGTCAGCTCCGAATAGACCTCATCGGTAATAACCAGAATATCGCGCTTCTGGATGATCTTGGCGACGGCCTCGAGCTCTTCGCGGCTCATCGTGCCACCGGTGGGATTCGTCGGGAAATTCAGGATAATAGCCCGGATATTATCGGTCAGCGCTTCTTCCAGAGCCTGCGGCGTCACGGCAAACTTGCTCTGAACCGAGCAGTGAACCTGGCGCGGATGCCCATGCACCAGGTTGATGCTCGGTGCATAGCTGACATAGCAGGGCTCGTGATAAAGGAACTCATCGCCGGGATTGATCGTCGCCCGCAGAGCCAGGTCCAGTGCCTGGCTCACCCCAACGGTGACCAGCACTTCATTTTTGGGATTGTAATTAACGTGATAATAGGCCGCGACATAGGCACTGATCTCTTCGCGCAGACGCGGCAAACCCAGGTTGGCGGTGTAGGAGGTGTGGCCACTCTCCAGACTGTAAATAGCGGCCTCGCGGATGCGCCAGGGAGTGACGAAATCCGGCTCGCCAATCCCCAGAGAAATCACGTCAGGCACACCTTGAACGATATCAAAAAAATCACGAATTCCCGAATAGGGAATGCTCCGGACATGTTCAGCGACAAACCGGGACGGTCCTTTTGGCGAGCTCATTCTTCAGTTCCTGTTTTACCCTTCTTCTTTTTGATCAAAACCGGTTTTTCTTTCCCGCGCACCACGTCGGAAGTGATCATGACGGTGGCACCCTCGGGGAGACTGGAGAGCTCATACATCGTATTCATCATGAGCCGCTCCATCAGGCCACGCAGAGCCCGCACGCCGGTGCCTTTCTCAAGAGCCTGGGCAGCCAGCGTCTTGAGGGATTCGGGGGTAAACCTCAGAGAGAATCCATCCATTGCAAAAAGCTTTTCGTATTGCAGGGTCAGCGCATTGCGCGTTGTGGTCATGACCTCGACCATCTGTTCCACGGTGAGCTCCTCCAGGAGGGTCACCATCGGCAACCGGCCGACGAACTCCGGGATAAAACCGAAAGTAACGAGGTCTTCGGGCTCAACCTGTTTAAAGAGAGAAAGAGACTGCTTTTCTTCGTGCGAATTCTCGGCGCTTTTATTGGTAAAGCCCATGGAGCGGGTACCCACACGGCGCTGAATAATCTTATCCAGCCCCACGAAGGCGCCTCCGCAGATAAAAAGGATATTGCGGGTATCGACCTGCAGGAGCTCCTGATGCGGATGCTTGCGGCCGCCCTGAGGAGGCACGTTGCAGATGGTCCCCTCCAGTATTTTGAGCAAAGCCTGCTGGACACCCTCGCCCGAAACGTCGCGGGTAATAGAAACGTTCTCGGTCTTGCGGGCGATTTTATCGATCTCATCAATGTAGACGATACCGATCTGCGCACGCTCGATATTGTAGTCGGCGTTCTGGACCAGCCGCAAAATGATATTCTCTACATCTTCACCCACGTAACCGGCCTCGGTCACGGTGGTGGCGTCGGAAATGGCGAAAGGAACGTTCAGGACACGGGCCAGCGTTCTGGCTAAAAGCGTTTTGCCCGAACCGGTCGGGCCGATCAAAAGGACGTTCGTCTTCTCCAGCTCTACATTGGAAAGCGTCTCAGAGAGCTTATCCGCATATTTCGAGCCTTTGCGCTCGCAGAGGATTCGCTTGTAATGATTATGAACAGCCACAGAGAGGGTGCGCTTGGCATCCTCCTGGCCGATGCAGTAACCATCCAGAGTGGCCTTAATCTCGCTCGGGGTAGGGACTTTTTTGAGCTCGGGCGCTGGATCGCTGTCCACCGGACCGATTGTGGAAGAATTACCGCTGAAGATATTGGAAATCACCAGAGCGCATTCTTTGCAGATGCTTGAATTGCCTCCCTGAAGAACCTTCAGGGTAGAGGACGCTTCCCGACCACAGAATTCACAACGTAAATGATGTTTTGCCATGAGCTACTTCTTCTTCGGGCTGCTCTCTGGGGTATCGATGCTCTGACCTTGAATAAGGGGGATATCTTTCCTGGCTTTCACGACTTCATCCACCAGACCATATTTACAGGCCTCTTCGGCCATCATGAAGTTGTCGCGGTCGCAATCCTTTTTGATCTGCGCCACGGGCTTACCGGTGTGCTCGGAGAGTATCTTGTGAATTCTCTTTTTAAGCCGGACCATGTAGTTGGTGCGGATAACGACATCGGAGGCCTGACCCTCAGCGCCGCCCAGAACCTGATGAATCATGACAGTGGAATTGGGCAAGGCAAAGCGTTTACCCTTGGTGCCGCCGCTCAGGAGAACGGCTCCCATGCTGGCTGCCATGCCGATGCAGTAGGTATTGACGTCGCAGGAGAGAAACTGCATGGTGTCGTAAATTGCCAGACCGGCCGAGACGCTTCCGCCCGGAGAATTGATATAAAGATGGATATCTTTCTTAGGATCGGTCATTTGCAAGAACAGTAACTGTGCAATGATCAGGTTTGCGATCTGGTCATCCACCGGAGTTCCCANNCCGCGTCCGGTTTGTTCCACAACCATGGGCACCAAAAAATTACTGATCTCGTTCCTGTCCTTTATCATATTGCTTTCCGTTTTCACTATTCCAAAAGCTGGTCGGAAGCCCCGTCCAGCCTCCGCAAACGGTACACTAAATTACAAGCCAACGCAACATCTCAGCAAAGCCTTCTGAAAGAATGGAGCAGACGCGAAAACATCTGCCTCTGCGTAACGGATAACACATTCGTCCAAATCAGGATGGACGAGGTTTCGCTAATGCGCGCCTCCGGGCCACATTTTAAATTGTGGAAGATTCGTCAGCCGGGGGGACTGAAGCCCCCCGGTAACGATGTTCAGAAGATATCCAATCGCCCCACGGGTGGGACCAATTCGGGAGATGTTGGGCCCATAAAATGGCTCCAACCCCTACTCTTCAGGTTTCCAAATGTAAGTCCTAAATCCCTTCCATCTGGGAGTCGTCCACCCGGGAGTCCCTTCAACGTAGTGAAATACCGTATCTATTTTAAAAGTACCATTGTGCATTTCAAGAGGAGCTCCCTTGAAATATACATCTTTTAAATTCTCGCAGCCATCAAACGCCCTTATTCCAATACGGGTAACACCTTCCGGAATCGTAATACAGGCCAAGCTCCTGCAGCCATCAAAAGCTACATCACCAATACTTGTGAGACTATCGGGAATCGTGATGCCAACCACGTCTTTACATCCTTGAAATGCTCCGTTACCAATCCTGCTGACACACTCCGGAATTGTATACTTTTCCTCCTTTTTCCCGTGTGGGTAGGCTATCAGTGTTGTCATATCCTTTGTAAAAAGCACACCATCCACACTCCTATATTTTTCGTTTTCTTGCCCAACGTTAATGTTTGTGAGGTTTGAGCACTCCGAAAATGCCCTATCATCAATCCTGGTAACACCCTCCGGAATCGTGATGCTGGCCAGGCTCGTGCAGCCCCTAAATGCACTCCAGCCAATACTGGTGACACTTTCCGGGATCATGATGCATGTAAGGCTTGCGCAGCCATAAAAGGCCTCACTCTCAATACGGGTGATGGTGTAAATAATTCCATTATGCTCTATTGATGGAGAAATGTTCAGAGTAGTTCCAATGCGATCCTTGGGTTCTCCCCTGTTCCGACTGACAGAAACAGTTCCTGTTTTGGAAGCCGGGTCTTCATTAAGAATGCTGTATTTCAGGTTCCCCTGTGAAAAAGAATCATTCATAATAGTATATCATTCAGTTCAAAATCAGTTATAAAATGTTTGGCAAAAACACAAGCGGGCACCGACCAAATCACGTTTCGATGAGGCAAAACGCCGATTTTTTGAGGTGCACTCGCTTTTTCCCCGCCAAAACAAAGCATTTTCATTTAATACTCGGTATTTTTATACTAAAAACAGAAATTTATTCAAGTAAATTTTTAGAAAAAATGCATTAAACCGAATCGGGGCTATAATTGGTCCATAAAACGCCCCCAACCTCTACTCTTCAGGTTTACAAATCCGGGTTTCAAATCCTCCCCATCTGGGAGTCGTCCACCCCGGAGGTCCCCTATGTAATAGAAATCTTCATAATTGTCTGAGCTGAAATCAGAATTTTATCGAGGGAAAAGTCAGAGAGGTTTGAGATGCGCCCTACAACGTGGGGTGCATTTTAAATCGGGGAGATTTCGCTAACCGGGGATGATGCTGCCGGTATGCTCAAAGAAGAGATAGGGGGAGCATACCTCCGGAAGGTGCATCCTGGTGGATGCGGGTATGCTCCCACATACCTTATGTTAGCCCAGCCATTTGTTGGGCATGAAGGGCGTATCCGCCTTGCGGAGGTGGTCCAGAATGATCTGAACGACCTCCTTCGGGTCGTCGGTGATATGGAACAGGTTCATATCATCGGCAGAAATATAGCCTTCGGCCAGCACCGTATCCTTTATCCACTGGATAAAACCGCCCCAGAACTTGGAGTCGAAGAAGATCAGCGGGATGAGCGGCACGCGCTTGGTCTGGACCAGTGTCAGGAGCTCGCTGAGTTCATCCAGGGTGCCAAAGCCGCCGGGCATGAAGACGAAAGCCGTGCTGTATTTAACGAAACAGGTCTTACGCGCGAAGAAATAACGGAAAGGCACCGGGAAATTGACGTAGGGATTGGTCTTCTGCTCGAAAGGGAGCATGATATTAAGGCCGACCGAGCGTCCGCCGGCATCATGAGCACCGCGGTTGCCCGCTTCCATAATGCCCGGGCCGCCGCCCGTGATGACCGCAAAACCAGCCTTAGTAAGAAGCGTACCTATTTTGTGCGCTTTCTTGTAAGCCGGATGTTTGGAAGAGGCTCTGGCTGAGCCGAAGATGCTCACAGCCTTGCCCAGAGGGGCCAGGGATTCAAAAGCATCCACGAAATCGGACATAATCCTCAGAATTCTCCAAGGGTCTTCCTTGATATAATTAGTATCGCCTTGACTCATATTAAAAACGGTTCAGGAGATTGCTCTCTCTTTAGATCTTCCCTTTCTCGATTTCGCGGGCCAGCTCGTCCGCTCCGTAAACCTTTTTGAACGCCTCCATGATGAACTGGCTGTTGACGGAGGTCGCCCTGCCCTGCTTGGAAGAATAGGCATAATCCCAAACCAGCGAGGGGATATTGCCGTCGAAGATAATCCCGACAAATTCGCCAGCACGGTTGACGGTCGGGCTGCCGGAATTGCCGCCAATAATATCGGCCGTGGAGACGAAATTACAGGGAGTCGAGGGGTCCACTTTCTCCTGAGCTTTCATCCACGATTCAGGCAGTTTGAAGGGCGGCTGATGCTTGTGAGCAACGGCATGAGCATACATTTCCCCGACCGTGGTCTGGAACGGTATCTTCTGGCCAGCCTCTTCATAGCCCAGCGCGGTGCCATAGGATAAACGAAGCGTAAAGGTAGCATCCGGGTAGGTGTGCTCCTTAACCAGAGCGAAACGGGCCTTGGCGATCTTATCGTGAGCCTGCCGCGTGAGTTCATCCTGCTCTTCGAAGAGTTTGCGCAGGGAGCGGGCCTGTGCATCCACCAGCCGGGCCAGCTCGATCATCGGGTCATTCTGTTTCTCGATCTCCTCAGCGCTCATTTCATAAAGCGCCTTGCGGGTATCGACCGATTTCAGTTTCGTGCCACGGATGAGCTCAGCCGCACGTGCCTCAGGCGACTTGCCGGCCAAAACTTTCTGAACCATTTCGTTCTCATAGCCGAGCTTACCGATAGCGAATTTAAGCGCATCGCAGAGACGCAGCATTTCAAAATCTTCATAAATGGGCGCTTCGGAAAAGAGGCCCAGCTCAAGCGAAACCTTGTTTGAATCGCGGAATTCACGCAACCGTTCGCCATTGGGCTTGCCCTTTTCCTCCGCATGGCGCAGAAGCGTGCGGGCAATACCGAAATAGGAAGTGTTGAAGGCCTGAGCCCCTTCCCACATCCGGTAGTCGGTGTAATTCCGGGCAAAGACCTTTTGCGCAGCGGCTATTACATCGTAAGCGACGACTGAGCCCTGGAATTCCGGAGAGGCTTTCATGGAACGGATGAGCGACTCTTCCGCGGAGGCCTTGGCAGAGAGCAGATCCGGATCCAGCAGCCCGGCATAGCGTCCGCTGATGGCCTTGCGCGAATTCTGCACACCCATAATCGCCTGATGCGCACGGCGTGCATTCTCCTCGTTGCGTTCGGCCCAGGCCATATAGAGCACTTCCAGGCGATTAAGCCGCTCCAGCACATAGGGCTGAGAGACATCGCGGGCAAAAATGAGTTCATCCTGAGTAATCAGACGCGAGGTCGAGCCCGGATGCCCGGAGACAAATATGAGCTCGCCATCGCTCACGCCAGTGGGGCTCCAGCGCAGGTAATGCTCCACCTTGGCCGGTTTGCCCTCTTCATAAACCCGGAACAGGCTGATATCCAAATTGTAGCGCGGGTACTCGAAATTATCGGGGTCGCCTCCGAAGAAGCCGATATCCGATTCCGGCGCGAAAACCAGCCGCACATCCGTATAGCGTTTGTAACGATAGAGCGAATACTTGCCGCCCTGGAAGAGCGTCACCACATCGCTGCGCAGACCAGTGGCCTCGAGCGACTCCTTCTCCAGACGGCTCATCACTTCGCGCCGTGCCTTGAGCGCCTCTTCGGGGCTCATTTCGGGCTTGATCGCCGCATTGACGCGTTCGGTCACATCCTCGATGCTCATCAGGACATTGAGCTCCAGATCGTGGCACTTGAGCTCTTGCTCACGGCTGGCCGCATAAAACCCATCGGCCAGGATATTCTTTTCCTGCGTGGAAAGCTTCTCGAGCGCCCCGGCTCCGACGTGATGATTGGAAATCACCAGCCCGTCTTCAGAAATAAAAGAGCCCGAGCCGCCGTTGTTGAAACGAACCGAAGATTTCTGCAAATGTTCCAGCCACTGAGCGTCAGGGCGGTAACCATACTTGGCTTCTAATTGTTCCAGAGGCGGATCATCATAGAGCCACATCCCTTCATCCGAATATACCTGAGTCATCGTTGTCATGAGAAATGCCGCAACCAGAGCGGTTGTAAATTTCTTTCTTATTTTAGCCTTCATATATAGCCTTCAAGTGACCTTCGGACCCAGTATACGCACCACTTCCGGAAAAGTAAATAACCGCTTTCACGCAAGAGCTCATTCATTCTTGCTCCGGGTAAAGATTCTGCTAGAATCAGCCTGCAACAGTACGGAGGCCGCTTTGAGACTCTGCACGCAAAAGGGATATCCTCCCGCAAGCGGCAAAAGCCTCCGCAATACCACCATCACTAC
>DBPU01000046.1:9236-22127 GCA_002305615.1 Verrucomicrobia bacterium UBA1412 | reverse complement strand
CAGGTGGCGACGATTGATTCGCTCCTGGCCGGTGTCTATGACGGAGTGATGAGTTTTGAAGAGCTCAAGAAGAATGGCGATTTCGGCATCGGTACCTTCAATCGGCTTGATGGCGAAATGGTGATGTTCTCCGGGGATGTCTACCAGGTGTGTGCAGATGGCCGGGTCTACCGTCCGTCGGATGCCATGACGACGCCTTTCGCATCGGTCATGTTTTTCGATCCGAATTATAAGACCCAAGTCAGCGGTCCGTTGGATTATGAGGGCCTGAGCGATTCTGTGGATGAGCTCTGTCCCCAGAAAAATATCCCGATCGCCGTGCATATCCGGGGAAAATTTTCCTCTATGAAAACCCGCTCCGTTCCGGCACAGAATGCGCCTTACCCGCCCCTGGTGGAGGTTACGCGCAATCAGCCCGAATTTGAGTTGGGCAAAGTGGAGGGCGATGTGATAGGATACCGGCTGCCGGATTACTTAAAGGGGATCAACGTGCCGGGCTATCACCTGCACTTCCTCTCGGCGGACCGCAAAACCGGCGGGCATATTCTGGCGATGGAGCTCGATTCGGGTAAGATCGAGGTGCAGCAGGTGCATGATTTTCGCCTGATTCTGCCAAAGAACTCAGCCGGATTCGCCGAGGCGGATTTGAGCCGGGACCGCAGCAGTGAGCTCAAAGAGGTGGAATCCGGGCGTTAGATAACGCAGAGACGACAGTATGAAACAGAGGACTATCATGGGGAAAACGGGTCTGGGGCTCCTGCTCAGCTTTATTTTCATTTTCGGATTTTCTTTAGGGGCCGATGCTGCCTCCGCTAAGAAAGCCAAGAAAGAATTGGCGGATCCCTCCGCGGTGAAGCTGGAAGCCAAAGTGCCGGCGGATCACCAGGATAGCCCGATGATGCTCAATCTCCTGATGGTCGAAGCGCGTGAAGACATGGATGAGGTTCCGAACGAAGGAACCATTGTCTATCTCAAGGGCCAGTTCGAGATGAAAAAACACAAGTTCAAGAACTTGCTGCCGCGCGTGAAAATTTCCGATTTCTATAAGGTCTCTCTGAAGGCCGAGGTTCAGAAGAATTTGCCTCTGGACCTGGCCGGTCTGGGTCCCTTTTACCTGGCTAAAGTATCAAAAGACTACTACCTCCTGACGCCGAAAAATTTTGAAACGATTTTCGGGGATTTGCGCGACGAAGAGGAGGCGCTCAACTATCTGGCGGAATATGAGAATCTATTCGTGAGCCCGGTCGTCTGCGTGGTGACCCCGGAAACGGAGAAGGGGTTGCAGAAGGCCAAGCGTCCGCCGCCTCGCTCCAGCACGGTCAGGCGTGACGGCGTCGATTTCAAGGCTCAGTTGATTGTCTATTCCATCATTCAGGTGGATGGCTTTTTCGAGAAAGAGGTAAAGGTGACCCGCGAGGGCGCTGTCACGTCCGATCAGGAGCCGCGCCTCATCCAGAAGATCAGTGACGGAGTAAGCTACTAGCGCTACCTACCCGCAGAGGCCGCTGCAGAGCTGCTCTATACGGAGATCATTTTCAAAAAATCCTCTTCGCTCAGAATCTTTACACCCAGCTCTTGAGCCTTGTTCAGCTTGCTGCCCGGATCTTCTCCGGCGAGGAGAAAATCGGTTTTGGAGCTCACGGACGAGGAGACTTTCCCGCCGTGGAGTTCGATCAAATCCCGTGCTTCGCCGCGGCTGCGGGTGGGTAATGTGCCGGTCAGGACAAAGGTTTTGCCTGAAAGCGGACGAGCATTTTCGCCCCCGGAGCCGGTTTGATTCTTGCCGCTTTTTTGAGAGGAGGTGTCCTTCGCGCAATTCTCGGCGTGGAGCTTCAGGTGATAATCCAGACGGGAGAGCACCTCTTCTTTGAATTTTAAAATCTCTTCGGTGCTGATCACCTTTACACCCAGATTCCGGGCACTCAGAGCCTGTTCTTCCAGCGGTGAGTCGCTCAGAAAGTAATCCACTGTTTCTGTCAGTTTCGACCTGCAGGTGGCCCCTTGTGTTTTGAGCAACGCAATCAATTGAGCTCTCTCTTTTTCGGAGAAAAGGTCAGAGACGATGAAGAGCGTGCCGGCGATTTTTCCCTTGGGGACGGCATCAGCCGGGCTGTAGAGCCGGGAGTAAAAATTGAGGCCGGCCGCACGGAGCTTTTCAATCAAGGTCCGGTTGGAGGCTTGGGCGAACCACTGGACAAGCGCTTCGGCGATCGTCAGGCCGAGCCCTCCAATTTGCGTGATTTCCAGTGCCGTTGCCTCGGAGAGCTGATCGAGCGAAGAGTAGTTTTTGCCCAGGAGCCGTGCGACATCGCTGCCGACGTTGGGAATCCCGAGGCCGATCAGGAGCTTCCAGAGATCGCGGCTGCGGCTCTCATCCACGGAAGCCAGGAATTTCCGTGCGGCTTTGGAGAGGTTTTCATCCTGCGGCTCGGGTGCCGAACCAGGCACAGCGGCCCCCGGCGCCTGGAATAGGCTTGACTGAACTAACTTCGACCTGCTCGATTTTCCGCTGCTTTTCTCATCCGCTTTTTTTAGAAGTGGTGAAATTTGCTGCAACGTCAACTGGTAGAGATCGGCGACATCTTTCACGAACCCGAGCTCCACAAGCTTGGCGACAAGACTTTCTCCGCCGCCGGTGATATCCATGGCCGGGCGCGAACACCAGTATTCAATTCCTGCCTTCAACCGCGCGGGGCAGCGCTCATTGGGGCAATACCAGCCGACGGTTCCTCTGCGCTCAGCGGGAGTCCCGCAAATGGGACAGACCTTCGGAAATTCGAAAACAGTTTCCGAGCCGCTCCGCATTTCCGGAAGCGTGGAGATCACTGCGGGGATGACTTCGCCGGCCTTCTCGATCAGAACCCGGTCCCCTATGCGGATATCGCGTTCCTTGAGGTAATTCTCATTATGAAGCGTAGCCCGGGAGATGGTGCTTCCGCTGAGCCAGACTGGTTCGAGTTCCGCGACCGGGACCAGTGCGCCGGAGCGGCCGACCTGAACCGTGATGCCCTGAAGCCGTGTCTGCGCCTGCTCAGCCGGGTATTTATAAGCGATGGCCCAGCGAGGTGATTTGGCGGTGGAGCCCAGTTCTTTTCTGAGGTCAAAGCGGTTGAGCTTCACGACGGCCCCATCGGTATCGTAGCCGAATTTTTTCTTGAGTTGATCCAGTTCTTCGATGGCGGCGCGGATTTCCTCAAAGCTGCGGCAGAGGTAAGTCTTAGGGAAACCTGAAAAGCCCAGCTCTTTGAACCAGGCCAGAAGAGCCGACTGGCTCTTGGGGAAATTTTCTTGAGAGGAAACTTCGCCCAGATCGTAGAGGATAATATCCAGACGGCGTTTGGCGACCAATGAACTGTCCAAAAGTTTCAGGGTGCCGGCGGCTGCATTGCGCGGATTGGCAAAGGGGAGCTCTCCTTCCTCCTCACATGCCGCGTTGAGGCGGTCGAATTCTTTGCGGGTCATGAAGACCTCGCCGCGCAGCTCCAGAATATCGGGCACATTGCCCTCGAGCTTCAGCGGCAGGGAGCGAATGGTTTTTAAATTGAGGGTGACGTCGTCCCCGGTGGTGCCGTCGCCGCGGGTCGCCCCCAGAGTGAAGACTCCCTTTTCATAGCGCAGGCTGATGGAGGCTCCGTCGATCTTGGGCTCTACGCTCCACTCGAGTTCTGTTTCGGGGAGTCCTTTTTGGACGCGGTTGATAAAGTTGAGCAGTTCTTCGGCGGAGTAGGTGTTGTCCAGGCTCAGCATCCGGATGGAGTGTTGGACCTCAGTCCCGGCTATCCGGAGGCCGCCGCCTACACGATGAGAGGGTGAATCGGGCCGGGCCAGTTCAGGATGATCACGCTCAATCTGAAGGAGCTCGGCGTAAAGCTGGTCGTACTGAAAATCGCTGATCTCCGGGGCGGCATCTACGTAATAGGCCTGATCATGTTTTTTGATTTCAGCGATCAACTGCTGATATCTAAGTGCGACGTCTTGGTGGTTATTCACGTGGCTCTTTATAGACCATTTTATAGATAAAGGGAAGGATTTTCTTCAGGAATTGCCTCGGCCTCGGGAGCCGGGAGAGCCGCATGGGCCGGAGCCTTGCGCGCGAAGCTGACGACAAAGAACATAGTGCCCAGAGCGATCAGACCGCAGAAGATAAAAGGAATCCAGACCGCCTTGGTGAAGAGTACCATGCAGAAGAGGGGACTGAGGACCCGAGCCATACCGCCCATGCTCTGTGAGACCCCGAGGAGCTCACCCTGACGCTCCGGCGGCGCATAGCGTGAGATCAACCCGAAAGTGGTGGGCCGATTGAGCGAAACGGCCAGAGAGTTCAGGGTGATCGCGATGATAAAGGGAATGACCGAGTGAAACCAGGGAATCAGGAATAGCGCCAGGGCGCTGCACGCAAAGCCAGCCACAATCAGCCAGGATTCTCCCCAGCGAGCGATCCACCTGCGAATGAGCAAGCCCTGGACCAATGCCGTGGCCAACCCATGCCAGGCGAAGAGGTAGCCGATATGAGTCGTATCGTACTTGAGATTGGATTCTGCCAGGAGTCCCAAGGTGACTTCGTAGCAGGAAAAACAGAACGTCGAGATGAAGAGAAACACGCACAAGGAGCCGATCTGCGGATGTTGCAAAGCGCCCTTCCAGATCATCCAGCGGTTAGGATGTTTGACGGAATTGACCTTTTTGCGATGCTCAGGCAGGAGGCTTTCTTTGAGAATAAAAAGAGCCAGGAAAAAGCTTACGCTGCTCAGCATAGCGGCAACGCAGGCCGGCGCGGCCAGACCCCAATGGGATGAAAAAGCTCCGATAGCAGGTCCACAAATAAGCCCCAAACTGAAGGCCATTCCGATCAGACCCATCCCTGCGGCTCTGTGTTTACTCGGGGTAATATCGGCAATGTAGGCCTGAGTGACGTTGATATTGCCTCCGCAGGCGCCCGCAAGGATACGGGATATCAGAATAAGTGTGAGTGCCAGGCTCCCTTCCTGAGCCGAGCCGAATGCAAAAAGGATGTAGGAGAGAACCCCCGTGCCCACACTGATGAGGAGAACCGGCCGGCGGCCGATCCGGTCCGAGAGTCTTCCCCAGAAGGGAGAGAAAATCACCTGCATGATCGAGAACGAGGCGACAATAAGGCCGATCATGAGCCCCTTGGCACCGAAACGCTCCGCATAGAGAGGCAGCATCGGCAGGACAATCCCGAAACCGATCAGGTCGATAAAAACAATCAGGAATATGATGGCGCGTCTCTGCATGTATCCTATCAACTTTGGAAAAGAGGGCTCAGGATACGGTCCACCAGCTCGAAAAGCGAGGGATACCAGTAGTAGCCGCCCATCATCCAGAGGAGCGCTCCCAGTGCCAGATAGGGCCCGTAGGGAATCCTCGCCGAGAGCTCATGCTTGCGCAGTGCCACCAGGGTGAGACCGACAAGCGAGCCCAGAAGCGAGCTGGCAAAGAGAATAAAGATAACCGATTTCCACCCAAAAAAGGCGCCGATGGCGGCCATGAATTTGACGTCGCCCAGACCCATCACTTCGCGCGGCAGCGTCAGTTTGTGGGCGCTCAGCTCCACCTTTCGGACTTCGCTCGGGTCCCATGTTTGGGAATCCACCTTGAGCTGAGTGGGCGAGAGCTCGATCCGCGCACTTTCCCATTGATAGGAGGGGCCAGCTAGAGGAGCCGACTCGGTTTCCTCTGAAGCGGAGGGTTCCTGCGGTTGAGCCGCGTTCATCAGGGTCAGCTCTACGGAGGCGGCTTGGATGATGATTCTGTCGGAAGGCCGATAAAAGATTTCGGAGTAGGGGATTTTTTCCGTAGGGGTTTCCATTGCCTCTTCGGAGAGGATGATTTTCTCATCGGCTTTGATCTCGTAGCGGTAGCGTCCAAAGGCGATCTTGCCCAGGCGGCTGATGGCATAGAGGAGTCCTCCGCCGGCCAGGATGCCCAGGACACTTTCCTGCATGGAGAATTTGAGCGAATCGGTCCAGTGCATCGGCGGGAAAAGGAAAGAGAGGATGAAGCCGACCGCAATTCCGCCCAGGGTGATGGAATCGGGAATGACGAAATGCTCCAGGTCTATGAACGAGGAGACGATGAGTGCTCCGATGACCAGGCAATATATGAGCGCCAGCGTCAGACTGCTGTTGCCCACGCAGAGCCAGGAGAGGGCAAAGAGCGAGCCGGTCAAGAGCTCCACGATGAAATAGCGGACCGTAATTGGCGCCCGGCAATGGGCACAGCGGCCTCTCAGGAAAATCCAGGTGAAAAGGGGAATATTGAGATACCAGGGGATATGGTAATTGCAGTGCGGGCAGTGAGAAGGCGGGAAAATGATGTTCTCTCCGCGGGGCAACCGATAGATGCAGACATTAAGAAAGCTGCCTACGATGCAGCCGAAAATAAAAAAGGTAACCGTCCAGAAATGGAAGGGAATAGCGTCAAAGTATTCAGTATCAGGCATGGGGTGAATCGGGTCCGGAAGGTGAATAAATATGTTCCTTGAGTGCAGCTCTCATCGTTTCAACAGGGGGTTCGGCTCCGGACCAGAGCTTCAGCGAAGTGACGCCCTGATAGAGGAGCATACTGAGGCCGTTGGCAACACGGCAGCCGGCGTCTTTGGCGGCTTGGAGGAAGGGTGTGCAGGCAGGCCGATAGATCATGTCAAACGCCAGAGCCGAGCGCTTCAGGCAAAACTGTTGCCCGTTCCACGGCAGAGGGTCGGATTCCTTGAGGCCCAGCGAGGTGGAGTTCAGAATCAGGTCCACCGGTTGAGTCTCGGGTGGGTAACCGATATGAACCCGTACGTTCGGGCAATGGCTCTCAATCTCCCGGCTGAGCGATTGCGCTTTTGAGAGAGTCCGGTTGACCAGATAAAGCTCGGCAACGGATTCAGCGGCCAGACGCAGCGCAGCCACACGGCCCGCGCCGCCGGTTCCCAGAATGAGAATTCTTTTGCCGGCAGGGTTAAAACCGAGGTCTTCCTTCAGAGCGCGGATAATCGCCTCAGCATCGGTATTGTAGCCGATGGAGCGAATTTGCCGCGGAGTCTCACGACCCCAGTCGCGCACCGGCAGCCAGAGGCCTTCCGGGGTGAGCCCTTCAAATTTCAGCGTGTTGACCGAGCCCAATATCCGGGCCGAATCCTCTACTTCATCAGCCAGTCGGAACGCCTGCTCTTTGTGCGGGACCGTCAGGTTGAGTCCCACAAACCCCATCGCTTTGGCGCCTTCAATGGCCTGAGGCAAGTTCTCGGGCAAAACTTCCAGCGCCAGATAGCGCCAGTTTAAACCCATAGCCGCAATGCCCGCATTCTGGAAGGCCGGGGAGGCCGAATGCCGGACCGGGCAGCCGAAGAGCCCGCAGTAGCGCGTGGAGGCGTTGATGGGAGAAATGCTCATTTCAAAATATTCCAGATTTCTTCGGCGACTTCCTCGCGGGATTGTGCGCCATTGATTCTCCAGAAGACGGGGCACTCCTCCGCCAGGGATTGAAAGCCCTTATAAACACGCTCGTGAAAAAGCCGGCCGGATTCCTCAAAGCGATCCTTGATCTGGATTCCCTGAGTTTGGAAAAGCTCCTCATTGCGCCGGCAAAGACGCTCCCAGCTTTCCTCCAGGGGAATATCCAGGAAGATGACAAAGTCGGCATCCAATCCGCCGACGGCAAAGCGGTTGACGGCATTGAGCGCATCCCAGGGCAGCGAGCGGCCAAAACCCTGATAGGCGATCGTGCTGTAGAAATAGCGGTCGCAAATGACGATGCGGCCCTTTTCCAGAGCGGGACGGATGACCTCCCGGACGAGCTGAGCGCGCGAGGCGTTCATGAGAAGAAGCTCCGCCTCCGGGCTCATTTGCCCCAGATAGCTGGAGTCTTTCAAGAGACTGCGGATTTTCTCTCCGATTTCCGTTCCGCCGGGCTCGCGCAGGATGAGCGGATCCTGACCCCGTGCACGGAAACGCTCTGCCAGAAGTTCGATTTGAGTCGTTTTGCCGCAGGCCTCGATTCCTTCAAAGACGATGAAGCGTCCCTTTGCCGCGGGGGTGCCGTCTGTCGCTTCGGCGTGAACCCGGTTTTTCCGGTTAGGAGGATCGGTTTGCATTCTGTAAATAGGTAGAGTTTAAATTCGTTTCAGGCGCGGACCCTTCGGGGTATCTTCGATCACCCAGCCCTTGGATTTCAATTCATCGCGGATGGCATCGGAGCGGGCGAAATTTTTCGCTTTGCGGGCGGCCTGACGCTCTTCCAACAAGGCGAGAATCTCAGCCGGAATCTCCTCTTCTTTCTTCTGCGGGCTCACAGCCAGAACGGCATCCACCCGGGCCCAATCGGCAAGCAGCCGGGCGGCCTCTGAGGCCGAGAGCTTCTCTTCGGCGATGAGCTTATTGGTCTGGCGCACCCAGTCGAAGACGGCGGCCCAACCGGCCGAAAGGTTGAAATCATTGCTCAGGGCATCGTCAAAATTCTGAACAAGGTCCGATGGTGTTCCGGAGGCTTCCGCCGTTCCGGCCAGTTCCTTGAGCTTGGAGAGGCACTCATCCAAACGAGATAAAGCCGAACGAGCCCCGTTCAGTCCTTCCAATGTGAAATTCAAAGACTCCCGGTAATGCGCCGAGAGCAACAGGTAGCGGATTTCCCGGCCCGTATAACCTTTGGCAAAGAGATCGCGCAGGGTGTAGAAATTGCCCAGCGATTTACTCATCTTTTTGCCTTCGACCAGCAGGTGCGAGAAGTGAAGCCAGTAGCGGACGAAGGGAGTCGGTTTGCAGCCGCCTTCTTTGCAGAGGGTTGAGCCTTCGCTCTGGGCGATCTCATCCTCATGGTGCGGAAAGGCCAGGTCTTCGCCTCCCAGGTGCAGATCGAAGGTCTCTCCCAGGAGCTTGCGGCTCATGGCGCTGCACTCGATATGCCAGCCCGGACGGCCTTCACCCCAGGGGCTCGGCCAGAAAACTTCGCCGTCGCCCGGGACCCGTGCCTTCCAGAGGGCGAAATCAGCCGCGTTTTCCTTCTCGTATTCGTCATTCTTAATCCGTTCACCCACACGGACTTCGTCAAAATTGATCTTCACTAACTGCCCGTATTTTCCGCCCAGGGCCATGTAGCGCTGAATGCTGAAGAAAATGGAGCCGTCGGGCGTCTGGTAAGCGATCCCGTTCTCCATCAGCTTGCCGATCAGCTCGAGCATCTGGGGAATATAATCAGTGGCCCGCGGTATAATGCTGGGCCGGAGGCAATTGAGCTGGTCGAAATCCTCGAAAAAGGCTTTCTCGTAAATGGAGGTATAATCGCGGAGCGTGATTTTCTCAGGGCTCGCGTTGAGGCGCTGAATGATCTTGTCGTCCACGTCGGTGATGTTCATGACGTGCTTGACTTGGAAGCCCTTAAACTCCAGAAACCGGCGCACCATATCGACGAAAATAAAGGTTCGGAAGTTGCCGATATGGGCGAAATCGTAAACGGTCGGACCGCAGCAATAGAGTCCCACTTTTTTGCCGAGAGGATCGGACGTTTTAAAGGTCTCTATCCGGTGAGAAAGAGTGTTAAAAAATTGTAAATCCATTTTTTTGCCAGATACTATCCGTGGGTTTAACGTGTCCCTTGCAACACAATAAAGCAGAACCGCCCCTGAAACAAGAAGGAAGGCATCCGGCTGCGGGAAAAATCAGCGCACGTGGTTGACCATGTCGAACACCGGCAGGAGCATAGCCAGGACCATTCCGCCGATCATGACGCCCAGGAAAATGATCAGGATTGGCTCAATCAGCGAGGTCAGCCCGGCGAGAGCCTGGTCGAGTTCTTCGTCCATGTAATCAGAGACTTTCTCGAGCATGGTATCGACGGCGCCGCCCTGTTCGCCAACCGTAATCATCCGCAGGATAATCGCCGGGAAGATCGGGTAAGTCGAGAGTGCTCCCGAGAGGGTTTCGCCGCGTTCAATTCGCAGAGCTGAGCTCCTGAGGGCCGCTTCCATCTGGACGTTGTTGACGGTGGACGAGACGACGTTCAGAACCTCCAGAATGGGCACCCCGGAGTGAATCAGCGAGGAGGTCGTGCGGGCAAAGCGGCTCAGTGCCAGCTTGTGGAAGAGCGGACCCAGAACAGGGAGTTTTAATTTAAAGCCGTCCCACCAGGCTCGGCCTGCGGGCGTTCGGATTAAGGAAAAAGAGCCTAGAATCAAAACGCCGAGTCCCATGCCATAATAGAGGATATTATCTTTGAGAGAGTTCGCCAGCGAGATGACAAACTGGGTGAAAGCGGGTAGGGGGATTTTCTGCTCCTGGTAAATGTTGCTGAAAGTCGGGACCACCATGATCAGGAGGAAGCTCACGACCGCGATGGCTACCACTGAAACAATGGTCGGGTATAACAGGGCCGCGCGGACCTTGGAGCGGAGCTTATGGGTCTTCTCAGAATAGGTCGCCAGCCGTGCCAGAATATCCGGGAGAATTCCGCCTCGCTCACCCGCATCGACCATGTTGACGTAAAGGCGGCTGAAGACTTCCGGGTGCTTCTGGAGGGCTCCCGAGAAGCTCTCGCCCGAATCGATCTGTTTCAGAATATCGGCGATGACCTTCTGGAGCGTTCTGCTTGCCGTTTCAGTGGAAAGAGTCTGCAGCGCCTGCGGAATGGTCAGCCCGGCATCGAGCATACTGGCAAGCTGCCGCGTGAAGGCCGCCAGGTCCATCAGGCGCACTGCCCGGTGAATGGAACTGGTGGAGATCTTTTTTTCCCTCAAAGAGAGCACGAATAGATTCCGTCCTCTCAGGGCAGCCATTGCGGTCTGCTCGCTGGAGGCATCTATGGAGCCGCGGACTTCGCGTCCTGTTCCGGCTTCCCGTGCTTGGTAAAGATAAACGGCCACGGCAACTCGTTTTCGAAAGACCCTCTCTCTTTGGAGAGAGTCACTGAAGAGGCGGTTCTATCTGCCTCTCCTCTTAGATATGCTTGGAATCGTTCTCGTCCTTGACAGTATAGCCCGAATCCTGGCGCTGAAAATTAACGGCGTTCTTTTTGAGATAAGCATTGAAGACGTCGTCGGCGCTCATTCCCAGGACCTGGGCGGCGCTGATCAGGAAGTGAAAGAGGTCGACCACTTCCACCCGGGCATTCTGTTCTTCAAATTTCTGGTATTTTGCCCACCATTTCCAGGGAACGCTATCGGTCAGTTCGGCGATTTCCTGGCTCATTGCCCGGCAATAATTTAAAACCCATTTGACCTTCTCTTCATCGCTCATAGAGTCGGTGTTAACGCCGATTCTCGCATTGAGCGCCTTCTGCATCTTGAACATTTCCCTGAGTTGATCCAACTGTCCCATACAGACAGATTCTTATTCATGGGCAAAGCGCTTGCAAGCTTTTACTACCCATCTATCGAATAATAGCCTCGACAACAGCTTGCCAAGCCCCTAGAGTATCGGGCATTGTTATTTGAAAAAACTGAACAGATCATTATTTAATGAGAAAATTAATCGTATTATCCGCTTGTTTGATTCTGGCCTTTTGCCAGAGTGGTTGTGTATACGTCTCCACAGGGAAACATAACGAAAAACATGTCGAAAAGAAGAGCTGCTCGGATTGGCGTCCGGAGCATGTGATTTTCGTTGGCTTTGACGGTCTCTGCGCTAAATCCATTCGTGACGGGGCTGATATGCCCACGCTGCGGGATTTGATGGCGAAGGGTTCTTCTACGCTCGAAAGCCGCACCATATTGCCCTCAAGCAGCGCCTGCAATTGGGCCAGTATTTTCATGGGCAGCGGCATTGAGCTCCACGGCTATACCACCTGGGGCTCCAAAGCGCCTGACCTGGAGCCGCGCGTCGTCAATGAAAACGGACGCTACCCGGATATTTTCTGGCAGTATCACAAACAGAATCCCAATGCCGAAATCGGTTACATTTTTGAGTGGGACGGGATGGATTTCCTGACCGATCCGGCCGCCACCGATTTCCGGCTCAATACGAAAGACTGCACCACGGCCGCCGTTCAGTACATCAAGGAGAAAAAGCCCAATCTCTGCGGCATTATTTATGATCAGCCCGATGGCGTAGGGCACAATATCGGTTGGCGCACTCCCGAATATATGGCCAAGATTCTGGAGCTCGACGGAGCTCTTAAACAGATCGTGACCGCGCTGGATGAAGCCGGCATTCTAAAAGAATCGGTCGTAATCGTCACCTCCGACCACGGCGGCATTGATAAGGGCCATGGCGCAATGAAGATGGAAGAAATGCAGCGGCCCGTCGTTTTCTACGGCAAGAACGTCAAGAAGGGCTACACCATTGAAGAGAGTACCGTTGTCTACGATTTAGCGGCGACGATGGCCTGGCTGCTCGATGTGGAGCCGCCTCAGGTCTGGACAGGTCGTCCGATCCGCTCCGCTTTTAAGACAAAGTAGAGCGTGGCGCGAAAAAAACGAATTGAAGAGATGGGGTCCGAAGGGGCCCCATTTTTTTACCTCTTTTGAAGAATCAAAACCGCTTCCTCGCCAATGGAGGGATCGCGCCTCAGGGAGAGATGCTCTTTGTATTGCAAAAGGATTGCCCGCAGAGTGCGCTGGAAGTGAAGCGTTTTTTTCTCGACGCCCTGCAGGTTGCCCGCCTGTGAGCGCGCCTGAAGTGCCAGGCTTTCATCGAGAATAAAATCGGCTCCGGTCGCCGTCGTGAAGGAGTTTTGCATGGTTTCGGTGAAGCCGAGCTCGCGTGCGCAGCGCCTCAGCGCCGTCAGCGAAAAAATATTCAGGTGCCGGGGAACCTCCAGACCCCGCCAGTATTCATGCGTGAGTCCATGGCCCAGGCTTTCGCTGTTGGGGGTGACCACGACCAGAGTTCCGCCGGGACGCAAGACTCGCAGGCATTCCCGCAGGGTCTTCAACGGGTCGGCCAGATGCTCAAT
>DBPU01000046.1:5686-9102 GCA_002305615.1 Verrucomicrobia bacterium UBA1412 | reverse complement strand
TCCAGGTAGAGATACTGCATCCGTTTGCGTGCCTGTGCCAGACCTATGGGCCACTGGATGAGCTTTGAGAGACCGTTGTAAACGAGCTTGACCCCTTTGCGGGCG
This sequence comes from Verrucomicrobia bacterium UBA1412, assembly GCA_002305615.1. GTDB lineage: Bacteria > Verrucomicrobiota > Verrucomicrobiia > Limisphaerales > UBA1412 > UBA1412. The sequence continues at coordinate 8,997 of DBPU01000046.1, read as the reverse complement.
AGGCTTTCGCTGCCGACATCGTGCGTGTAGTAGTTGGCGTAGACCTTATGAAGCTCGGCGGCCTGGGGTGCCGGGTTGAGCCAGATGAGACCGCAGTTGCTCCGGGGGCATTTAAAGAGATTCCATTGGCCGGGCGCTCCGAATAGTGAATCCGAGAGCTTGGAGTAAAGCAGCTCGCCGCGCTCGGAGCAGAGAGTGCAAAGGGGTTTTTCTTCAGTCAAAATTTGCGGTTCAGTTTTCATGAGGGGTAGGTTTCTCCAAAGGGGAGTGCAGATGGCAGGCGACGCAGTGACCGTTTGAGATTTCGCTCAGGGTCGGGTAAACGCGGCGGCATTGCTCGCCAGCATGGGGGCAGCGCGGATGAAAGTGGCACCCGGCAGGCGGGTTCAAAGCCGAGGGAATTTCGCCCGAAAGCGGAAGACTTCCGGAGAGAGTCTCCTTTTCCAGAGTCGGAATCGCATTCCAGAGCGCCTGCGTATAGGGGTGAAGCGGACGGGAGCGAATCTCTTCCACCGAGCCCTCTTCCACAATCCGCCCCAGATACATCACCGCGACCCGGTGGCAGGCGTGTTGGACCAGCGCCAGATCATGCGAAATAAAGAGATAGGAAATTTTTTCGCGCTCTTGAATATCCATCAGGAGATTCATGATCTGAGCCTGAATGGAAACATCCAGCGCGCTGACCGGTTCATCGCAGACGATGAGNNCCGCTGAATTCATGAGGGTAGCGCTTGGCCTGAGAGGGGTCCAGCCCGACCCAGTCCATAAGCGAGAGGATTTTTTCCCGCCGCTCCGTGCTGCTTGAGTAGAGGCGGTGAATATCCAGCGGCTCTCCCAGAATCTGCTCAATGGTCATCAGGGGATCAAGCGAGCTGTAGGGGTCCTGGAAAATCATCTGGATTTTCCGGCGGTGCCTGCGTAGCTCCGAGCCCGAAAGCGAGGCGATATCCTGACCCTCAAATGAGATGCTCCCTTCCGTCACGGGTGAGAGCCCCAGAATGGCGCGGCCCAGAGTCGTCTTGCCGCAGCCGCTTTCGCCCACCAGGCCCAGCGTCCGGGCGTCGCCCAATGCGAACGAGACGCCGTCAACCGCACGCACAAAGCGCCGGGGCGCAAACAGGCGTTGCGTTGAGGGATAGTAAACTTTCAGATTTTCGACCCTGAGCATACGGGCAAAGAATGGACTATGGAAAAGAGATGGGACCTATGGCCTTTTCACGCGCAATAGATCCCCTCAATTTGTGCAGCACCTCTTATCGAGTGGCAAGAGCTTTCCAGACCAGAGCCGGATTATCCGTAATGATACCGTCCACACCCAGAGCGGTCAGCTCATGAACTTTCGGGATTTCGTTAATGGTATAGACGAATACTTTGAGCCCCTTGCTGTGCGCATATTTGATCCCCTCGGCAGTGACCTGAGAATTCCATGCGGCGCCTTTGACACCCAGCTTGAGCATTTCATCAACGGCGGTCTTATCCAGATATTTCTGCTCGTCGGTCAGTTTCACTCCGCGCAGTTGGTTTTGCGGTCCCAGGGCGACGGTGATCTGCTCGGGCATGACCTTGTTCATATCGGCCAGGAAATTCCAGTTGAAGGATTGGATGATCAGGTCATTCACGCAATCGAGCTTCTTCAGCACGGCGGCGCATTGCTCGGCGGAACCGGTCTTGTGCTCGGCCAGCGTCATGCCGCCATTGGCCTGAATTGCGGTCAGCGCCTCTTCAAAGCTGGGCATCGGAGTCCCGGCAAAGAGCGGCGATTTCCATTTGCCCGCATCGAGCTTGCGTATCTGTTCATCGGTGAGGTCGACGATGGACACATTGGTTAAATTGAGCGAACTGCGGATATCGGTCGTGCGGTCCATCTTCGAATCGTGATGGCAGAAGAGGGTCCCCTCCTTATTGGCGTAGAAATCGAGCTCCACCAGATCGGCGCAAGCCAGCTTGGCCCATTGATAAGAGGGAATCGTATTTTCGGGAGCCCCCATGGAGAAGCCGCGATGGCCCACGACGATCGTGCGCTCGGACTTCATCAGCTCCAGCGCGCGGCCGTCTGCCGCCTGAGTTTCAAAAGAGGTGAAAGTGAGCGCGGCGATGAAAGCCGCTGTGAATAACAGTTTCGTGCAGATTTTTTTATTCATGATTATAAATGGAAATTTAAACTTCCGAGCGGCTCCATTTCTGGATGAACTCGGCCAGCTCCTTTGCCGTGGCGCTGCGGGCCTCGCGGACGAAGAAGCCCGAACAGGCGCAACCCATGAGAAGTCTCTCTCTTTGCGAGAGCTTGAGCAGTGTCCCGGCGCAAAAACCGGCATTGAAACGGTCGCCGGCTCCGGTGCTCTTTTTAGGCTGGGCGCAGTAGGGGCCGCTTACGGCATAGCTGCCGGTGGCATCGGCCAGTGCGGCGGTCTTCACGCAATGAATCGAGACGGCGCTGACTCCGAGCTTTTCGCGAATCTCGTCAGCCTGCGCGGCGATATCTTCCAGCGAATCGGTCACGGTCGGAATTCCCAGTACGCGTGCCACGACATTGGCCTCCACACCGTTGAGCCCGAAAATCGTCTCCACGTTTTTCTCGAGTTCAGTCACCGTATGGAGCATTTCGTCAATGTCGGTAATGGTCCGGCTGGAGGGATCCACCAGGTCGATATAAAGCGGCAGCCTCCGGGGAAGTTTGCTGTAGACTTCGGCGTTGAGCTTCTTCCAGCAGGCGGTCATGTGGGGGAACATGCTCCAATCGGTCAGCACCAGCATGGAAGCATCCCGGCAGCACTGCAGGTAGTAGCCGTCGGCGAGCATTTTATCCAGATGTTCAGGCGTGAAATCGAACGTGGGCGTGATTGCCGAGAGCATATATTTGCCGTCGCTGAATTCCAGTGCCAGTGTGCGGCCGGGTGTCGCACCCCAGGAGCGGTAGCTGGCGCATTTCTGCAGCAGGTTCTGAAAAGCGGAGTGAATCGGCTCGCCCATCGTGGCGAAAACGTGCATCGGAATTCCCAGCGTGGCGGTCCCATCGCTCAGGTTCACGGTGCAGCCGCCGGCGGCCATATCATGGACAATGATTTCCCGCAGACTGCTTCGGCCCGCGGCTGCGTTCATATGCTCGGCCATGCGGGCGATCGTCGGCACGGGTGTCCAGTGGCTCAAATCGGTGCGCTCTTCAACCACCGAAATCATCTCGTCCACGAAACCGTCAAACCCCGAAACAATCGGCAGGGTGGCGAGCTCCGGGGAGCGGCTGCCGAAAACTTCGGCTAATTTTGCTAGTTCATCATTCATATTTGCTCAATCACGTATTGGCTATAAATTTT
>DBPU01000046.1:5068-5623 GCA_002305615.1 Verrucomicrobia bacterium UBA1412 | reverse complement strand
CTTCTTCTGCCTCTTCGTCCGGAGAGAGTTCCTCAGGCGAAAGGGATTCAAAACTCTCCTGGCGGAAAAGTAATTCGCTTTCATGCAGCGGCTCATCCTCCCGTTCGGTTGGGGCGTTCTCCTCGACCGGGCTCTCTTCCACTTCACCCAGCAAATCTTCGCTGAGCTCTGCCGGTTTTTCCTCTTCCTCTTCCAACTCCTCTTCCAAGTCCGGAGTGATCTCTTCGGCCTCTTCGGTTTCCTCAACCTCGTCCACCTCCTGAATCTCCTCAGTCTCTTCGGCCGCTTCAGGAACTTCGGGCTCGATCTGCTCCGGGCTCTCTTTTTCCACTTCCTCTTCCAGCGGCTCAGCCGGAGTAAAGGAGGGTGCTGCCTCTGCCTGGGGCGCTTCGGCCGGTGTACTTGCAAAGGAATGAGTCACCCCTTTGGCCGGGGCACCCGCTTCCTGCGTGAACTCCATATCCTCGGTCAGGATCATCGCCTTGCGGGTCATAACACCCTGATAAATGAAGCCCGGTGCCAGCACTCGTGCGATCTTGGCTTCCGCTGCGGGCG
>DBPU01000046.1:0-5019 GCA_002305615.1 Verrucomicrobia bacterium UBA1412 | reverse complement strand
CGGAAGCGCTTCATCTGCTCGGCGATTTCAGGCTTGCCCGAATGAATGCCCGCACTGGCCAGAGCCAGGATATGATCGAGCATTCCGCTGGCCGATGAGACCCAATCCTTCTCGATTCTCTTGAGTTTATCAATCTCCAGTTGAAGGGCGCTTTTCTCGTAATTCGCCGCCTTGGTAAATCTTTCTTCAAAATCCTGCCCGTATTGAGCGATTTTTTCTTCAGCTTCCGCTGCTCTCTTGGCCGAAGCCTGAGCGATCTCCTGGACGTTGGAAAGAGAGAGGAGCGCTGAATTGACCCCATCGGAAAAGCTGTTCATTTTCTGAATGCTTTCCTCTACTCCTTTCAGCCCATCGAGCTCTGCCAGCCTGGTTTTCGAGCGTTGCTCCATAATCCACGGCGTCACGGCTATCCAGGCCCCGGAAGCTACCAGGAGCGTAATGGTCCAGATGGCTGAACCCGAAAGAGGATGCTGTGTGAAAGTAAGAATCCCAACGGCAGTCAGAATGAGTACCAAATCGGTCACGACAAAGGGCGCTTTGTCTGAAGCCGAAGGATTCGAAGTCTCTGACGGAGGCGTCTTCTGAAATTCATTCATGGAAAAATCCTACCTTCTAAGGGGCAGATTGTGAAGTTTTTTTCTGTTTTATCAGGATAAAAGACCGAAATTTTCCCTTATCTCATCTGCTTTTTCCCAATGTATCCCTCCGACTCCCGCTCATCCCTTCCAATTAAATCTGCGCAAATCTGCGTAATCTGCGGTTAAAAATAATTTGAAAAAAACATTGCATCCCCTTGAAAATCATCCACAATGCCGTGTGGAATTATCGTGTAAGTATCGAAGACCCCCTTGTAAACTCAAAATGCCCAAAAGCTCAACGACAAAAAACTATGGAACATCCTGATATACAGACGAGTTTGGAATACAGCATTCTTACTGAAGACACAGCTTCCAAAACAGGAACTGTTTCTGTCAGTTTGAACAAGGAAGAGAGTCTGAATTGCACTGGTACTACTCTGAACATTCCATCATCAATAGAGCATAATGGAATTTTATACACCGTAACTCATATTGAGAGATATGCTTTTTTCGGTTCCTCTAACCTGAAAAGTATCACGATTCCAGATAGCGTTATCAGTATTGGCGAATGGGCATTTAAAGAATGCACGGGCCTGACCGCCATCACCATTCCCGATAGCGTTATCAGTATTGGAGATTGGGCATTCGAAGAATGCACGAGCCTGGCCAGCATTACGATTCCCGATAGTGTCACCAGTATTGGAGATTGGGCATTCGAGGAATGCAAGAGTCTGACCAGCATCACGATTCCAAAAAGTGTCACCAGTATGGGAGGTTGCGTATTTCTGAAATGTTCGAGCCTTACCAGCATTAATGTTGAGGAAGGAAACAATAATTATATCAGTGTTGATGGCGTGCTTTTTACAAAGGATATGACCTCACTTATAAGGTATCCAAGCAGGAAAAAGGGTAAAAAGTATACAATCTCCGATAGCGTTACCAGTCTAGCTTTCGGAGCATTTGAGGGTTGCAGAAGTCTGGTCAGTATTACGATTCCCGATAGTGTCACCAGTATTAAAGGTTGCGCATTTCTGGAATGTTCGAGCCTCACAAGCATCAATGTTGAGGAAGGAAACAATAATTACGTCAGTGTGGATGGTGCGCTTTTTACAAAGGATATGACCTCACTGATAAGTTATCCATGTGGAAAAAAGGATAAAAAGTATACAATTCCCGATAGCGTTACCAGTATTGGTTCCGAAGCATTTGAGGGTTGTAGAAGACTGGTCAGTATCACGATTCCGGAGAGTGTTACCAGTGTTGGAGATTCCGCTTTTTCTGACTGTACGAACCTGGTGAGCATTACGATTCCCGATAACGTTATCAGTATTGGAGAATCGGTTTTTTGTGACTGCACAAGCCTGGTAAGTATCAAGATCCCCAATAGCATCACCAGCATTGGTGATGGAACATTTTCTGGCTGCGCCAGATTGACCAACATCACGATTCCAGATAGCGTCACCAATATTGAAGATTGGGCATTTATGGAATGTGTAAGCCTTACCAGCATCACGATTCCAAAGAGTGTTACCAGTATGGGTGATGGGGCATTTTTTGGCTGCAGCGGTCTAAGACGTGTTTGTTTCGAGGGCAATACGCCGGAAATGGGAGATGGTGTTTTTAATGATTGCAGTGCATTGGAAACTACTAATTTTGAGGAAGATATTAACGGCCGAACAGATCTCTAGCTGAGAATCCCGGATAAAACGTGCCAATCGTTTCCTCTGCACCCCACAGGGTGCAGCATATTTCAGGTATGCGGAGCATACCCATCCCATAGCCCGGGGTCGAAGACCCCGGGAAAACATCCACCCCACGACACCACCCGACCCCGTAGGGAGACGTGCCTACGGATAGAACCAGCCCCCGTACTCCCGCCTGAAGGGCGGTACTTCACAACCTGAACTTCTCATTCAAAAAAATCTGCGTAATCTGCGGTTAAAAATAATTTGAAAAAACATTGCATCCCCTCAAAAATCATCCACAATGCCGGGTGTAATTATCGTGTATGTGTCGAAGACCCTTTGTAAACTCAAAATGCCCAAAATATAAACGAATTATAAAGTGACTGATCTGCTGACAACGATGAAAGAATGCATTAGTGGGGGAGGGGTGAATGCTGTATAAAAAAAAAGTAAGAAATTATGAGCGTGTTGAGATTAGTTAAAGTTGCGTTTTTTACAGTTCTCTTTACGGTAGTAGGAGTGCCGCTCCTTTTATTTCTATTTATTTTTTTCAGCCCTCTTTGGGCGGACAGAAGCGACGAGGAACTCTTCCGTGATTTGATAATGGATCCAATGCCTTCTAGTGTGACAAATCTTGTTGTCAGGCGTACTTCCGGTGCAGGAGATTCGAATACCAGGTTTTTATTTCAAATTGCTCCTGAAGATTTCTCTAATTTAATTACTCCGGGTTTTGAATCAAACCTACTTAGTGAGAACGTCCTGCTTAAAATCTTTATACCTAAGAAAATATTTTATCTTCAAGAGAAAAATACTAATTATAATATTAAAATAGAATTAGACTCTACGTATATTTTTAATATAATTAATGGGATTGGTGATTATAGCAGAACTATTGTTACTGACAAAAATACAAATTGGGTTTTTTACGAAGTCTCTAGATGATGCAATGAGCATTTACGATGCAATGTATTTCTTTATTAAATACACCGACCCCAAACCGACCTTGTCAGCAACAGCTCCCGCTACTATTCCACCGCCCTGGGCAGAGTGTGAGAAACAGTATGGTGAAGAATAACTTATGTGGATATTGTATAAAATAATTGGTATCTTATTTTATTTTATAGGAGCATTTGTGTGTATGCATGGAATATTTTTTACACTTGATTCATTAATACCAAAAGAAAAAAAGGTCTCTATATGGGTTTATATAGTTGAAATGATTGTAGGAATCTGTGTATTCCTGATAGGATACCTTATCTTTAGATGTGGAAGGAAACTGTTTCAGAAAATAGTGCACTAATAACTGTAATCGTGGAAGTAGTCCTCTGATGTATTGATATTATAAATATTATTTTATATATAGATTATTTAATATATCTAATAAATAAAATTATGAAATTTAACGGGATTATTATTGGAGTATTATTATGCTGTTTCTTTCTTGGTGGATGCATGAATAGATTGCATACACAAACTGAATCAGTTGCGGCCGACCGCTTAAAAGAAGAAACAAAGGTTGTAGAATCAAGAGAAAATGGTCAGTACAAACGTGTTACAGAGGTGTTTATTGATGATGCTCTTTTCAGTCGAAAAACAGAGGTTTCCGTAAAGGATAATGGGAAATTTGACCTTGTTCATACTACATATTTTCAAGGTGGAAAAAAGACGCTTTTCTCGACTGTTGATGGGAATAGAAGAGTAGTTACACATAGCTATCTTTTAGATGACAAAGTGATGATGATGGAGTGTGACGAAAACGGAGACGCTTTATTTGAAACAATAGTTTTATTTGATGATAAGGGGAATCCGGCGACAGTATTTAAGAGGGATAAAAAGGGTATGGTTGTTCCCCTTTGCGAGGAGGAATTGTCGGAGTGGATGGAAATAAATTGGGATGAGTTGTTAGAATGAATAACATTCTGAAAATAGCATCTGAATACAATGGTTCCAAAAAGTTGGAAAAAAGTTCAGAGTGAGTGAAGATGAAGAAATGAACGCCCCCATATCACAGAGAAAAGGGTTCGAGTGTGGATGCGACCCCTACAGGGTCGGGTGGGTCGTGGGGTGGATGTTTCCCCGGGGTCTGGCGACCCCGGGCTATGGGGATGGGTATGCTCCGCATACCTCGAATTTGCTGCACCCCGTGGGGTGCAGAGGGAAGAGGCGTGTGCCCTCTGGGCACGAAGTCCGATAGGGAAAAGTTCAGGGCTATGAGATGGGGCCGCATACCTAAATCTTCTCCAGTCCAAGTTGTGAAGTACCGCCCTTCAGGCGGAAGTATGGAGAGAGCTCCCTTCCGTAGGTACCTCCCCCTACGGGAGAGGCACCTACGGTTATGCACATTCGCCTCTCCGAGGCGTGCGCCCTCCGGGCACAAAGACAGCTGGGCACGGAGACAGGTAGGTATGGAGACCTCTGGGCACAAAGACATCCGGGCGTGGAGACAGAGGTGGGCGTGTAGACCGCCGGGCACGGGGAGAGCCCGGCATAGAGACCTCTATGCACGAACCTCGAGGTATGCGAAGCAGACCTCCTAATTCAGCATCCCGGAGGGATGCCAGCACATAGCCCGGGGTCGAAGACCCCGGGGCCCCGATACCACCACAACATATTACGACCCCGGAGGGGTCGCATCCATTCATCCCCTCTAAATAATCTGTGCGAATCTGCGTCATCTGCGGTTAATACTTCGTCATCTGCGGTTAAGTGCCTCATCCTATAATGTTGCGAAAGGTGAAATCGTTTGCTAGGATGGG
>DBPU01000016.1 GCA_002305615.1 Verrucomicrobia bacterium UBA1412 | reverse complement strand
GAGCTGACATCGCGCTGGCCTTTGACAATCGTCGCGACCGTGAGATCGGCATTCGTCTCGACATGCTGATTAATGATCCCCCTGAAATCCATTCGGTAGAGTTGATCACCGCTCAGGACCAGGAAGTAACGGTTCTGCTTCGGCGCAAAATGGAGCAGATTCTTGCGGACGGCGTCGGCCGTGCCCTGGTACCAGGTGCTGCTGGAGAAGGTCTGCTCGGCAGCCAGAATTTCCACGAAACCATCGGAGAACTGATCAAACTTATAGGACTGGGAAATATGGCGATGGAGCGAAGCCGAGTTGAACTGCGTCAACAGGTAAATCTTGCGTATGTTCGAATTGATACAGTTGGAGATAGGGATATCGACCAACCTGTACTTACCGGCCAAAGGGACCGCCGGCTTGGAGCGCTCCTTGGTGAGAGGGAAAAGTCGTGAGCCCTGGCCGCCTCCCATAATGATCGCCAGGATTTCTCCCTCATGATATCTCGCCGTTAAATTCGCCATACAGTGTGAATATACATTTTCTTAATCTCTATTTCAAGCCTTTTACGGCCTATTCCGTAGGGTTTTCTCCCCCGTTTTTGAGTAAAATGGGACAGTTCTCCTTTTTATCCGTGTTTATGTACTCTTTTTGCCGGGAAAAATGCGGAAATAGCATTCGGGAAAACTTGCTAAAAACGGGCTCCGGTTTTAGACTGGTGTCGTGGGAAGTGAGAGTAAAATCATTCCTTGGGATGAGATAGAAGCCTGGCGGGCAAGGGTCCGCTCAGAGGGCCGTTCTTTGGCGGTGACCAATGGTTGCTTCGATATCATTCACTCGGGTCACGTGATTTACCTGGAGAATGCACGCAAGGAAGCTGATCTGCTCCTGGTGGGAGTCGATAGCGACCTGTCGGTCCGTGCCATTAAAGGCCCCTGGCGTCCGGTGAATGCTCAGGAGGACCGTGCCCGCGTCTTGGCCGCTATGGAAGCTGTCAGTGCCGTCTGCATTTTCGAAGGGGTTGGCGCGATGGACTTCCTCAAAAAAGTGATGCCCGATGTCTACGTCAAGGGCGGCGATTATACACTCGAGACACTTGTCCCAGAGGAACGCGCTTTTATGGAGAAATCCCATATTCGAATCGTTCTTTCCCCGGGCGTTCGGGGCAAATCAACCACGGGCGTCATAGAAAAACTTTTCGCATCCCGTCCCGATAAATAAGACAAACAACAAGAACCCGAATAAGAAAAACTGCACATGAAAAAAATGGTTTCTGTACTGGCGGCGCTTTGCCTCTCCTGGGCCTTTGCAACGGGGGCGAGTGCCGATCAAACTTTGGAAAATAAAGCCTGCCGCAGCGTGCATCTGATTTATCCCGCTACCGAAGGCGTTGCCTTTTACACGGAGATGAAGGTGGAAAAATCTTCTCCCGGCACTTACTTCATGGCCGCCGGTTTCAATATGGGCTACTACGGAATTCAGGAGCTTTATGATGGCAAAAAACTGCTCATCTTCAGCGTCTGGGACCCGGGTGATCCGAGCGATTGGGATGCGCACCCGGATTCAATCAAGGAAGAGCAGCGGGTGAAATTGCTCTATAAGGATGAATCCGTCCGCGTGGGCCGCTTTGGCGGTGAAGGCACCGGGGGGCAATCCTTCCTCGATTATGACTGGAAACTGGGGCAAACCTACCGTTTTTGCGTTTCGGCCAAGCCCAACGGCAAGAGGACCGAGTACACCAACTGGTTCTTCGTTCCCGAGGAAAACAAATGGAAAAAACTGGTCACTTTCTCCACCATCACCGGCGGCAAATACCTGAGCGGTTACTACTCTTTCGTGGAGGATTTCCTCCGCAATGGCGAGTCGGCCAAGATTGATCGCCGCGCCTCTTACGGCAACGGCTGGGTCAAGGATAAGAACGGCCAGTGGCATAGCCTGGGCCGGGCGCGCTTCTCGGGCGATTCCAATCCGGTGATGAATATCAATGCGGGTATCAAGGATAACTGGTACTACCTGCAAACGGGCGGCGAAACCAAAAATGACGATGTCCCCCTGTGGGGCTATATGAACCGCGCCCCAGAGGGACTCAGCCTTCCGGATCTCGACGCTCAGCCGGCTCCTGCTCCCGAGCGTAAGAAAGAGACCGAGTAGGGGAGTGTTCGCCGGAGTTCGAAACCCATTGCCGTTTTCACCCCTTGAAACAGAGACTTTCCTCGTTTTACGAAGAAACCCGGAGCGCTCGGAAGATCGTAGTCGTAGACTTCGGCTTCTTGGGCGATACCGTTCATCTGATTCCTTCGCTCCGGGTTCTGCGCCAGAATTATCCTCAGGCAGAGCTCCATGTGGTGACGACTCCCGTGGGCGCCGAGATTCTGAAGATGACTCCCTGCGTGGACCGTGCCTGGCCCTACAGGCTGACTCATCCCAGTCCGCCCTGGCATGAAAGTCTGGGGCTCGTGCGCCAGTTGAGGGCCCAGCGTTTTGATGCGCTCTTCAACTTCAGCGGGGCCGACCGGACGGTCTATCTCTCCGCAGCTTTGGGTGTTCGCCGGAAAATCTCGCAAACGCCTGCCCGTTGGCATTTCTATAATCCGCTCCTGAGCCGCTACTGGGCTCCGAGGGGCAAAGAGCACGGGACGATCCCGATTTATCAGGGGCGCCTGGAGATGCTCCGCAATGCAGGCCTCGATATTTCGGAGACTCGCTTTGAATTGACCATTAGCCCGGAGCTGTTGCGGGAAGTGGATCAGTGGATTCACCCCGGGGCCGTTCATCTCTCTCCCAATACGAGCACGCCGATGAAGGAGTGGCCCGTCCGCCGATGGGTAGGGCTGGTAAAGCTTTTTTCCCGGAAGTATCCGCAGGCGAAGATGCTCCTCTCCACACCGCTGGAGCCCCGGCAGTTTGATCGGGCCGAGGCGATCGTGGAAGGAGCCGATTGCCGACAGCTCAGGCTCCTGCCGCCCGGGCTCGGCATTCCGCAGCTCTCGGCCATCATCAGCCGCTGCAAAATCCATCTGGGTTGTGATTCAGGCCCCCTGCATCTGGCCTGGGCCCTGGATATCCCTTCGCTTTCCCTTTGCCGAAATTATAAGGAATTGAAATCCTGGATTCCGCAGAGCCCCAAACACAAAGCCATCCTGGTCGAATGCTCCTGCATCGGCAAAAAACATCCCGAATGCGCCTCTCAGAATGAGTCGGCCTGTCTTGGCAAAATCACCGAAGAAGAGGTCTTCGCCAAACTTTCGGCGATGTATGAGCGAGGCTGCTAAAAACGAAAAGACACAGAGATAAAGCTCTCTCTGTGTCTCTCGAATTTCTTTAGATTGCTCGAAAGCTCTCTCTAATCGGAAGCTCTCTCGGCAATCATCTGCCTGATCTGGGCCAGAACTTCTTCGACCGGTCTGACACCCTGATCGCCTTTACCGTGACGGCGGACGGCTACAGAGTTAGCTTCCTGCTCCTTCTGTCCCACGACGAACATGGTGTGCACCTTGTCGACTTCAGCGTTGCGGATTTTGCCGCCGATTTTGTCTCCGCTCGTATCCACCGAAACCCGGATGCCTTCCGCGTGCATTCTCTTGCGCAGCGCTTCGCAATACTCCATCTGTTCGTTGCCGATGGGCAAAATGCGAACCTGATCCGGAGCCAGCCAGAGCGGGAAGTTCCCGGCGTAGTGCTCGATCAGGAAGCCGATGAAGCGCTCATGTGTCCCCAGGGGTGCCCGGTGGATGCAGAGCGGCGTGGCTTCCGTATTCTCACGTGTCCGGTAAACCAATCCGAAACGTCCGGGGACCGCGAAATCAACCTGATTGGTCGCCAGCGTAAACTCCCGGCCGATAGCGCTCCAGACCTGTACGTCAATCTTGGGCCCGTAAAAAGCCGCCTCGTTGGGTATTTCTACGTAATCAATGCCCGAATCCCTGAGCACGTTGCGGACACGATCTTCGGTCTCTTTCCAGAGCACGGAGTCATCGACAAATTTGTGTCCCAGTTCCTTAGGATCATGTGTGCTGAAGCGCATCAGATATTTCTTGATGCCGAAAATCTTGAAGTACTTCATGTACATTTCATTGACCGCCTGGAATTCGGAAGCGAATTGCTCCGGAGTGCAGTAGATATGCGCATCATTCATCTGGAGGGAACGCACGCGCATTAGCCCGAAGAGCTCTCCGCTCTGTTCGTAGCGGTAGCAACAGCCATACTCCGCCAAACGCAGGGGCAGTTCGCGGTAACTGCGCGGATAGGAGGCGAAGATTTTATGATGATGCGGGCAGTTCATCGCCTTGAGGTAATAGCGCTCCACCTTTTCGGTGCCGTCATTGAGAGTCTCCTTCATCTCCAGCGGAGGGAACATGCTCTCGGCGTAGTAGGGGAGGTGGCCGCTCTTTTTGTACATGCTCTCTCTGGCCAGATGCGGGGTCTTGACCCGCTCATAACCGGCCTGGAACTCGGTCTCCATCGCCAGTTTTTCAAGCTCATGGACCAAAATGCCTCCCTTGGGCAGCCATAGAGGCATACCCGGGCCGACATCTTCATCGAAAGCGAATAGGCGCATCTCCTTGCCGATTTTGCGGTGATCGCGCCGTTTGGCCTCTTCCTGCATCTTGAGCCATTCTTCCAGCTCGGTCTTGTTCGTGAAAGCCGTCCCGTAAAGCCTCTGAAGCTGAGGATTGGTCTCTTTGCCGCGATAGTAGGCCGCAGCTACCCGCAGGAGTTTATAGGCCTTGACGTTGCCGGTGCGCATTACGTGAGGACCGGCGCAAAGATCCAGGAAGTCCCCGATCGTATAGGTCGAGATTTCTTCCCCTTCGGGAATATCTGCCAGACGCTCGATTTTAAATTTCTGAGCGGCGGTCTCCAGAATGCTGCGAACCTCTTCGCGGCTCTTCACCTCTTTCTGGAAAACCAGGTTTTCTTTGATAATCCGCTTCATCTCCTCCTCAATCCGGGGGAAATCCTCCGGGCTGAGACGATGCTCCGGGATATCAAAATCATAATAGAATCCCTCACTGGTGGAGGGTCCGATATCCAGCTGGCTTCCGGGCCAGATCCGCATAACTGCTGCGGCCATGATGTGTGCACAGGAGTGCCGGATTCGCTCCAGATCGCTCGCACGATTGCGATCTTCCAACGTTTTACGTGCGACTGAATGCTCTTCAGCCATAATCTTTCTTTCTTGCACGCCGGCGATGCAACCTCCATGTCCAGTCCCAAAAACGGATTGGGTGGATAAATCTAGACGTAATTCTCTGATCCTTACGCCTCTCCTGCCATGGTGTTCAACCCGACCTGCGGCGGCCACTCTAGCATGACCTAACCTCTTTTGCCAAGCCCACCTTTCTCTTTTCCCCGGCGGCGGCCGAGGCGAAAATCGTCCCCCTCCCGAATCTTATCGGGGTGATGCAAAACTGGGTTTACGGAGCTTATCCGCATCATTTTTTCGCGATAGTTTGTTTTTATGCCCCTCTTCCTTTATTTATAGGCAGAAAAATTTCAGAAAAAGAGCCTGCTCAACTTGACGAACCTCGCTCCCTGAAGTATTTTACCGTGACGATCGCTCTATGTGGATAGTCACATTAAAACTGGAAGAGGCTTAATAGCTCATTTCTGAGGAGGGAGGGTTTGAGCCTTTTCGCGTGAGGTACCAAATGAACCGGGGTGGTCTGGAACATAAACAACGAATAATATTATGGATACACAAATGTTTTGCTTTCAATGTGAACAAACAGCTGGTGGGTCAGCTTGTACCTTCAGGGGTGTTTGTGGTAAACAGGCTGATACGGCCAATCTTCAGGATGAGTTGACGGGTGCCTTGGTTGCCCTGGCACGCGCCGCTGCCGGTAAAAAACCGGGACTTTCCACCCACAAAGCCGTGATGGAAGCTCTCTTCACGACAATTACCAACGTAAACTTTAACGACGAAACGGTTCAGCAGCAGATCAATAAGATCAATAACGAAAAAACCGCCCTGCTGGCCGGGCAATGCGCTGAAAACTTCAGAATGGATATCCTCTGGGAGGACCAGGAAGATATTCGCTCTCTCAAATCCCTGATTCTTCTGGGCCTGCGCGGTATGGCCGCCTATGCCGATCACGCTATGGTCCTGGGTTATTCGGATGACGTCGTGAATGAGTTCTTCTATGAAGGCCTGCGCGCCGTGGGTGATGGCAAAACCATGGAAGAGCTCCTGCCGCTGGTTCTGAAAACCGGCGAAGTCAACCTCAGATGTATGGATTTGCTCGACCGCGCCAATACCGAGACTTACGGCATCCCTGCTCCCGTCACCGTACCGCTCACCATCGAAAAAGGACCTTTCATCGTTGTTTCGGGTCATGATCTCCACGATCTCTACCTGCTCCTGGAGCAGACCAAAGGTAAGGGAATCAATGTCTACACCCACGGAGAAATGCTGCCTTGCCATGGCTACCCCAAATTGAAAGCTTATCCTCAGCTCAAGGGCAACTTCGGAACCGCCTGGCAGAACCAGCAGAAGGAGTTTGATCACATCCCCGCTCCCGTCCTCTTCACGACCAACTGCATCATGCCCGTTAAGGAGAGCTATCAGGACCGCATCTTCACGACCGGCGTCGTCTCCTATCCGGGCTGCGTTCATATCGAGGCGCAAGGCAAGAACAAGGATTTCTCGCCGGTGATTAAGAAAGCACTCGAGCTGGGCGGATATAAAGAAGATAAGGTGATGACCGGGATTAACGGCGGTAAAGAAGTGACCACCGGTTTCTCTTATCGGACCATTCTCTCCCTGGCCGATAAAGTTGTCGAGGCCGTGAAATCCGGCGCCATCAAGCATTTCTTCCTGGTAGGCGGCTGCGACGGTGCTCGTACCGGCCGCAACTACTACACTCATTTCGTGGAGCAGGCACCCAAGGATACGGTGATTCTGACCCTTGCTTGCGGTAAGTATCGCTTCAATGACATGCAGATTGGCTCCATAGGCGGATTGCCCCGCCTCATGGATATGGGCCAGTGCAATGACGCCTTTGGCGCGATTCAGGTCGCCGTTGCTCTCTCCAAGGTATTCAATTGCTCCGTGAACGAGCTGCCACTGTCGCTGGTTCTCTCGTGGTATGAGCAGAAGGCCGTCTGCATTCTCCTGACTTTGCTCTATTTGGGAATCAAGAACATCTACCTGGGCCCGACCCTGCCTGCCTTTGTCTCGCCCAATGTTCTGAAATTCCTGGTCGAGAATTACAACATTACGCCGATCAGCACCCCCGAAGCGGACCTCAAACGCATCCTGGGCTAGTCACCGAGTCCCTTTTATAAACCGCTCTGCAGGGCATCATTTAACGATGGAGCCCTGCAGTGCTTTTTTCCCGATGAATCGTAAAAAAATAAAATCCTCCCGGAGCTGCAATTTGTGCGTGCCTTTTGGAGTCCCATTTTGTAGCATCGGGTCCGTAT
>DBPU01000060.1 GCA_002305615.1 Verrucomicrobia bacterium UBA1412 | reverse complement strand
GCGCTGCGTCGCGTTGTCGTAGGCTGAAATAAATGCCGACCGCGCCTCTGCGTCATCCAATTCAGCAAAAGCAATTGCCTGGGCGAAGGCTTTCCAAAGGGTGTCAATGTCATCTGGCTTGCGTATTTTATCGAACCTGAAAAACCATGACTGCTGATTGTTGAGAATGGGAATTCCTTCAAAGGAGTCCGGAACAGGCTCAGACACTCCAAGCAGACTGGCAAGCTCGCTTGCAATAGCTTTGCGATTTGCATCGGTTATTCCCCGGTTGAATATGCCCATGGCCGTAAATGGGCAGATGTCCTTCAGGGGGCCAGAGGAACCATCTTTGAATTGATCCTTCAGGTTGGAGAGGCCATTTACCTTAGAGGCAATAACGTGGATTCCGGCAATCAGTTCATCTCGCCTATTCCGAAAGGTAAGGAGTTTGTCTGCTACCGCCTCGTAAAAGNNGTCGACAGGTTCTATTTTCCCTGTGCTTTTGAGTGCGAATATTCCTGGTGCGACCTTTATGAAAAGCGACTTATCGCCCTTCTTTTGTATATCTGCGTAGATTTGAGCAACGACGGTGCTAACCGGCGTCTTTCCTTCAGATTTCCAGAGTCCAGCTTCAGTGATCAGCTTCGTGATTTCAGTGGCATTCAGAGGTCTGCCTTTTTCTTTGAGAATCTTTGCAGCAGCTTCTTTAATATTCATGAGTTTCCTTTACCTGACTAGTCAGAATTTGTTTTTAAAAACTTTTTCTCACTTCCTGATTGGGGATAAAAAACCTCAATCTACAAAAAACCTTGTGGATACCGTAGTGTTTTTTAGATTAGGTGTAAAGAGAAAATAGAATTTTTTTGAAAAAGATTTTGGGAAAAGAAAACCCGTCAGAGAGGAGGATGACTCCAGACGGACGGGTTAAACTTTCGCAAATGGTGGAGGCGGCGGGAGTTGAACCCGCGTCTCCGAACAATTTACCGGAAGTGCCTACATGCTTAGTCAAAAGAAAATCTCAGCGCCGGAAAATGCCTTCTGACCCACACACCAGCGCCCAGCCGGCAGAAATCTTTTTCGGCACCTGCCACGCCCGCTCCAGCAGATACCTACTCCTGCTATCTGCGTTTCATCCCCCCAGCAGGTGTCAGAGGCGAAACGTCACGGCAAACTTAGGCCGCGAGAGCTAATTCTTCGTTAGCATTTATTGTTTTAGTCCGATGATTAACGAGGCCAACGAACTATCCTCGGCATGCCACCGCCGATGCGTTCTCCGGATCGAAACCAGTACGCCCCCAGCAAAGTAGCCAAGAATAGGATAGCATCAAAAGCGCAGAGGTCAAACAAAAGCGTTGGAGCAAGCGGATGGAAAAGGGCGTTGGGACGCGTTTTTTGTGTTTTTTTGTTGAATAGGAAAGAGATCGTCGGCATAATATTTCGACAAGTGGTGCGTGGGTGAGCAACGCGAGGATGCAAGGCAAGGGACCACGGCTATTAGATTAAACGACGGTGCCCCGCCTCTGGCGGGCCGTGAAAACAAAAGATTAATACACGACGCAAGTCGCAAGAAAGAATATGAGTAACCTGGACGATTCGGGATTGGACCTGGAAAAGCTGTTTTTACCAGCTTGGGCGCAACAATCCGCAGATGTAAACAAGTACGCCGATTTTGCCGGATATGCTGACAATGATAAAGTCGGCGGCAGGGGAATGAAGAGGCGCAGTGCGCCTTTTGGCGATAGGCCACCCCGTGCCGGAGGCAGAGAACGCAGCGGCGGCAGCGGTTGGGGTGCCGGGCGCCCCGAACGTCCTGAGCGTAAAGAAGGCGGGCCAGAGCGGCGTGAACGTCCGTTCCGGTCCTCTCCGCAAGGTTCTGAAGGCGGCAAAGGCCGCGGAGAAGGAGCCGGCGGAGGCCGCAGACAGCGTCCCGGTGGAGGAGCCGGCGCTGGTGCTGGTGCTGGACGCAGAGATTTCCGCGGACCGCGTCGCGATGAGCCGCGCAAACCGTTGCCGCCCTTGCCGGAGGTGGATGTGCAGCTTGTGCCCGAGCCGATCGTCGTAGAGACGCTCGCCAGGCAGATTCGTCAATCCGGTCGTGCTTATCCTCTTTTTGAGATTGCGCATATCATCCTGAAGCGCCCCGAGCGCCTGGAAGTGGCGTATTCGGTCATCAAAAAGGGAAATCAGGTGGCTCAGCCGCTTTTCTTCTGTTCCATGGACCGCACACTCTGGTTATCAGAGGAAGAGGCGATGGAGCATGTTCTGAAGAATCATTTCGCCAATTTCTACGAGACGCAGAAGGTTCCCATTGAGGGGCCCAAGGGTACGTATACTTTCGTGGCGCAATGCGGGATGAGCGGAGAAGTTCTGGGGCCGCCCAACCTGCATGATTATCAGAACAAGATTTGCAAGATCCATTCCGAGAAGTTTTCGCATCTTCCCTTTGACGTATACAAGTCACGGATCAAGATCGTGCGCGATGAAGCGGTGATCGAAAAATGGAGAGAAGAGATGAGCTTCACTCTTCACTACAACTGCCTGCAGGTGCCCGAGCCGCTTGAATTGCAGGATATGAGTTCGCTGCGCGAGCATTTCCGCCAGACTCATCTGGCGAGCGTGATTCAGAGCGTGGAGACGGTGACCTTGTCGCTGAACGATGTGCGCAAGCAGCCCAACCATCTGATCTCCGTGATGTATCGCCGTTTGCTGGAAGAGCAGAAGCGTTTCCCGCTTAAGCTGGTCATGGTTCTGAGCCAGAAATTTGCCGCTCATACGCTGCAATTCTTCAAGGTGAATAAGACGGTGACGCATGTTTGTGTCTCTCGTCCTCATTACCTGGATATGGATACCACTTCAGTCTCGGAGAATGTGAAGAACATTATGGGATACGTGGTGGCGCATCCGGGCTGTAAGCGTGCGGATATTTATAAGGCATTGGTGCCGGGATATACCGAAGCGACGGCTGCAAATCCGCAAAGTGCCGAGGCTGC
This sequence comes from Verrucomicrobia bacterium UBA1412, assembly GCA_002305615.1. Taxonomy (GTDB): domain Bacteria; phylum Verrucomicrobiota; class Verrucomicrobiia; order Limisphaerales; family UBA1412; genus UBA1412. The sequence continues at coordinate 25,911 of DBPU01000060.1, read as the reverse complement.
AGCAGCGGCGTCGGCTGTAACAACTACGCCTCCAGAGCCGGTACCTGCGCCCGCAGAGACTGCAGAGACCCCTGTGGAGGGTGCCGCGGTTCAGAGCGCCGAGGCAGCCCCTGCCGCGGAAAGCGTGAAACAGGAACCGGCCGCGCCTGCATTGCCTCCTGAAGTGCTCGCCGGACTGGCGAATTTGAATGCGGATTTGCATTGGCTCATTCAGTGCGGTCACGTTATCGAATACTATAAGGGCAATATAGAGGCGGCTCCCAAGAAGATTATGCCTCCCTCTGCCAAACCGAAAGCCAAGAAGAAGGAAGCCAAAGCGGCTGAAGGTAAGCCCGCAGAGGCCAAGAAGGCGGCAACTCCGGCAGAGGCAGAAGCTCCTGCAGCTGAGGCTGAAGTGAAAGCAGAAGAGACTCCGGCGGAAGCAGCGCCCGCGGTTGAAGAAAAAACCGAGGAGGCTCCCGCTGAAACTCCAGCTCCGGTCGAGGTAGCTGAAGAGAGCCCCGAGGCTGAAACGACCAAGGATACTCAATAACAGGTTCCAAATTATCCTGATATAAACAGGATAAGCTCAAAAAACAGCAGGTTTAGCGCCTGCTGTTTTTTATTGGAGTGATGCCGCCAATACCGCGAAATGGAGAGTGGCACGGAGAAAAAAAATAAATAAATAAAGCGAGCGGGCGAGGTCTGACGGGGATTCAGAATCCGCAAAAATTCTTAGTTTTAAGGGATTAGCGGCAGTGGGGCATGAAGCTTGTGAATAATATGTGAATAAGTGTGAATATATTCTTCTGGTCACAGGCGCATTGTAAGGTTAGAGTGTTACCCGGTAAGCGGACGACTGCTCGGCAATGGAATATTTTTTTGAATGGATTGCCGGCGGTTCATGTTGTCTCAACCTGTTTAATTTCAAGAACTTATTTTTATGGCATGTTTATCGTGTCGTGCGGAGATAAAAGCCCGTAAGGTAGTGATAACCTGTTTGTTTTGAAAGATTGGGAGAACGAGTGATCTGGAAAAAGTCGAATCGTGAATAACCTGGAACTTTTGTATAACTTTTAAGACTGTATGCTGGCAAAACAACTGTGGGAGAGGGCTTGCGAAAGACTGAAGGAGGTCTTTAATGCGGAAATCTTCCGACTTTGGATTGGAAGGCTGAGGGTGTTGGAATATCAGAGCAACACACTGACCTTAGGCGTCTGGGATGAGTTTTCCCAGATATGGCTTCAGACAAATTACGTGGGCGTGATTGAAGAGAGCTTGTGTACTCTTACGGGCGAATCGATAACGGTGCAGCTTTCGGTGGTGCCTTTTCCTGAGGAGAAAGGGAATTCAGAGACTGTAGCCATTGAGGAGGAAGCGACTGAAGAGGAAAGGGTAAACGGAGAGAATTCTGCTTCAAATAGCGCTCTGCCACCGGTTCCGCCTACGGTCTATACTCCCAAGGCAAGCTCCGAAATTCAGACCAGTCTGAATTCGAAATATACTTTTGATACGTTCGTAGTCGGGACAAACAGCAACCTGGCCCATGCATCAGCTCTGGCTGTGGCGCATGAGCCCGGAAGGAGCTACAATCCACTTTTTATTTATGGAGGAGTGGGCCTGGGCAAGACGCATCTGCTTCACGCGATCGGCAACTATGTCCTCAAGCATAAACAGGGGATGAAGGTGGTTTACGTATCGCTGGAGAAATTCATGAATGAGTACATTGAGGCGATCCGTGATAAGCGCTGCGACCGTTTTCGCAAAAGGTACCGCAGTGTGGATGTGCTCCTCATTGATGATATTCAGTTTCTGACCGATAAAGAAGGCTTGCAGGAGGAGTTTTATCATACGTTCAATTCGCTGCATGATATCAAAAAGCAGATTGTGCTGACCTCTGACCGTCCGGTGGGTGAGATTAAGGCGCTTGAGGCGCGGCTGGTTTCACGGTTCAGCTGGGGACTGGTGGCGGATTTGCAGCCGCCCAATGTGGAGGTTCGTATGGCGATTTTAAAGCAAAAGGCAGTGGCGATGAAAGTTGATGTGCCCGGGGATATCGTGAGCTTCCTGGCTCAAAAGATTCGGGCCAATGTCCGCGAGTTGGAGGGAGCCCTGATACGGCTCAGCTCTTATATCACCCTGACGAAAGCCTCCTGGAGTATCGAAACAGCGCAACTGGTTTTGCAGGAGCTATTGAGCCGCCAGAATATACAGGCGCCGACTATTGATGCGATTCAAAGAGAGGTTGCCCGTTTCTTCGACATCCGGACAACGGATATTACGGGCAAGCGCAGACCCGGCAACATCGCTTTTCCGCGTCAGGTGGCCATGTATTTAAGCCGGCAATTGACCGACAATTCTCTAACGGCTATCGGGCTGGCTTTCGGTGGCAGAGACCACGGGACCGTGATCCATGCGTGCAAGGTGGTCCAAGACCGCATGGAAGTTGAGGAAGGCGTTCGGCAGAATGTGCTCCAGCTAGAAAGTATATTTAATTCCTGAGCAGTGCGGGGTGACAGGTGAAAGAGTGGCCCGGATCAATAGAGATTGAGCCCTTGAAGGGACTGAAGGAAACCCGGTTGACGATTCCCGGTTCCAAAAGCATTACCAACCGTGCGTTGATCCTGGCCGCGCTGGCTCACGGGGAGGTTACTCTGCGCGGTGCGCTCTGGAGCGAGGATACTCGGGTCATGGTGGAAGCCATGCAGAAGATGAGGCTTGAACTGAGCGTGACGCAAGATCCGGAAGAGAGCTCTAATAGAATTTTCCGAGTACAAGGTTTGGGAGACCGGAGGCCGATGGGAGGAAGTTTTTCGCACCCGATGGAGATTTATATCGCCAACTCGGGAACATCGTCCCGTTTTCTGATGGCCTTCCTTTGTGCCGCTGCAGGAGGATGGTATCGGCTTGATGGTACTGAGCGGATGAGGGAGCGTCCTCAGAAGGAGCTTTTCCTGGCGCTGCGGCAGTTGGGATATACAGTTATTGCGGAAAGAGAAGGTTTTCTGCCGGCCGTAATTGGCTCGGAGCGTCCTGTAACGGGCGGCCGCTGCACCATTTCCCAGCAAGAGAGCTCTCAATTCGCATCGGCTCTTATGCTGTGCGCTGACCGCGGGGATTGGCAGGTCGAGATATCAGGAAAAGAAGCCGGATATTTACGGATGACGCGAGAGCTGCTTTCTGTTTTTCCCCGGAATGGGGGATGTTTTGATGTTGAGCCTGATGCATCCAGCGGCAGCTATTTTTACGGAGCCAATGTTTGGGCAAGCGGGTATCCCGATAATAAGCCGGTGTCAGTGTTGCACTGGCCCAGCTCGGGATGGCAGCCTGATGAGGCTTTTCCCCGCTTTATGCCGCTACCGCCAACGGTCTCGCGGGAACGGGATCTGGGCGACAGCATCATGACGGCTATCGTATTGGCCACCCAAGCGGAGTCGCCAGTGACTTTTACCGATCTGGGGCGGCTCAGGGTTCAGGAGTGCGAGAGGGTCCAGGCTTTACGAACTGAATTAGGACGCTGCGGGGCCCGGGTTGAAGAGGAAGGGGACACGTTAAAGGTTTACCCATCCCGGCTCCACGGGGCAGAGATTGAGACCTATAACGATCACCGGATGGCTTTTTGTTTTTCGCTTCTGGGACTGGGAGTGCCGGGGATCGTGATTAAGAACCCGAAGTGCGTGGAAAAGAGTTTTCCTTCTTTTTTTGAAAAGTTCGAGCAGCTTAGGGCGCGGTAAAATCCTGCGTCTCGAAAAAAGAAGCTTTGGGAGCAGACATGTAGCCCAGGAGAGAGACCAAGGTCCTTTTCATATCCGTACGGTCAACAATGAGGTCGATAAATCCATGCTGCATGAGAAACTCAGAGGTTTGAAAACCTGGAGGAAGGTCTGCATGGGTTGTATCTCGGATTACGCGGGGACCCGCAAAGCCGATCATGGCATGAGGTTCAGCCAGGATGACATCGCCCAGGGAGGCGAAGCTGGCGGTCACGCCACCGGTTGTCGGATCGGTCAGAACACTGATAAAGGGGAGATTTGCCTGCGAATGGAAGGCGAGGGCAGCGCTGGTTTTGGCCATTTGCATCAGGCTGAATACGCCTTCATACATTCGGGCTCCACCGCTGGCTGAAAAAATAATGACGGGCAGGTTGCGGTCGGTGGCTTCTTCGACCAGACGAGTGATTTTTTCACCGACGACGCTTCCCATGGAGCCACCCAGGAATTTAAAATCCATGACGCCCAGAGCGACTCTGTATTCTCCGATTTTGCCGACTCCGGTAATGATGGCGTCGCGCAGGTTGGTCGCCTTTTCATGTTGCTGAAGTTTTTCGGGGTAGCTGCTGGGGCCGCTGAAGGAGAGAATATCTACGCTCCGCAAATCTGCATCCATTTCCTCAAAAGAGCAGGTTTCCACCAGAGAATTAATGCGTTCGCGCGCACTGTAGGGGAAGTGGTAAGCGCAGTGCATACAAACCTTGAGATTGTCATCCAGGTATTTATCGTAGAGGAGCTCACTGCACTTGGGGCACTTGGTCCAGAGACCTTGAGGGATATCCAGACGCGGTGCGCCAATCGGTGGGACTTTTGAAGTGCGAGGAATAACCGGAGAATCGGCTAAAGGTGTAATGGCCGGTTCGATACTTTCAACTCCGGAAACCTTGCGCGTTTTTACACTTTTTTTCATATTCTATTCCTCTAGTCCCAAAGGACGGCGCATTGTACCAAAGGGGGGGATTTAATACAACTGGGATATAATTCGCGTATTTTAAGCGAAGAGTGCCAAATCGGTACTTGCAAATTTTGGAGGGACGGAGTAATCTGGAGGGCCTTTTGGGGCAGAGTTGGTCCCTTAAGGGATAACTTGTTCTGCAAGTAGAAGTAATAAGATATGGTAAGAATTCGTTTGAAACGCATGGGGGCGAAGAATCAGCCTGCCTATCGTGTAGTGGTGGTGGATGGCCGCAGTCCTCGTGATGGAAAGTTCATTGAAGAGGTTGGATATTATGAGCCGCTGAAGAAGGGTGATAATACCAAGCTCAAGCTTGACCGCTTGGATTACTGGATCAAATGTGGGGCTCAGCCTACGATAACCGTAGCCAGCATGATAGCCAGAGAGCGTTCTTCACAGGCCGTTTAAGAGTTTTGTATGCAAGAGTTTCTTGAATATGTTCTCAAGAACCTTGTTGAAGAGCCGGAAGATGTCGACATCAAACCGGTGGAGCGCAATGGGGTTACCGTTTATCAATTGAGAGTCAACCCGGTTGATACGGCCAGGGTGATAGGACGCAAGGGTAGCACCATAAATGCGATCCGTGCATTGCTTGTTGCAGGCAGTGCAAAACAGGGTAAGCGAAGCGTGCTGGAGTTGATCGAAGAGGTCAATGGCCCTGAATTTGAAGATGATACGACCGAGAGAGAGGTCTAAAACAGCTCTCGTTGAAAGGTACGTGAATTTTTTTGGGAGTGGATGGGGTGCATGAAAATAGATGTACTCACATTATTTCCGAAGATGTTTAGCGGACCGCTGGATGAAAGCATAGTCCAGCGAGCTCGTGAGAATGGGTTGATTGAACTGAAAATCCATAACTTGCGGGAGTATACTCACGATTTGCACCAAACGGTGGATGACAGGCCCTTTGGGGGAGGAGCCGGGATGTTGCTCAAGCCCGAGCCGCTCTTTGAAGCCTTGGAAGCGTTAACGAATGAAGAGAGTCATGTGATTTTCCTGACTCCTTCGGGCAGAAAATTTAACCAGGCAATTGCCCGGGATATTTCGAGCCGGGAGCATATTGTACTGGTATGCGGAAGTTACGAAGGTTTTGACGAACGAGTCCTCCAGGTCTGGGCAAATGAGGAGCTCTCTATTGGAGACTATGTGCTTACCAATGGGGCGCTGCCGGCGATGGTCGTGATCGATGTGGTGACCAGGCTGCTGCCGGGTGCTCTGGGTAAAGATGAGAGCTCTTATGAAGAGTCTTTCAGCACGAACTCTCTGGAGTATCCTCACTATACGAGGCCAGCGGTATTTCGTGGAATGAAGGTGCCGGAGGTTTTACTTTCGGGGCACCATGCTCGCATCGCTCAGTGGCGTAGCGAGCAATCTGTATTAAAGACGGCTGCGGTGCGGCCGGATTTGTTAGAAAAGAGCGGGGAGCAGGAAGCTTCCGGCTCGTGTTAAATAAGTTTATGAATCAGGCATTATTAGATAAGATCGAGTCCGCCTACACCAGGAAGGACACAGTAGCCTTCTCAGTAGGCGATACGGTGAATGTGCACACCAAAGTGGTTGAAGGCCAGAAGGAGCGCATCCAGGTTTTTACCGGTGTTGTGATTGGCCGTCGCGGGCACGGTTTGAATGAAACCTTCACCGTTCGTCGTATCAGCTACGGAGAGGGAGTGGAGCGTGTTTTCCCTGTCCATTCACCGCGTATTGAAAAAGTGGTGGTGGAGCGCCAGGGTCAAGTTCGCAGAGCCAAATTGACCTATCTGCGCAGCCGTATCGGAAAGAGTGCCTTGGCGGTTAAGGAAAAAGAATCGCATCTTTCCGGCAAGAAGAGCTAAGCTCAGGCTTGGGGCTGTAGAAAAGAATTTTAACTGTTTTAAAGCGAGCGAGGGTAGACAACTATCCTCGCTGTTCTTTTCTGGAGGTAACGCATATACATGAAAAAAGGACGTACTTTGAGAGTACGTCCTTTTTTTGGGAAAAGCCGCTTACAGGCGAATTATTACGCTCTAAACGTCGTAATACATTTCGTATTCGATGGGATGAGGGCGTAAGCGGAGAGTCGAATCTTCTTTGCGTTTGATCCGGACATAGGTTTCCAGGAAGTCGCGGCTGAAGACATCACCCTTCAATAAAAACTCATGATCCTGCTCCAGATAGTTCAGGGCATCACCCAGGCTCGAGGGAACGTGAGGGATGTTCTTAAGCTCTTCAGGAGGGAGCTCATAGATGTTTTTATCCATCGGCTCGCCGGGGTCGATTTTATTCATCACACCGTCCAGACCCGCCATCAAAAGGGCAGAGTAGGCCAGATAAGGATTTGCGGAGGGATCAGGCGGGCGGTACTCAATGCGCTTGGCTTTGGGATTGGAGCTGAAAGTCGGGATGCGTATGGCAGCGCTGCGGTTATTGGCACTGTAGGCCAGGTTGATCGGGGCTTCGTAGCCGGGAACCAGGCGCCTGTAGGAGTTAGTGCAGGGGCTGCAAAAGGCGCAAAGAGCACGCGCGTGCTTCAAGATGCCGCCCATATAGTGGAGGGCCATCTGGCTTAAGCCTGCGTACTCGCTGCCGGCAAAGAGCGGCTTGCCCTTTTTCCAGAGGGATTGATGGATGTGCATGCCTGAACCGTTATCTGCGAACATCGGCTTGGGCATGAAGGTCGCGGTTTTACTATGGCGCAAAGCGACATTTTTCACCACGTATTTAAACACCATCATCTTGTCGGCAGATTTCAGGAGCGTGTCGAAGCAAAAATCGATTTCTGTCTGCCCTGCAGTAGCGACCTCGCGATGATGGCGCTCTACCTGCAAACCGAGCTCTTCCATGACGAGCACCATTTCGGTGCGAATATCCTGAAGAGAATCGGTGGGTGCTACCGGGAAATAACCTTCTTTATGCCGCACCTTGTACCCCAGGTTGGGCATTTCCTCGCGCGCGCTGTTCCAGATTCCTTCAGCGGAATCAATTTCGAACATGGCAGAGTGGTTCTTATTTTCATAGCGAACACTATCGAGGATGAAAAACTCAGCCTCTGCGCCCAGATAGGCGGTATCAGCGAACCCGCTTCCTTCGAGGAAATTTTCCGCGCGTTGGGCAATGACCCGAGGGTCGCGGTTGTAGAGCTCGCGTGTGCTTGTCTCCTGAACTGTGCAAGTCAGGCTCAGGGTAGGGACGGCACAGAAGGGATCCATGAAGGCGGTATTAGGATCAGGGACGACCAGCATGTCGCTGGCTTCGATGCTCTTCCACCCCCGAATGGAGGAGCCGTCGATGCCAAAACCTTCCGAAAAGGAATCTTCACTCAGTTCGCGAACAGGAACTGTAAAATGTTGCCAAGTACCGAAAGTATCCACAAACTTCAAGTCTACCATTCTTGCGGCATACTTTTTTGCCATTTCAATGACAGTTTTGGGTGTATTCATCTATGAGTGTGGAAGCCCGGGTAATGGATGCTACGCAGGCAATCCCGGGCCCCATCCTAAAGTAAAAAATCCTCCTCTTCCAGAGAAAAGGAGGATAAACACAAGAATTTTGAAAACAATCTGAAAATCAGTGCAGGGCGTTTTCGTCCATCTCACCGCTCCGGATTCGAATAGCGTCTTCTACCGGATAGATAAAAATTTTTCCATCACCGATTTTTCCGGTTCTGGCAGACTCAACGATCACTTTGACGGCCTGCGCGACCTGGTTATCGGGGAGGACGATTTCGATGCGAATCTTGGGTAAAAAATCCAAAGTATATTCACTACCGCGGTATATTTCCGTATGGCCCTTTTGGCGGCCGAATCCCTTGACTTCGGTTACGGTCATTCCATCAATCCCGAGGGAGGAAAGAGCCTGTTTAACGTCTTCGAGTTTATAAGGTCTGATGATTGCTTCGATTTTCTTCATGTTCGTCTTTATCAACCGCGCTTGAATTATAAGGCGGAAGAGGACTGATGCACAGTTTTTTTAGTTCCAGTGAAAAAAAATTATTTCAAGATATTAGAATTACTACTTCATGTTGGAGATGATATTGTCTCCGAATTCAGAGCATTTGATTTCGGTGGAGTGGTCCATGAGGCGTGCAAAATCATAAGTGACCCGCTTGGATGAGATAGCGCCATTCAAACCGGCAATGATCAGATCGGCGGCCTCGGTCCAGCCCAGATAGCGGAACATCATTTCACCGCTCAAGATGACGCTGCCGGGATTAACTTTATCCAGGTTGGCGTACTTGGGTGCCGTTCCATGTGTGGCCTCAAAGATAGCGTGGCCGGTGGTGTAATTGATATTACCGCCGGGCGCGATGCCGATTCCGCCAACCTGTGCAGCCAGGGCATCGGAGAGGTAATCGCCGTTAAGGTTTGGTGTGGCGATGACATCGAAATCAGCGGGGCGGGTCAATATTTGCTGGAGGGTGATGTCGGCAATTGCATCTTTTATCAGAATAGCACCAGCAGCCAGGGCCTTTTTCTGCTCTTCATTGGCGGCTTCCTCACCATGAGCTTTACTGGTTCTTCCCCATTGGGCCCAAGTATAAACCTGGTTGCCGAAGAGCTCTTCAGCGCAGGCATAGCCCCAATCACGGAAGGCCCCCTCAGTGTATTTCATGATGTTGCCTTTGTGGACGAGTGTGACGCTTTTGCGCTTTTCACGCAGGGCGTATTGGATGGCGGATTTCACCAAACGCTCAGTGCCTTCCCGAGAAATGGCCTTGATGCCGATGCCAACCATGGGAGACTCTTCATTTCCAAAGCGGATTTTTTTGAAATCTTTGGGGAATTCTTTTTTGAGAAACTCCAGAATCTTGGCGGCTTCGGGTGAGCCGGCTACGTATTCAATTCCGGCATAGATATCCTCTGTGTTTTCACGGAAGATTACCATGTTCACCTTTTCAGGATGTTTGACGGGGCTGGGAACACCGGCGAAATACTGGACAGGACGCAGACAGACATAGAGATCGAGCATCTGACGCAGGGCGACATTGAGAGAGCGGAACCCACCGCCAATAGGCGTGGTGAGAGGTCCTTTGATGCCGACCAGATAATCACGGAAAACATTGACGGTATCATCGGGAAGCCATGTATCAAATTTTTGTTTGGCTAATTCGCCTGCATATACTTCGAACCAGGAGACTTTGCGGCTGCCTTTATAGGCTTGTGAAACCGCTGCATCAAATACCCTCTGGCTAGCGGCCCAGATATCGGGACCGGTACCATCACCACGAATGAAAGGAATTATGGGATGATCGGGTACGCTGAGTTTGCCGTTGACGTTCTGGATTTTTCCGCCTTCCGGAGGGGTTACTGTCGTGTATTTCATCTGTCGTTTGTTCTAAAAATTTCAGGTGTTGTGCCGGTATCGGCAAAAAGTTTAGAGGGGTGAAGCCCCGTAGATTTTAAATTGTTTATGTGATTGCCCTTCAGCGTCACTGAAGTGATGTTTTACTTTTTCCAGAATGGTCTCCACATTCAAACCATATTTATTCTGAAGCTCTTCAGTGGTGGTGGCATGCTCCACAAACTTATCAGGCCAGCCGATTCGAATCACGGGGACCTGAATGGAGTGATTGCTGAGGAGCTCGAGGACCGCGCTGCCGTAGCCACCCTGAAGCATGTGGTCTTCAACGGTGATCAGCAGATCCGCATTTTGTGCATAGAAAAGAGTGAGCTGCTCATCCAGGGGCTTGATGAAGCGCGGGTCAATGACAGCAGTTTCGTAGCCTTCCTGGGAAAGCGCCTCGGCTGCCTTAAGAGCCATGGAGTTCATATTGCCCAAGGCAAAGATAGCGATCTTGCGGCCTTCGGTTTTATCCCAGCTTTTGACGACTTCACCTTTGCCGATTTCCAGGGCAGAAGGTGTTTCTTTAACGGGGACGCCTTCAGCGGGGCCGCGAGGATAGCGGATGGCTGCGGGCTGATTCAGACGCGTTGCCGTGTAGAGCATATCCTGAAGCTCGTCTTCGTTGCGTGGAGACATCAGGATGAGGTTAGGCAGGGGCCGCAGGAAAGAGATATCAAAGACGCCGTGATGGGTAGGGCCATCGTTAGGAGAGAGTCCCGCCCGATCCATACAAAAGACGACTGGCAGAGATTGAAGAGTCGCATCATGCATGACGCAATCGAAGGCGCGCTGCATGAAAGAGGAGTAAATCGCGACAACGGGATGGAACCCCATAGTTGCCATGGCCGAGGCGAATACAACGGCATGTTCCTCGGCGATTCCGACATCAATGTACTGCTGGGGACGTTCTCTGGCCAGTATATCCAGGCCTGTTCCACTGGGCATGGCAGCCGTGATGCCGACAATCTTTTCATCACGTTTACAAAGCTTGAGCATCGTATCTCCGAAGACTTTCTGCCAGGAAGGAGGAGTAGGCGTTTTTGACTTAATGGCCAAACCATCTTCCGGATTGTAGGGGCCAATACCGTGGAAACGAGTGGGCTGAGTCATGGCCGGCTCATAGCCCTTACCCTTGGTGGTAATGACGTGCAGGACAATGGGAGAATCCGACTCGCGGGCAAACTCAAGAGCCCTGATCAAAGTCGGGATGTCATGTCCATCCATGGGTCCCAGGTATTTGAAACCCAGGTCTTCAAAGAAAGAGCTGCTGGTGCCGCCTCCGCCTTTGCCATCCACGTTATAATCCTGCTGATTCTCTGTGGAAGGAAGTGCCTGCCCCTCATTGGGCCGAATAGAAATAGAGGTGACTGCCAGTTTAAAGGCCTCTCCGGCTTTACTGGAGATACGTCTGACCCGTGAGGCATGTTGATCGGGCAGTTTATTGAGCCAGCGCTCAAACTCGCGTTGGAGTTTGTTGAAGGTGGGCCGCATCAACAGGCGGTTCAGGAAGTTGGAAACAGCGCCTACATTGCGATCAATGCTCCACTTGTTGTCGTTCAGGATGGCGATAAATTTTTTGGTGCTGCTGGCAATGTTGTTGAGCGCTTCAAAGGAGATGCCGTTGGTGAGAGCCGCATCGCCGAAAATAGCGACGACGTTTTCATTGGAGCCTCGTTTGTCGCGCGCGACAGCCATACCCAGTGCGGCTGAAAGGGCAGTACCGGCGTGGCCGGCACCGAAGCAATCATGCTCGCTTTCCGAACGGAGTGCAAAGCCGCTGAGGCCGCCTGTCTGGCGGATCGTATGAAAGCGGTCTTTTCTGCCGGTCAAAAGTTTATGAGCGTAAACCTGGTGGCTTACATCCCAGAGGAATTTATCTTTCGGGGTTTCAAAAACCCAGTGGAGAGCAATCGTTAAATCGACAATACCCAGGTTGGAAGCCAGATGCCCGCCGCAGTTGGCGACCTTCGTCACGATTTCATTACGCATCTCGGCCGCCAGCTCAATCAGCTGGTCGGGTTTGAGCTTTTTTACGTGCTCGGGGGAATTGACCATGTCCAGATAGCTGCTCATTTACCCTCCCTGGTTTTAAGAGAAATTTGTCCGCCTTTTTCCACCAGTTCGCGGATTTTGCCTTCAGCCTCGCCGAGTCTTTTCTCGCAATATTTAATGAGCTTCACTCCCTCTCCATAGGAAGCGATCATTTCTTCAAGGCCCAGGTTGCCTGACTCCATCTCGGAAACCAGCGTTCTGAGTTTTGCGATGCCCTCTTCAAAGGAGATCTTTTCCTCAGGCGCCGTTGAGTCCGGATTCATTTTTTGATTCATTCTGGCTATTAGTTTTTCTCGTATCGATAGATAAACATACCATCCCGAAGTTTGGGTTCAAACCAGGTGCTTTTGGGGGGCATGACTTCGTTTTGATCAGCAATATCCATGACTTCCTCGATCTGAGTCGGGTACATAGAAAAGGCACATACGTATTGGCCTGAGGAGACCATCTGCTCAAGCTCGACGGTGCCTCGGATCCCTCCGACAAAGGAGATACGCTCGCTGGTGCGAGGGTCTTTTATGCCCAGGATGGGAGCCAAAACTTTATCCTGGAGGATCTGGACGTCCAATTGGTCGCGCGGATTGCCTCCGTTAGAGAGGCCCGTTTTGAATCTGAGACCATACCAGCGGCCGCCGATAAAGAGTCCGACTTCCTTATTCCTGGCGGGCTTATCAAATGGTTTCTCCAGCACGGTGAAGACAGTCTCGAGTTTCTCTAAAAACTCGCTTTGACTCAAACCGTTCAGGTCTTTAATTACCCGGTTGTAGGGAAGGATTTGCATCTGATCATGAGGGAAGATAACGGCCAAAAAGTATTGGCTGCCGTTTTTACCGCCTCTTGTCTGATAGATTTTTGCCGCCGCCGCACTCCGATGATGACCGTCGGCGATGTAGAGATGAGGCATCCGTTCGAATTCTTTTTCGATGGATTTCAAGATGCTTTTATCGGAGATGACCCAAGCTTCGTGTCTGACTCCGTCAATGCCGGTGAAATCCACAACGGGAGTTTCACGGGTTTTAGCCGCAAAGAGGGTGTTTAAGGCCGAGTTGGAGTGGTAGGTCAAGAAAACGGGACCCGTTTGAGCATTGAGTGCTTCAATGTGGTTAATGCGGTCGTTTTCTTTATCCGGGCGGGTGAACTCATGCTTTTTGATGATTCCGCTCAGATATTCCTCAGCGCTGACGGTAGCAACCAATCCGGTTTGGGTATGATTGCCCATGATCTGGCGATAAAGATAATAGCAGGGCTCAGCATCTTTTCTCAGCAAACCTTCGGCCACCCATTCCTGGAAGAGGTCACGAGCTTTTGCATAGACTTCGCTTGAATAAGGGTTTATGCCGTTGTCGAAATTAATCTCAGCACGGCTGATCCTATAGAAGCTGTGTTCTTTGCCGTTAGCACGCTCGCGCGCTTCGGCGGTGGAAACAACATCATAGGGTAGTTCGCAGATTTGGCCCGCTATTTCAGGCCTGGGTCTGATTGCAGCAAATGGTTTTACTATTGCCATAGTAACGCAAGGAACAGTATAGCATATTTATGCGTCTGAAAAAGTAAAAAAGCAGTGAGCTGTGGGCAAAACGAGGGGGTAAAAAATGGCATCAGAACCTCTTCTTTTTCGCACCGGTTTTTGAGGATATCTGTTTTTTAAAAAAGTGGAAAAGGTTGTTGGGACAGAGACGATCAATTTTATGGACAAAAGTATTGCTTTCAAATAAAGAAACATCTTAGAATTCAGATAGCTAGTGATGCGGATAAACGCTTATATAAAAACCGGGAAGGAATACCTTTTTAAGGGGCTAAGTGTTTTTTTGCCGACTACCCGGGCCAAGGCGATCGCCATCCTGTTTTGCGGGGTGTTTGCCGGCCTGGTTGTTTATATGAGCTATGCCTCACGGGCCTACTCCTATCTGATGGACGATCCGGATGTTTGTATAAACTGCCATATCATGGGGCCTTTTTACGCGACCTGGAAGCACAGTTCGCACGGACGGGATACGGTCTGCAACGACTGCCATGTGCCGCAGGACAGCATCTTGAGGAAATGGTATTTCAAAGCGAAGGATGGCTCACGTCATGCCGCGATTTTTACGATGCGCGGAGAACATCAGGTGATTACAGCAATTTCTGAAAGCCAGGTTGTGATTCAGGAGAACTGCGTCCGCTGCCATACCCAGCTCAATACGGAGTTTGTTAAGACCGGGTGCGTGGGGGCTAAAGAGATCGAGTCAGGTGAGGGGACGACTTGCTGGACTTGCCATCGGGGTGTGCCGCATGGAGGAAAAACGAGCCTTTCATCGACTCCGAATTCGCGGGTGCCTTTCCCCGAATCCATCGTTCCCGAATGGTTGGAGAACGAACTGGGCAGGGAGAAGAAGAAATAGAAATCAATTTAATTTAACCCAAGTAAAATTATGGATATAGAAAAGATGAAACTGAAAAGCTGGCAAGGATGGCTGCTCTTCTTCGGAGCGATGGCGGCTGTTTTCGTCATGGGGATACTTGCCGCCTCCATTACGGAGAGGCGGGCCGAGGTCGTTTCTATTTACGCGAATAAGAAAGTGGATATTGCGGATATGGAGTCCCGCAACGAGGTTTATAAAGCAAACTACCCGCGAGAATACGAGACCTGGCGGCAGACGGCTGATACTTCCTTCAAGAGTGAATTTAACGGGAGCCAAGCTGTGGATGTGCTGGAAGAGCGGCCGGACATGGTGATTCTCTGGGCCGGGTACTCTTTTGCGAAAGATTATTCTACTCCCAGAGGCCATATGCACGCGGTTGGGGATGTGAGGCAGACATTGCGTACAGGCGCTCCGGGAGTAGGCCAGGCGGGTGATGTACAGCCGGCAACCTGCTGGAGCTGCAAGAGCCCGGATGTTCCCCGAATGATGAATAAGCTGGGAGTGAGCGCATTCTATAAGAGTGCCTGGTCGGAGATGGGGCCGGAAATCGTCAACCCGATTGGTTGCGCGGATTGCCATGATTCCAAGACAATGGACCTTCATATCAGCCGGCCGGCGTTGATCGAGGCCTTTGAGCGCCAGGGGAAAGATATCAATCAATCCACGTTGCAGGAGATGCGGTCTCTGGTTTGCGCGCAGTGTCACGTGGAGTATTACTTCAAAGGCGAGGGGAAGTATCTGACCTTCCCGTGGGATAAGGGGATGACGATGGAGGCGGCTGAAGAATACTACGATTCTTATGAGTACACGGACTATATTCACGCGTTAAGCCGTGCACCGATTTTGAAAGCGCAGCATCCTGATTTCGAGCTGAGCCAGATGGGGGTTCATGCGCAACGGGGAGTCGCCTGTGCCGATTGCCACATGCCTTATATCAGCGAAGGAGGCGTGAAATTCTCTGATCACCATATACGCAGCCCCCTGGCCGAGATGAACCGTACCTGCCAGACTTGCCATCGTCTGAGCGAAGAGACGCTTCGCCAGAGCGTCTTTGAGCGTCAACGCAAATGCGAAGAAGTGCGTGATCAATTGGAAGATATCCTCACCCGTGCTCATATAGAAGCGGCTTTTGCCTGGGAAAAGGGTGCCACAGAGGAGCAAATGCAGCCGGCTCTGAAGCTGATCCGTCAGGCTCAGTGGCGCTGGGATTACTCGGTCGCCTCACATGGCGGCTCTTTCCACGCCCCGCAGGAGGTGGTCCGTATCATGAGTAACGGAATTGCCCGGGCGATGGAGGCCAGGCTGGAAATTGCCCGTGTGCTTGCTCATAATGGATATCAGGAGCCGGTACCCATGCCGGATATTTCCACCAAAGAAAAGGCCCAGAAATATATCGGGCTGGATATGGAGCAGCTCCGCAAGGATAAGGATCGGTTCATGAAAGAGGTTGCG
This sequence comes from Verrucomicrobia bacterium UBA1412, assembly GCA_002305615.1. Classification (GTDB taxonomy): domain Bacteria; phylum Verrucomicrobiota; class Verrucomicrobiia; order Limisphaerales; family UBA1412; genus UBA1412. The sequence goes on along the minus strand of DBPU01000060.1, from coordinate 9,982 downwards.
GTCAAATGGGTGGAAGAGGCCAAAGCCGCAGAGAGACTGCTTAAAAAATAGAGATAACGATTTATTCGAAAAAAGTAATGAATAAGGAGAACAGAATGGAAAGCTTAACACGCCGTGATTTTTTGAAAAAAGGTTCGCTCGCAGGTTTAGCGGGTGCTGCCAGTTTTTTTGCTGGGGATGGTTGCGCGTCGGCTCAGCAACTGCCTCAAGGGCGGGAGCAGATGCTGCGTATTCCTCGTAGGCAGGGCCGGGGAAACCAGCCGGTTAATCCTAAATTCCCGAACATCGGCGGATTTGTCACGCTACTGGCGGATTTGCATCAGCATACGGTTTTCTCGGATGGCGATCTCCGTCCCGGAGCCCGTGTGGAAGAGGCTAAGCGTGAGGGGCTGGACGTGATCTGTCTCTCTGACCATATTGAAGTAAGACCGTTCAAAGCCGATATTGCCAACATGGATCTGGGGCGGGCCTATGAGCTGGCTTTGCCCAAAGCAACCGCATCGGATATTTTGTTAATACCCGGTTTGGAAATTACTCGGTCCGAGCCCTATGCAAAACACCTGAATGCGCTGTTTCTGAAAGATTTCAATGCACTGATTACAGAAAAGTTCGAAGATGCGGTGCGGGCGGCAGCCAAACAGGAGGCCTTTATTTTTTGGAATCACCCTGCCTGGGGACAAAAAGAGCCCAAGGCTACCTGGTATCCGCAAATGGATGAATTTCTCAAAGAAGGAATCCTGCACGGCTTTGAGGTCGTGAATGGCTTTGAAGGGGATGCGCGGGATTATCAACCTGACGTCATGGAGTGGTGCCAGAAGTATCGGGCGACGATGCTGGGAAACTCCGATGCCCACAAAGCGACGGCGTACCTGACCGATTGGAGTGCCGGGGAACATCGGCCAATGACACTTATCTTCGCCCGGGATCGCTCAGTTGAAGGGGTCCGGGAGGCTCTTTTTGCCGGGCGGACGGCTATTTACTATTATCTGCCGGGAGAGCGCGACCTCCTGATCGGGGATGAAAAGTGGCTGCTTACCATTTTCAACAGATGTTTTAGCTATACTCCCAAGCAGACCGGAGTTGGGCCTAATGAGGTGATATTTGAGAATGATCTTCCTTTTACCCTGGAGCTCAAGACGCTCAATACCACGGGAATTAAGCTGCCCGAGAAACTCCAGGTTCCGCACGGGAGCTCTACTTTCTCAGTAGAAACACTGGGAGGACCGATCCGCGTTGAGGCGGAGGTTCTCAATTTCCATATTGGAAAGGATAGAAGGATGATTATTGATATGAGCGTTTAGAGCTCATCACCGATTATTCATCTTCCTTTTTCAGAAGTTTCCAGACGCGCAGGGTTTCACAAATCGACCAAGCCTGGGCATCACAGCCGCGGGGTGTGTGCGGAGCGTCTCCGTCCATGATTTCCGGGATGTGACCCAGGCAGTTTCTCGAGGTCCAGTATTCTGCGCTTTTCAGGTAAGCAAGAGCGGCTTTGCGGGCAGTTTCATCCTGGGGCCAGGCCTTGGCAAGGGCTTCACAAAAGACCGGCAACATGTACCCCCAAGCGGTGCCGTTGTGATAGGCGGGTTTGCGGCGTGTATCTTCATCGCCTTCATATTGCGGCCAATAGGGGTGGCCCGGATTGTTTAAGAGACGGCCTTCAGGGCCGAAAACGGGAGCAAGGCAGGATACTGGCAGGGGAGCCAGAGAGCGCATGGCGCCGGGAATAACCAAATGCCGGAGAGCGGCCCGAAGTGCACGCTGGGACTTCTCAACATCGAAAAGTCCGAAGGAAATGGGTAGGAACTGGTTGGGTCTCAGTGCGTCATCGACTCGGGCCTGGGCGGCGGGTTTTTTATCTTCAGCCCAGAGGCCATCGGCAAACCATTTCTTTTCCGGTAGCCAGAAATAAAGCTGCAGGGATTGCTCGGCTTTCAACGCCCATTTTTCCCATTCTGTCTCGGCCGGGGCCAAACGTGAGAGTTGGCGTAGAAGCCGTATCCAAAGAGCCTGAATCTCGATCGGGTAACCGCAGCGGGGTGTGCCTGCCGGGTAGTTCGTATCCATCCAGGTGTAATGTGCAGGGCTCCAGACCAGGCCGGAATCCGGGTCCACAAAGATACCATTGGGAGTGCCCTGAATGTAATGAGTGGCTATGCTCTTGAGGACATCCAGGAGGGTTTGCTCCTGGTTTTCGAGCGGCGTTTGATAAACCTGTTCGCTTGTGAAGCGGTAATTCTCGGCCAGCGCAGCGGCTTCCTCCAATACGACACCGAACCAGAGAGGAGCATCGGATGTATTGCGGTTGGAGTCATTATCGCCATAGATGACATTGGGAAGGGTGCCATTTTTCTCCATTCGCCCAAAAACTTGCAGGAGCTCCAAAACTTCGGACCAGTAGCCTGCAGCCAGGTAGCCTCGAGCAGAGATGAGAGTATCGCGGCCCCAATCCAGGAACCAGGGATAACCGGCAATGACGGTGCGGCCGCGGTCAGCGCCTCGGCGTACGAGAAAAGCTTTGGCTCCCAGGAGCAATTCCCGCTCCCAGATATCCGTGAGAGGACGGGTATATTTTTTCAGGAGGTCACTACTTTGCACCTGGCGGCGCTCTTCAAACCAGGACATTTCTTCGTTGCTGATGGGCTCTTTTTCCGCATCGACAACCATGTAAACCGGCTGATTCTCTGATAGCGGAAGCTCGAACCAGCCGGGGCTGAATGCATCGCCTCGGTCTAACTGTCCGCGGGTGGCTTCAAAGGGGTGAAGTATCTGGTTGCAGCACTCGGGTTGAGGGTGGTATTTGCCGGCGGTCGTGTAGGCTCTGAAGCTGCGATCGGCTGCAGGAGTGAAGGCAAAGCCCGGTTCATCCAGCAAGGAGTGAATATTGACTTCAAAATGCCGGCGGCTTTCATCGTTCAAATGTGTTTCGGAGTGGAAGCTCCGGTCTTCAATATCGAGCCGCACAGTGACGCTGACATGTGCCTTGGGAGAGAGGATGCGGTTTTTCCAGCGCTGAGGAATCGAAACTTCGCTTAAGCGCTCCAGTTTGAGTACGAGGGTATTCCGTTCTTCAATGAGGTCAACAGTCAGCTGGAGATGGACAATTCGTGCATCTCCTGCAGAGACGATGAAATTCCATTTAGCGGGCGGCTCCGGGGTCAAAGCTGCCAGGTTGGCTGCACTGAGCTGGCTGTAAAAGCCATCGGCATTGACCCATATACGAGCACGCTTGACGAAGACGTGCCGATCCACGGGGAAATCCGGATGCAGGTTGGCGCCCAGGAGACAATCGTACTTGGAGCGGATGGCACCCAGGTCGGCACGAATACGTGACATGGCGCCGCGTCCATTGGTGAGAAGCACAAGCGCATCCTTATCGTCGCAGATGCTGTACTGGGAGCCCCTTTGCAAAATCCATCGCTCCTTGCCCCCCGGGGCATGAAGGATGGTTTGCATGAAATCCGATGTGTTTTGGAAATCTTCCGCGACATAGAGGAGTTTACCCGTGGCCTTGTATTCCCGTTCTCCCCAGATGGTGCCTACAACGGAAAGCTCACCGGTATCCTCAGCCAGCACATCCCGGATTTCATCGGGAGAGAAAGCGGCAATATGGCCCTTATCCGTTTCCACTGAATGAAGAACCTGCGAGTGTTTATCCTTGGAGCGCAACTGGACCTGGAAAGGCCATTGGGTATTTCTGAAATAGAGCCAGTGATCTTTGGGCAGGAGCGTCGTCCTCCTGAGATCGCTCAGCTGCCAGGAGACAACCGGACAATAGACAGGAGACTGCATTTCCCGGCGAATTTGCTCCATCCATTCTTTAGGATCCACTTTTTGATCTTTGAGTCTGCTCAAAGCGCCCAGGTAAGTAACCGGGTTGGAGGCGGCCAGCTCAGAAAGCGACTGCCAGTTGGTTGCGGAGCGCGGTTGAGCATGCAGGATGCGGCAGGATGCTTTCAAGGCCCAGGAAGCCATGGCGCGCTTTTTGCGGTACGCATCGCCTTTCAAACCCAGAACGTCGGTTTGTTTGCTCAGGCACCAACAGGTTCCCGGCGGTACTTCAAATATCCACTGACGGCCGCTTTCATCCAGCCGCGAGACTCGGACCCGCTCCCGGGTTAGCAAATCAATCATTTCCGGGGTGAGATCATTGTCAAAAAGGCGGACCTGAGCGGGATGCTCCATGTCGGTGTTTGCAAAAATCCAGAGGGTATTGAGACGATCGGCGCAATCGCGGCGCAGCACGTAGACAGAGCCTCCATCTGAGAGGCGGGTCAATTGTGCGCCATCGAAGAAGCAGGGATGCTCGCTCAAGAGCTCATTGAGCCTGGAAAGCTCCCGGACGATGTTATTGGGGTTATTCCAGGAGAGACCGGTGCGCTGGTGCACATTTATTTTCTCATCGGCCAGCCATTCGACGCCGCAAGTAAAAGCGAATCCGCCCGAGACACTGGTCAGGGCACAAAGCTGATTGCGGAAAAGCGACCACTGCTTACCCTGTGCGGCCAGGCGGCTATTGTCATGCGTTTCACTGTAATGAACCCAGACACCTTTGCGGCTGCTTTGCTTGAGGCTGTAATCCAAGTACCAGGAGATATCTTTTGTGGAATAGTTCTGGAAGAGCTCCGAGTAGGCGAACTGCATCCGCCCTTGAGTCAACAGAGTTTCAGTGGCTTCCCAGGAGCCGCCCAAGCCTTCCAGGAGGAAGATCGTGTCTGAGAATTCCTGACGCACTCTGCTGATAATGTAGCGCCAGGCTTCCATGGGGATTTTATAGCCGGCATCGCAGCGGAAGCCGTCTACGCCTCTATGGCACCAGGTGAGAAAGACATCGGCCAGATAGTCCCAAAGATCGGGGAGATGGGTATTGAGCTCAGAAAGATCCCCCCAGGTAACCCCCCAGGCCCCCGGAGAGACGAAGTTGCCCTGTTCGTCGCGGACGTACCATTCGGGATGTGTGGAGTGCAGCCAGGAGCCCCAGCCGGTATGGTTGACGGCCAGGTCGATAATGAGGCGGGCACCGTGCCGATGGATGGCGTCGGAGAGTTCACAGAATTGGTCTGCCGGGCTGGTTTGATGTTCGAATTCTACCAGAGCCGGATCAATTCCCGTCAGGTCCAGTGCAGCGTAGGGGCTGCCGAATCGTCCCATTCTGGCAAAGGTGGTCGGCGTAGGATTTACAGGCAGCAGGTGAATTATTTTGCATCCCAGATTACCTACGATATGGGGGAGATATTTAACCAGGTCGCGGAATTTGCCCGAGGGAGGGATACAACTAAAGCCGGCAGAGTCGAGGGTATCCAAAGCGGGAGCCGTTTTTTCGGGCAGGGCTTTGCGCTCGGCGATGCTTTCACCAAAAAGGCGGACAAAGGAGCAGTAAATGATGTTGCCGGTTCTGCAAAAATCGGGGTGAGTGCTGATGCCCACATTGGGGCCTTCGGGCCAAATCTGGCGGCCCTCTTCATCTCTGGCATAGGCTTTGGCTTCGAAATAGCCCACCTCGTGAATGGGAATCTCTATGGAGGCTTCACTGCCTGAAACGGGCATCGGCAGATCGCGCCAGGATCCTCCAATTAACGGCCACTTATGGGAATGCGCATGGATGATCTCTTCTTCAAGTCTTCTTGCCCGCCCCAGGTTTGTCCGCAAGAAGACAGTCCACCCGGGAGGAATAGGGCGCCCATCATCGAAGGCAAACCGAAACTGAATCCAATCTCCACAGTATTTCAGGAGGCTTTCTCCTGTTGCAGGCCACATTTTAACATTGCCCATAATCAAGTGGTTATTCTCTATTTTATGAGCGGTGAGCTCAAGATAAATATGGTTATTCCGGAGTTCGGAGAAGTCATTTTCGCAGCACGAAAAAACCTACTCCTCCAATTCGATAAAAAACAGGGCTGCCAGGAGCTAAAGTTAATGCCTGGGGATCTTTAGCGTATGTTCCATCCTGCGAGTCTGGGCAAATTCCAGAGGAGGCAAATCCAGCAAAGTGGGAGATTCGGTCTCCTGGAGGGTCTCTTTGCAAAGCTGTTGGAAGGCGGTCCAGCGCTCATTATCCAGCGAGGGAGAGTGGGCTACCTGGCGCATACGGCTTCGCCACTCAATGATGATGCGGTCAATGTCGCCGACACCCAGAGTGGGAGAGACAAAACGGTATTTAATTTCCGGGTTCTGCTGGAGTGCGGCAACGACATCGCTGGCTCCAAAACCATATTCCGGCGGGACCCCGTGTTCCAGGTATCCCTCGGCTGTCTGCATTTTATAGGTTTTTTTGCTGACCCATGCGAGGCGTCCGCCCCAGCGGTTTTCATCTCCGGCAAAGCGGAACCCGGCATCCAGGTTCGCCAGATCGTAGAGAAGCTCTTCCAAAGGATATTTTTTGTCTTCAATAGCGGCTGCAATCGCCAGTCCAGGTCCGCCGGAGAAGAAACTGGCTATTCTGCCCCGCATCGTGGGTGTGCCGTTGGAGCTGATCAGGCCCAGTCGGCGCCAGAGAAGGACCGCGCCCGGAGAGGTGGAAAGCGATTGGCAGGTTTTCAGATGAGCGCACTCCTGACAGCTGGAGGGATGTGTCATTCGGGATGCCGGTTTATAAAGGGCGACACCCTCTTGATCGACCACAGCGCTGAGAGTGAGCTCGCTCAGGTCCAGAAGAGCCGTGATTTTATCAGGAAGCCTTTCTACCTTGATGCACTCCATTTTCTGCTGTTTAAGAACTGTCAGAATGCGTGGAAGCGCTTTGGAATTCCATTCATCGGCGTGGACCTGGCGTCCATGCCAATTGATCAAGCGCCGCATGTATTTGGTAAGGTAAATCTTCTCGCCGATGTAGACATCTGCAAGGGTCAGGGTTCTGGCAAAGATGGGTTCAGAATTCGTGTGATTGTTATTTGACGGTTTGGACGTATCCGGCGTCTCCGCGGTGTGATTCTGAGAAGGAGTATATTCTTTTAGGATGCCGATACCGATCTTTTCCAGGGCAGGGCGATGCTTGAGAGCCGGGATCAGGATGGGTTTGCCGTCTTCAGTTAGAGCCGGGCTCCAATCGCCATTAGCGTTGTTAGTCGAGTTGGGCAGAGTGGCAAAAACTTCTTTAACAGGGCGTTCCTGGGGCGGGTTTGATTGCTGCCAGATTCCCCGGCTGTTCAAAATTTGTTTCACCTGTTTTCGAGCGAGCCGGGCTCGTTCCGTATCGGTCCGTAACTTACAGGGAGCGTTCGGATACTGGAGCGATTCTTCAATTCCCAGTGGGACCCGGTTTGCCGTGAAGAGTCGGCTCTGTACGCGCATGGCTTCCTGAAAAGGGTCTTTGCCGGTGTCCACGGCGGCTTGCATGACGCTGAGCAGGGCGCTCCAATCGATTGATTTACTCCGGCTCAGATGGCAGGAGTAACCTTCATGGAGGCGTACGCCGTTCTCAGAGGTGAGAACATAGCCTGTCTGATCGATGCCGCGGCGGCCGGCTCGGCCGAACATTTGAAGAATTTCATCCGGTTGAATGGCGTATTCGACACCTCCCCGGCGATAGGAATCCGCAGCCATAGCCACGGTGCGCAGGGAGAAATTGATTCCGGCTGCCAGTCCCATGGTGGCGATAACAACGCGCAGCTGACCTGCCTTGGTGAGAGGCTCAATAACGCCGGCGCGGGCGGCATAGCTCAACCCGCTATGATGATAGACAATGCGTGTCTTGAGCATCTGGGCAAGGTTGTTGCCGACACAGCGGCGCTGCTCGGTCGTGAGGTAAAGCGGGTTGGGATTGGGAAGATGCCGCGCCAAATCGGCTGCCAATTTTTCGGAGTCTGCCCGTCTGGGGGCGAAAATGAGAATGGGCCCCAGTTCTTCTGCCAGTGCTTTGGCGACCAATCGAGGCCAAAAGCCTCTGATTTTCGAAGGAACGTTGTATTGGAGGTTCTCAATCATTACCTCCTCCAGGGGGACGGGCCTGTGAGTGGTTTTGACCAGAACCGCTTGACGTCCGAGCTGGTTGAACCATTTGACGATATCCTGAGGGTTGGCGACACTGCCGCTCAGAAGGAGCAATTGGGTGTGAGGAGGCGCCAAGGCCAGGGCAAGCTCGTAGTTAAGGCCGCGGTCCGGGTCGCGAATCATCTGGTATTCATCCACCACCATCAAGGTCGGACCTTCACCGCGGATGAGGCGCAGCTTTTGTGTTTCCAGTGTGGCGACAATAATGGGGGCATCCAGATTTTCAGAAAGGTCTCCCGTCGCGATGCCGACATTCCAGCCACGGGCGCGCCACTCCGCCAGCTTGTCATTAGCCAGAGCGCGAGTGGGTACCGTATAAATGGCCTGAGCGCTGTTTTTTCCCAGTTTGGACCAATGTTCGAAAATAAAGGTTTTCCCCGAGCCGGTAGGGGCTTGCACTACGACATCATTGCCTTCTTTGAGGGCGGTGATGGCTTGCTGCTGCCACAGGTCCGGGACAATCACCTGGCTCCATCCGGGGAACTCCAGATGGGAAAGGGATTCAGAAAATGCGGACGGGGTTTGTGTGTTGGTCGGGTAACGTTGATTCATCAAATGGAAAAGGAACTAGAATGCCTTAAAAGAGAGCTTGTTGATCACTTCCTTTCCCAGACACGCCTGAAGTTTTTTAAGAATATCTTTGCTGTGGAAGCGAACAATTTCCGAGAGCCATGAACTATTTTCCACGCGGATAAAAAGGGTCCCTCTGACAATGTTTTCGGGAAAAGCATGGGCAGCGATTTCGGGGTCCATGGTATGTTCCCAAGCGTAGTGAAGTTGTTTTTGCTCTCTTTGGCTGTCGAGTTTATAACGTTTAAAAAGCTCAGGCAGGCAGTCCGAAGGCAAACAGAACTGCGGGATATCGGCTTTGAGGGCGTCTTCATCAAAATGGCGCCACATGCGGAGAACTTCCCGCCGGGCGTAATCCTGTCCGGATTTTTTTCTTTTATGAGTAGACTGAACCTCTTTCATTTCGAACGTCGAACAACCAATAGAGGAGAGGGCAGAGAGAGTCTCTCTGCGCCTCACCGTCTTCCATAGTGCCTGAGAGAGGAGCTAATGTCTAGCTTTCCTTGAGTGCGCTATTCATGCACTCGATGGATTCATCCACCTCGGCAGCGCTCTTGAAGCCTATGACAGCGGAATTGATGCCTTCAATGGCCATCACAAAATTCATAGCTTTCTGGCGGTCTTCGGCTTTCTTGAAGTTGCCTTCACCGATCAGCTTCATGGCGATCAAACCCTTACCTTTGGAGGCAGCGCTCTTAATCTGGCTCACGACTTCGGGGATGAATTTAACCGAGCTCGGAGAGTTCCAGCTCTCTTCATCGGTATCTGTGATATGACCTTGGGGATTAATGCGTACCAGGAGCGTTTGGACCCAGTCTGAAGCGACAGCCGTGCGGGTAGCGGGCAGGCTGTGGGATGAAATGCCGTGAACGCGAATCATTTTCTTTTCCTTGGCTTTGCTCATTGCTTCCATGATATGAGCCATCTTCACATCCCAATCCTTAGCGGTCTGGCAGTGAATCAGGAGTGAGTCAATGTAATCGGTCCCGAGCTCTTTGAGATACTTTTCGATTTTCTCGAAAGCCTCATCAGCGGTTTTGACGCCCCAGCCAGGCATTTTGGTTTGAATAAAAAGCTTTTCGCGGGGCAAACCCTTCAGAGCCTCCTTGAGCCAGGAATGAGTCTGGTAGGATTCTGCAGTATCAAAGTAGGTGACACCCTTGTCGTAAGCATGTCGGATCAAGCTATTGAAGCCTTCATGGCCCAAGCCGCGCTGGACGTTGCCGCTGGTGGTACCGGTGCCAAAGCCCAAACGGCTCAGCATAACGCCTGTATTGCCCAGCTCAACCTGATCGGCAGCCGTGCGGATTTTCTTTTGGGGTGCCTGGTCTTCAGCGGAAACGAAATTTGGCGCCACCAAGACTGCCCCGGCTGCAACAGCAGAGGTTTTTAAGAAATCTCTGCGATTGACGTTGTATGTATT
>DBPU01000037.1 GCA_002305615.1 Verrucomicrobia bacterium UBA1412 | reverse complement strand
AGGCGGAACCGGGCAAAGTTTCCGGTGGAGAATTCGTCATTGGAGTAGACCGAATAAGCCATACAGCGGGTGCCCCCGGTGAGGATTTCGAGCTCGTTCACCTGAACGGGCTTGCTGTGAACGTTCAGGTAGATCTGGCTTGAAGAGAGAATTTCGGCACCGCCGGATTTCAGGCAAATGGGCATCGGGTGCAGGTTGGTGATATCGGCCACCTCCAGAGCCAGGATGGAAAGAGAGGACTGGTTGTCAAAATACTCCATCCGGCCAATCCAGGTGCAGCCGGTGAAGAAATTCAGGTCGCGCTGGGTTACTTCCACTTTGCGGGCCAGCCACTCGCCCGATTGGAGTTCCTGCAGGTCTAATTGAATCGGTGCACCATTCTGGACCAGTTGCCGCTGGGCAAGAGCGACCAGGGCCACTGCGCAGAGAGCCAGAGAAAAAATGAAACTCTGGAGCCTCGGAAAGGCCTTCTTGTAATAAACCCAGAGGCTCCACACGGCCAGGAAGAACCAGGCAAGAGCCAGCTTGGCGACTACATAAGAGAGAGCATTCTTGAGCTCGAAATCCATATAGTGGCCCACCCAGAAGGAGAGCGAGGGCGTCGCCAGAATCGCAAAAAAGACGCAAGGCCACTGAGAGATAAATACAGAGAGCCCCCAGCGTAATCCCGTAGCCAGATAGAAGAAGGCGATCCCCAGGAGGATGCTCAGTGCATGGACTCGGGTGGCACCGAAACTGAAATAGACCCAGGCGGCCGCAACGATCACGATGGCCGCGATGAACAACCACCGGTACTCACCTTTATGTTCTCCGGAATGGTTCCGGACCTGCCGGCGGATATACTCGCAGAGGAAAAGAGCGGCCCCGACGCAAATCCAGATAATCCAGCCTCCGCGCTCCAAGGGCGAATTGATCCAGGTATTGTAGATGTAGGGCGCCTTGCTCACAAGCGGCAGAGCGGAGAGGAGCCAGAGAGCGTTTTTCATCCACCTATTCATACGGTTTTATTCTGAATCGGTTTTTTGGGGAAGAGATTGCCTATTCCGACAAAGAGCAGGATCGAGAGCAGCACCATCCCAAAGCCCAAGGCGGTATGAATCGTATCTGAGAAGAAAATATCTCCCGCGGTCTGGATGCCGATGAGCGTAATGACCAGGCGGACCGTATTGGAAAGCAGGAGAATCGGCAGAAGGGTGAAAAAATGCAGGAGCTGAAATAACGGTCTGAACTGCATGGAAAAGGAAAGTATCCAGCAGATAAAGAGCATGGCTTCCAGTTGTTCGATGCCGCTGCAGGCTGCCGTGACGGCGATCAACTTGCCATCAATGTTGACTCCCGTTTGCTCGGCCATTGAATCATACCCGAAGAGGTTCAATATTTCGGAAGAAAAACCGGCGCTCATGATTCTCATAGGCAGGCTGATCAAGTGCTGGAGGTATTCCGCCTGGGGCAGGATAACCGTCCAGACCAGAATGGCACCCGCACCGTAAATTCCCAGCTTGAGATTCCCGAAGAAAAAGACTCCTGCCGCCAGCAGCACCGGCAGTATCAGGAGCTTGGGACCTGTGACGAGCAGAACTGCGCTCAGGGCCAGAAGCGCCCAGGCGACGACCCGGCTGCACTTCTGCGGATATTGCCATCGGCTCGGTTCCGCCGTATCCCGGGCGTAAAAGGGGTATAAAACAGCCAGTCCCCAAGCCCAAAGTGCCAGGCCCGAATCCCATTTGTAAGAGAAGGTCGCATGCCATATCCCCAGAAGAGCGGTGCCCAAGAGGAGGAGTCCCGGGATTGGGGGCGTGAGACCGACCTGGCTAATTAGCTTATTGAGCTTTTTCATTCAAAGCGGCTTCGGCCTCCAATGCCTCATTTGCTTTTTTCAGAATATCCAGAGCCGTTTCATTACCAGGTTCCAGCTTCAGGGCTTCTTCTGAATAAGATTTTTTCAACAGGGCTGCTTTCTCCTGAGCGGCAGCTCCATTATAGGCCTTGACCAGAGCGCCCACGATTCGGGTGTCGTTGGGGCCTGCCTGCCTGGCGCGTTTGAAATGTTCAATCGATTCAACAAAACGTCCCTTTTCCAGGAAACGTAAACCGAGTTGGTAAGGGGCTTCGGAGCCGCCGCCGCTGCGCTCATTGGCACGGAGCGCTGCCTGCATGGCCTGCTCGGGTTGGCCCAGAGCGGCGTAGGTAGCTGAAAGGATTGCATAGGGGAAGCCATCCTGCTGCTGAGGGGTGCAGATATTCTTCAAGAGAGCGAGAATTTGCTGCAGGTTTTCCGGGGTAGTCTCTTCCAGGAGGAGTGCCGCGAGCCGGACTTTGAGATTATCGGAGGTGGGATTATCTTTGATTCCATCTTCCAGGGTTCTGCGGGCATCGGTTTTGCGATTCTGAGAGTAAAGCAAAGTAGCAAGAGCCGAGCGCACACCCGGTGCTTTCGGGTAGAGGCCGATGGCCTGACGCAGTAATTCTTCAGCCTTGGCAGGATCGCCCTTTTTCATCGCCTGTTGGGCGCGAAGACCTTTGGCGAGCATCTGTTTGGCAAGATCGGGAGAAGCTTCCAGAATCTGAAAGAATTTCTCCGGGTCCTGGTCCGTGCTGACGATATAGTTACCCGCTTCTTCGCATATTTCTACCGGGACATAGGGCGCCGCCTCGGTATATCTCTGCACGGCTTGCTCTGTCAGGTCCGAATTGGAGGCGAAACGTGCCTGGAAAATCGCTGCTACGTGGTTTGTCGGCTCCTGCTTCAGTTTGGCATCTGTCCAGGCCACACCATCCCGGAAGAGTCCCTGGCCGAAGAGCGCGATACATTTGGCTTCGAAGGCCGGATTGCTGGTTGGGTTCTGCTTGAGCAGCGACTCGGCATACCTCAAAACGACGGGGTAATTCTGATCGTTCAGCGCCTGGACCATGGCGTAACCCACGGCAACCGGCTGCTCGGGTGCGATCACCAGTAGTGAAGCCGCCAGTGATTTGGCCGCATCCGTGTTTCCGGCTTTTTCCGCCGTGCTGATCAAGTCCAGTAAATGCTGCTGGAGCACCTCTTTGAGAACGGCAGGCAATCCGGAGCTTACCAGAGCCTGGGCGGATTCGGTCGCGTTCGGCAAATCCTTCAACTCGCTGGCCAGCTTGAATTTGAGAATCCTTCCAACGACACGGTTCTGAAAGTTCCCCGCAAGGTTGATAAACTTCAGGGCGTTCTCATTCTCTTCCGAAAGTGAGGCCACCAGCGAACGCAGGTAGTAATCCAGAGCCAAACCTGATTTGGAAGCGACATTGAGCTCCTCGGTCATTTTCAAGATGGCTTTGGGGTCATTATCCGTGAAGGCCAGTTCCACACAAGTGAGCATGAGGGGAATATTCGCCCGTTGCATCCGGTAGATTTCCTCATAAGCCGCTCGGGCCTGTTTGACATCCTCTTGAGCCAAATAACATTGGGCTTTAATAATCGTGGCGTCTATTCTCGCATACGGATCCGCTCCCGTGATGAGCCCAAAGTACCCAAGCGCTTTTTCCAGCTCACCTCTGGAGAGGCTGTCTGCGGCCAGAGCGGCATTGGCGCAATCCCGCACGGCTTCAGACTGAGTCCGGGCCGCGAGCCCCTCGAATTGCTTGAAGACGTCGAAAGTGCCCGCGATCAAGGATTCGTTTATCTGCAATAAATCCAGATAGGGTGATTTTCTCAGAGAGAGTTCTTCTTTGATCTCGAAAGAGACATCCTGATCTCTGCGGTTCATCGCGATCAGACCCAGCCGGTAGAGGATATCATCGGTCAAATCCTTGGCCGGCTTATTGATCAGATACTTTTCATAAGCATAGGTGCCCGCACCGCCAAAAAAAGCTGTTTCGAAGAAATTGAGATGAGCCTTTTTATCGAGAGGGTTCAAGACAATGACCTCTCCCCAAAAATACATGCTGGAGAAATAGTCTTTTTCCTTCGCTGAAAGCTCCGCCAGTATTCGGTAGGCGTTCTCATTATATGGGTCGCGGCTAATGACGTCGGAAAGGACTTCTTTTGCCTTTTTGTCCTCACCGGCTTTGATCGCCTCGGCTGCCTGCGTCATGAGATGGGAGGTGGATTTGTGTACAAAAGCCAGATAGGCTATCCCCCCCATAGAAAGTAATGCAGCCAGTAAAAGCGCTATGAGTACGATACTCTTGAATTTCATTATTTTGGCTCCATCTTCCACTCCCAGCTGAAATTTTGCCCTTGCGATTGGCTATTTCAACCAAGGTGCTTCTTGTTGCTGTTTTTGTTTAGGGCTTGTATTTTTTTATGAGAGTTTCCCCTTAGCAAAAAAATACCCTTCGAGAGTGTATACAACCTCTTGTTTGTTTGGAAGATATTTCTAAACTTTATTGAAAAAAAACACGCAATTGTTTTCCAAAGTTTCCCCTGAAAGGATAGAATGGGCCCCGGTAAATGGATGTATTTGCGCTATGAATCAGAAAAGTATGAATAAAAAAGCCATTTTAGCACTGTCTCTGGGACTTATCGCTTGGGGCGGCTGCCTTTCAACTCACTCTCAGGCAGAGGATTATTCGGTGCTTGCGTCAGCATGGACCATCAAGTTCGGCGGCAGCTCTACTCAGGATGCGGCAGCGGTGGCGCCTATCGACTCACAAACCTGGACGCCGCTCTTTGCGGGAATAGATTTCCGGAAGGCCGAAGGGAGCGATCCGCTCCAGAAGGTATGCGTCATGAGAATTGATACTCGGCAAGAGGGTTTGCTTTTCTATACCAATGGGCGCTACAAGGATTTCAAAGACGGTGAAAGAGAAACGGAACGGACGACGACGGCCGATTTTCTTACCGAAAACGATCTGAACGTGGCCGTTAACGCGAACTTCTATTCTCCCTTCAATGCCGAAACCCGGACGACCCGCGGGCCTTCCAACGTCATTGGCCTGGCTGTTTCCGAAGGGGCTCTGGTTTCTCCCTCCGAGGCGAGTTACCCGGCTTTCACGGTTTCTTCCAACGGCGTCGCGGCGATTAGCGTCATCGGGCCTGAGCAGCCGCTCGAAGGAGTGCGCACGGCTGTTGCCGGCAACATGATCGTCCTCAAAGAGGGCAAGGTGGTTGAGCAGAGTGATAAAGCGATTCACCCGCGGACGGCGGTAGGGATTTCTCAGGATGGCCGCTATGTTTACTTGATGACGATCGACGGACGCCAGCCGACTTACAGCATCGGGGCCACTTACGAGGAAGTTGGCCGCTGGATGCTCGAATTCGGTGCCTGGGAGGCTCTCAACCTGGATGGAGGCGGCTCTACGACGATGGCCACGAGAGACGCTCAGGGTAAGGCCAAAGTGCTGAATTCACCCGTCGGAAACGCGAACCTCCCCGGGGTCTTGCGCTACAACGCCAACCACTTGGGCGCCGTGCTGAAGAAGGCAGAGTGAACCGTATCTAAGCCGATGCCGTGAAACGGTTACTCACCCAAATTTATAAAATCGATGTTTGACAATTCCGGCCTTCTACTCTTAGACTGTGCGTCGCGTTTTTNNGACGGGAAACTGAAAGGTTTTTGTGATGAAAAAACTAGTCTTAACAACCGCTGTGCTGGCCGCTCTGGCCGCGATAAGTGTGAGTGCCGCAGATGCCAAGCTGGAAAGCTTCACCGAAGAAGTGAAGTTGGCCGGAGGCAAGAGCTTCAAAATTGATATGGTCGCCATTCCGGGCGGCAAAGTCAAAATCGGCGCTCCCGAAGGAGAAAAAGGCCGTGGAAAGCTTGATCTGGAACCGGCTGAGGTGGAGGTCAAACCCTTCTACATGAGCAAAACGGAAGTAACCTGGGCGCAGTATGAGCCCTGGGTTTGGGATAGCTCGCTCAAGGTTCAGCTGACCAAGGAAGTGCTTAAGAAGGAAAATGTGGATGGAATCTGCAGACCCAGCTCACCCTATGGGACTATTGCCCGTGGTTTGGGAGACGGCCGCAATTACCCTGCACTGGGTATGAGCCCCTTTGCCGCCGAGAAATACTGCGAATGGCTGACCAAGCAGACCGGTAAGAAATTCCGCTTAGCCACTGAAGAAGAGTGGGAGTATGCGGCCCGCGCCGGAAGCACCACCCCTTATTACTGGGGCGATAGCGCAGATGATGCCGAGCAGTATGCATGGTTTGAGGATAATTCAGATTTCACCACCCACCTGGTGGCAAAGAAGAAACCCAATGCATTTGGTCTCTATGACATGGCCGGTAACGTCGGCGAGTGGGTTCAGTTCAGAACCAAAGACCAGCAGTGGGGTATTCTCCGCGGTGGTCACTGGGAAAGCACGGCTGATAGTCTCCGCAGCGCATTCCGCGATGAAGAGACGATCAAGTGGAACGACATGGATCCCAATCAGCCCAAGAGCATCTGGTGGTTGGCATCGGCCAACTGGGCTGGTATCCGCCTGGTCTGCGAAGGCGACGCCAAGTAATACATAAAGGCCGCAACGGCCGAAAACAAAACTCTTTCAGGAGTTATAAAAAATGGGACGCTAACTCAGCGTCCCATTTTAATTAATGCCGGGCCTGCACATTGATCAAAACCACGGCAGGCAGGAACCACGGATGAATTGCGGACTGAGAACCACGAATAGACACGAAACAACACGAATCAGGCAAGGGAAAAGGACAGTTGATCAGAACCACGGATGAACACAGATGGACACAGATTTGTGAGGTGCTTTTTATAATGATGAGGGACATCCGCTGAAGTGTTTGTTGCTTTGACTTGAGTTTTGCAGTCTTTACTCCGCACGGCCCCTTAAACCACCCAATCCAATATATCCGTGTTTATCCGTGTCTATCTGTGGTCCCAGTGTCCCTCCTTCATTTGTGTCTCTTCGTGTTTATTCGTGGTTCCATCCTATCTGCGTCCCTTTGTTGCAGATTCTGAGGCAATAAGGGCCATTTTTTTGCCTTTCTCAGATATTGACAGGCGATTGAAAAGTTGAGAGACTCGACCGAAGTTTATGAGTGCTCTTACTTATACGATTCCAAAATTTGAGCTTTTTGCGGTTGATTGGGCAATCCTGATCATCTATTTCTTTTTTGTACTGGGTGTCGGCTTCACCTTGAAGCGGTACATGAAGACCAGTACGGACTTTTTCCTATCGGGTAAGTCCATTGCGGCCTGGATTACGGGTCTGGCCTTCATATCGGCCAACCTGGGAGCCCAGGAGGTGATCGGTATGGCGGCCTCGGGTGCCAAGTACGGCATCGCGACGAGCCACTTTTACTGGATTGGTGCGATTCCGGCCATGATCTTTGTCGGTATCTTCATGATGCCCTTCTATTATGGCTCCAAGGCCCGGT
The DNA here is from genome assembly GCA_002305615.1 of Verrucomicrobia bacterium UBA1412. Taxonomy (GTDB): domain Bacteria; phylum Verrucomicrobiota; class Verrucomicrobiia; order Limisphaerales; family UBA1412; genus UBA1412. Next base: position 3,509 of record DBPU01000037.1, on the reverse strand, counting down.
CGGTGCCCGAATACCTGAAATTGCGCTTTGACGAAAAGACGCGCGGCTTCAATGCGCTATCGTTCGCGGCGATGACGGTTTTCTCTTCGGGGATCTCGATGTACGCCATGGGAAAACTCCTTAACCTGCTCCTGGGCTGGGATTTCAATACCTGCGTGCTGGTTTCGGGCTTCATCGTGCTGCTGTATACGTTCCTGGGAGGATTGACTTCGGCTATCTATAACGAAGTAATTCAGTTTTTCCTGATCGTTTTCGGGTTTATCCCTCTGGTTTTCCTGGGATTGAAGAACGTCGGCGGCTGGGAAGGCGTGAAAGCGCGGCTGGCTCAGGAAGGCTGGTTCCGCTCCGAGATTCTCTCCGAGAACATGAATCCCGATGCGCTGACCCACTCCTGGAAGTACATGGGGGATGCGGCCAGCAACCCGATGGGTGTGGAGTGGTTCGGACTGGTGATGGGTCTGGGCTTCGTGTTGAGCTTTGGTTATTGGTGTACGGATTTCCTGGTGGTGCAGCGCGCCATGGCGGCCAAGGATATGAGCGCGGCTCGCAGGACTCCGCTCATCGCGGCCATTCCCAAGATGCTTTTCCCGCTTCTGGTGATTTTGCCCGGTATGCTGGCGATCGGTATTGCGCCGCTGGCTGATAAGGCATTGCAGCCCAAGGCCGATGTCAAATCGGCGATGACGCTGCAGATTGAAAAGAGCAACCCGGAGCTTGCTCAGCGCCTGGCCGCTCATAACGTGCCGAGTATGGAAGAGCTTACGGCTCTGGGTGGACGCGGCTTGGTCCCGCCCAAGATTGACCAGAAGAGCATTGAGGTGACCCCTGAAGGAGGCAAAAAAGGCAATATCGTTTTCAAGAAACAGGGCGACGGGCAGCCGATTCTGGACAAGGCCGGCAAGCCGATTGTCGAGCTGGATTATGACCTGGTGATTCCGATGATGCTCCACAAGTATTTCCCGGCGGGTCTCCTGGGGCTGGGTCTCTGCGCGCTGATGGCCTCTTTCATGTCCGGTATGGCGGGCAATACGACGGCCTTCAATACGGTCTGGACCTACGATATTTATCAATCCTACATCCGCAAAAACGCCCCGGATAAACATTATCTCTGGATGGGACGCTATGCGACGGTGGGAGGTATCCTGCTCTCAATGGGGGCCGCTTATGCCGCGACCCGCTTCAATAACATCATGGATATCCTCCAGTTGGTCTTTGCCTTCGTGAATGCGCCGCTCTTTGCCACCTTCATGCTGGGTATGTTCTGGCGCAGAGCGACCGGGCACGGTGCCTTTTTTGGGTTACTTTCCGGGACCCTGGCGGCACTTCTCCACCACGGTATGACTCTGCCTTATGGCTCCATGGTGGGCCTCAAAGGCGGCTACTTCGCTGTGGTCCATACGTATCCGAGCGAGATGGCTCAAAACTTCTGGACTGCTATTTATGCCTGGACGACCTGCTTTGTCGTGACCATTGTTATTTCGCTGGCGACCCGGCAAACCAAGAAGGCTGAAGAGCTCAAGGGTCTGGTTTACTCGCTCACGCCCAAACCTAAAGAAGACGGGATACCCTGGTATAAGCAACCGGCATATCTGGGCGGAGCCGTGCTGGCAGTGACCATAGTTTTGAACGTCATATTCAGGTAGAAGAAAGGAAAATAGAAAGATGACTGCTGATATTCGAATTCCGATTGGTGCCATGTTTTCCCTGATGGGATTGCTCCTGGGTCTTTATGGCTGGAGCACCTCCGGCTCGGAGATGTATGCGAGATCCCTGGGGATGAACATGAACCTCTACTGGGGAGGCGCGATGCTGCTCTTCGGGGTCCTGATGCTCTTATTCGGGCTGAAGGCTCAGTTCTGCGGCAAGAAAAAATAAATGGCGATTCGCTTGAGAGAGCCAATAGTGAAAAATTGAGAATGGCTTTCGGAGTCGTTCTCAATTTTTCTGTTTCTTTTTATATATAAAGCCGATGCGCTTGATTGATAGATATTTACTCAGGGAACTTCTGATCCCTCTTTTTTTCTGTTTGGTAGGAGGTTTGGCCTTTTACATGACCTTCGACCTCTTCTCCTGCATGGATGATCTGCGCCGCAATGAGGCCGGAGTGACGGGGGTGCTGCTTTACAGTCTGGCCAAGGTGCCGCAGCTCCTGGTGCTGATCTTGCCGCCGGCCCTGCTTCTGGCGCTGCTCTACGCTATTTCCAATCACTCCCGCCATAATGAGCTGGTGGCCATCCGTGCCGCCGGGGTCAATATCTGGAGAATCTGCGCTCCATATCTGGTGGTGGCTGCGCTTCTGGGTGCGTTGCTCTTTTACCTGAACGAAGAGTGGGCTCCTCAGGGAGAGAGATTGTCCCAAAGCATCCGTAAGGGGAGGAAGATCGAAACGGAGCAGGTCTTCGAGAATATCAATTTCATCAACGCAATGGATGGGCGTGTCTGGAATATCGGCAAATACCATGTCAAAGAAAAGCGGATGGAGAGTCCCAGCGTGGAGTTCATTCGCCGGTCGGAAACCGATGTGCCCGAGCCGCTTTCCATCGTGGATCGGAACCAGCCCAAGGGCGATACGGTAAAAATCATGGCCGAGAGCGCCCAGTGGAAATCGGACGCCTGGGTTTTCAAAAACGCGCAGGTTTTCACCTATCTTTACGGAGGAGAGGGGAGCCCGGCCAGCCTCCCGGTGCCCGAGAGATTTTCGGAGCTTTCCCTGGCGCAGATTGACGAAACCCCGGAGCAGATTGAATCGGAGATATTTATCAGCACTTTCGACTCCTTTAAATCGGCCCGGAAAGCCCATCTGAGCCTCTCGCAAATTCGGCTCTACCTCGATTCCCATGCCGGGACGGATAACCAGCTCATCCGGCGCATCAAAACGTTGCTCTATTCCCGGCTGGCATCTCCCTTCACCTGTATCGTGGTCGTGCTGGTGGCTTTACCCTTCAGTTTACAGGGCGGACGGCGAAATGTCTTTGTCGGAGTGGCCAGTAGCATCGTGATTTGTTTTTGCTTTTTTTTGCTGAACGAGGTAAGTTTAGCCCTGGGGGCTGGCGGTTACATGAGCCCCTGGCTGAGTGCGTGGTTACCAAATCTCCTTTTTGGCTTGGGAGGTTTTGCCGCGGTCAGGAAACTCGTCTAATTCGACAGGCCTTCGGACAAGACACAACATTTGCACCGACTTTGCACCAAAATACGATAGGGAGATTACATGAATAATCGCAGACTGGCACGTGAGCGTGCCGTTCAGTTTCTGTATCAATTGGATTTGAATTCCTCAAAAGAAATTGAGGAAGAGTTGGAGCGTTTCTGGGATGTGCATCGGGCTGAGTCGTTTTTCGATGATAAAGCCAAAGCCACCTGGTCATCCAAGGAGAAACAGGAGCTGCCGCCGCCCACATTGCAGGACCTGGCAGCAAAGGATTTCATGGAAAGTCTCGTCAAGGGAGTCCTGGAGCATCTGGAAGATCTGGATGAGACCATTGCCCAACATGCCAAGAATTGGAATTTGC
>DBPU01000078.1 GCA_002305615.1 Verrucomicrobia bacterium UBA1412 | reverse complement strand
GTCGCCATGGCTGAGAAGAAAGGTGTCCTCCTGAACGAACTTTCGCTGGAGGAATTCCGGCAGGTGAACCCGCTTTTTGAAGCCGATATTCTGGAGACATTCCGGCTGGAAAAAGCGATGAGCAAGAAAACCTGCGTCGGCTCCGGCGGCACTCAACCGATGAATGCGGAGTTCGCGCACTGGCAGGAGCGCCTGGGAGCCTACTCCATGGGCCGGGAAAAATCGTAATTTGCGCTCACCCGCAGAAACAACGCAAGGGAGCCACGGGATGCAATCCAAGCCACAGCTCATGAAACTTCTCAAAGAAGTCTCGCGCTCGTTTTACCTGACGATGCGCGTGCTGCCCGGCTCCATCCGTATGCAGATTTCCGCGGCTTATCTCCTGGCGCGTGCCACCGATACGATCGCCGATACGGAGCTGATCCCGGCGGAGGTGCGTGTCGAAGTATTGCAGCGGTTGCGTGCGGCGATTCTGGCCGGCCAGAGCAGTTCATTTGTCGAGGGCGATTCGCAAGTCTCGGCTCTGCTTCAGGCGCAGGGAGAGACTTCGGAGAAAACCTTGCTCGAGAATGTCGGCGAGGTCATCCGCAGAGTCGAGAAATTTTCAGCCGAAGACCGGGCCGATATTCACACCGTCCTGGAGACGATTACCGAGGGGCAGTTGATGGACCTCAAACGCTTCGTCGTGGGACGTGAGCCCGAGACGGTTCGCGCGCTTCAGACCGAGGAGGAGTTGGATGAATATACCTACAGCGTGGCAGGTTGCGTGGGCGAGTTCTGGACCCGGATTTGCCGCCGCCATCTCTATCCCCAGGCGGAGATCAATGAAGAAAAACTCTTTGAAAACGCCATCCATTTCGGCAAAGGATTGCAGCTGGTCAATATCCTCCGGGATCTGCCCGCAGACCTGAAGAATGGCCGCTGTTACCTGCCCGAGAAATCGCTCCGGAAGCTCGAGCTCTCGGTCGAATCGCTCAAGAATCCCGATTCCTATCCCTTCCTGCGCACCTACTATAAATGGTACCTGGCCAAGGCGCTGTTCTACCTGCAGGATGGCGCGCAATATCTGGAGGATACCCCCGGGCGCTGGCGGACTTGGCTCATGAGGCTCGGCTGTACCTGGCCCATCCTGATCGGTGCCAAAACGCTCAAGCTCCTGGGTGAAACCAATCCGCTTGATCCCACCCAGAAAGTGAAGGTCTCTCGCAAAGAGGTGAAATCGATTCTCTTTTCAACGATTCTGCGCGGGTTTATCCCGGGCGGCTGGAAGGATCTTTTCGAGCAGACTTTTAAAGAGGCCAATCGCAGCGTCGTCTGTCACAACCGGACCGAGCTGCCTCGCGAAGAGTCCCAGAAAAATTGAGCCCGGCCTACCTCAGAAGCCGAAAAAATCATCCCTTTCAATAATCCGCGCAATCTGCGTCATCTGTTGATTAATCTCTCCCTTCAAAAAAAATCTGCGGACATCTGCGTAATCTGCGGTTAAAACATTTCCACCGCATCCGCCAGGATGCGCATTCTCGAGGTATGCGGAGCATACCCATCCCATAGCCCGGAACATTTCCCTATCGGGATTCGTGACCATCTATCTCCATGACCATCTGCTCCGCGCCCGGAGGGCATACGCCTCGGAGAGGCGAATGTGCATAACCGTAGGTGCCTCTCCCGTAGGGTGAGGTACCTACGGACAGAAGCCGCCCCCACATACCCCCGCCCGGAGGGCGGTACTTCACAACCTGGAATAGAAAGAAGATGTGTCTGCAAAGGTTTTAGGCCCATTTATCCCATGCCCAAGGTTCCACGCGTCAATTCCCCCTGCACCCATTCCGGGGTGCAGCAAATCCGAGGTATGCAAATGCGTCTTTGCATCCTCACTGGCGTAAATCGTTTTCCACCGCATCCGCCAGGATGCGCATTCTCAAGGTATGCGGAGCATACCCATCACATAGCCCGGGGTCGCAGACCCCGGGTAAGACATCCCCCTCATTCTCCCACGACCCCGTAGGGGTCGCATCCCTGACGCCTCTGTATACTGAAAAATCCTAGTTTTTTCTACTTTCTATAAAATACTCACACACTAAAGATTACTCTGCAATTGCACTCAGGTAATTTTACGTGGCGCTCACATTAAAAACTAGCTGTTATCTATCTCTATATCGCTTGATATGATCTTATAATTTACCAAACCTTTGATCACCTTTTCCTTTAGCACGTTGTGCGGAGCTCTTAATTCATCCAACATTTTAATGGCTAAATTTACGTCTTTGAGTGATTGTTTGATTTGCCACCAACCAGCATCCCAGGATTCAATTTTAAATTTCGCAGTTCGTAGTTGGTTAAGATTTGCAAAGTAGAATCGATAGATTTCGCGTCCTTTATCGAGTACTGTCTGAGCTTCATTAGAAAGAGTTCTTAAGGCAAGCCAATCTGCCATAAAAGAATTCGATGCCTGATCCAATGCCATCCTCATGTCGCGATCTTGGATATCCCATTGCATGAGTTCATTCACCGGATAAGGAAAGAAATGGTTTGGAACTTGGAATATCTCTCCTTCATACTCTACATTTTCCAGGGAAGCGGTATTGTTGCTGTTAGAGAAAAGATTCCACACCGTACAATCGTTAATAAAATCTTCACTCAACTCCCCCTCTGGTCTCATAAATTGATCTCTGTCATTAAGCCAGGTTGCCTTGGTTGCTCTCCGGGCTGCATGAACCACCATGGCCTGGGTAAAATTCTCCGGGGTGATTGACAATGCTCCGGCACTCACATAAGGACCAGAAAGTAGGGCTGTGTTGTTTTGATTTTGAAAATCGTTTCCTTTGCACATTAACGATGCAAGAAAACCATCTGCAACACGGTCTCGACGGTCTTTATTATCACCTTTTACATCAATGGCTGAACCGAAGGGAGGATATTTATTAGTTGCATCTGGACGTTTAATCCATTTGCTCAGAAAATAGTCTCGATGTTCTGAAGTGACCGTTTTTGTCCCAATCTTTTCAACATTCTCATTAAATACGTCCAACACCACATTCTGCTCTTCGATTTTCTTTCGCGCATTCACATCCCAAATAAGCATTCCTATAGGGAATGGTTTTCCTGTTCCAGAGAAATTCGCCGAAGAAAAGACAAATCCTTGTTCAAAGCCAAAATTAAAAACATTGTCCCTTAACTTCTGATCATTAGTTGCATTAATATATTTTAGAGTTGAAAACAAGGCTAAGTGAGTTTGTTTTCCTTCAAACTCTTTCTTGATACGGTAAATAAACTGAGAAAAGAGTTCACGGCTGACTTCCCCCAAATTATCATTGTGCATCATTTTTCGAACAGCTGTATCAGAAACACCTTGCTTGCTATCTCCATGATTTGTACCTGCTTTCTGAGAGGTTGCGAAAGGCGGATTGATAAACACAATCCATTTGAGTTTTGGATTATTCAAATCATTCCGCAGTTTTTGAGGCAATTTCCACTGCATTTCGATACCAAGCTCATTAAGAGTAAATAATGCCGATACATCGTCATTCAGGTAATCGTATTGAAAAACCTTAGAATTGGGAAAAAGTCTTTCCAAGTGTTTAACATCCTCAGCATAGAGAGTGGATAGATAGGTATAGGGCAATGCATCTAGTGGAAGATGATATTCCAGATTTCCTGTTCCGGCGGCCATATCCCACAAGCGGTACTCACCCGTTTTCCACCATTCTTTTCCAAGAGTGCGTTCAATATAGTCCAACGCCTTGCGTGCAAACCTCAACGGGGTAAAAAATTCCCCGTAAAAACGACGCATTGTTTCATCGGTCAGTCGGTCTATTTTGGCCAGAATCGAGCGAACCGTAGCGGAATCCTTTACTTTTTCATAAAGACCCCAGAAATGCTCGTAATCCGTGGTGACAATTTTCTTTTCCTTGAGTTCGTCCGTACCAATATGGAAACAGGCTTTTCCCTGATCTTTGAGAAAAATAGTACTTCCTTCCTCAATATCGCTAACAAAGTAACGACTTGTCTTGGTTCCATTGCGAACCGAGTCTCCGAACATCTTATTCCAATATTTAAAGACTTCTTCAAAATTCTGTTCGCTAATAATCTTCTTATCCTTAAAACTCAATTCAAGTTGTTTTTGAAGAAGTTTCTCCAGCTTTTCCGCGAAGACAGGAAATTCGTTGGGATCAGAAGTCTTATAAATATGGAGTCCCCGAACTTGAGGATCGTCTTCAATGTCCAATACTAACTTTTCATCTGGCGTACTGGGTGCTAAATCCCAATCATATTTGCATTCACTGTCATCATAGAATTTTTTCCAAGCACTTGTTTCTGTGATAACAGCCTCATTAGCATCACAAAGGCAAAGACTTGATGGAATAGACTTCTCAGAGTCTTCTCCGTACTTAAGTTTCCTTACATAATAAATAAGCTGAGCAAGAACGTGAGAACAGGATTTGATATTCTGTAAATTCTTATCGTACTTAAATTCAAAGAGGACTTCTGGTGTATATAAGTCATGACGGTCAGAGGTGTCATAACTAATTTCAAAAAAGCGTGCGTAGATATTTTTTACATCTTCCTCAGTCTTTGCACCTGAGAGAGAGTTAATAAACTTGTTAATATTAAATGGAGTTAGTTTTTTCATATAATTATTACTCTTATTTATTTTAAATTATATAAAAATGTATCTTTAATATAGTATTCTATAAATCTTTCGATAGTAAGATAATCTTCATAATCCTTTTCTTCAAAAAATCTGTTTCCACTTTTCAAAGGCAGCCAGTGTCTCCATGTTAGGTGTATAAGTCTTCACCTCAAAAAAACCATTAACTCTTCTTGGCTCTTTCTTGTTTGTCATATTATTTTAAACTCCATCTCAGGAGCAGTGTCTGTACTCATGAAACTGTATTCAGACCATCAAGTCAATATTAATATTGAAATTATTTTTATTCCTCTTTTCCTATTTCAGAATTTTTTGAAACCGATAACTACTTTCTCAATCCTCTTGAAAGTAGTTAAGACAAGGGGGAAGGGTATATTGCGAGATAACAATTGTAGTTGACCACGTATGTAGTTGCGTATGGCCGTGGGGTGGATGGTTCCCCGGGGTCTGCGACCCCGGGCTATGGGGATGGGTATGCTCCGCATACCTCAGATTTGCTGCACCCCGTCGGGGTGCAGAAGAAAACGATTCATGCCAGTGCGAGTATAAAATGCATTTACATATCTGGTGTTTGTCGCATCCCAGAGGCGAATGTCCCGGGCAACGGATTACCTTATTTTTCTCCGCAGCCGGTTATCCCTTTCAAAAATCTGTGCGAATCTGCGCAATCTGCGGTTAAAGCTTCGTCATCTGCGGTTAGAAACGTTTCCCTCTCATCCGGGGATGGCTCACCTCAGATTTGCCGGGCTGGCGGCTTGAGGAGATTTTGGTAGAGGCGGTAGATATCGGAGACCATTTTTTCTTCGGAAAAGCGCTCCTTAACAAAGTCACGGCCCTGGGAGCCGAGGCGACACCGCAAATCGCCTTCTTTCAGGAGTGCTCTGAGAGAGGAGGATAACTGCCCGAGATCCCCCGGCGGAATCAGAAAGCCGGTTTCTCCGCTGATGCAGACCTCCCGGGCGCCGTCGCAATCGAACGCCACGACCGGTTTACCCGCGGCCAGAGCCTGAGGCAGCGCACGGGGAAGCCCCTCACGGCGTGAGAGATGGACAAGGGCATCCATTATCCCGGTCAGGGCCGGAATCTGCGAAGGAGGCACCAATCCGGTAAAAACAAAGTGATCGCGAATACCCAGGGAGCTCAACTTTTCCTCAAATTCCCCGCGCAAAATTCCGTCCCCTACCAGGAGGAATTTCAGTCGGGGCTCGGACTCGATGAGCTTCGGTGCCACGGCGAATAAATCGTCATGGCCCTTGAGGTAAAAGAGGCGGGCGATTTTGCCGATCACGACATCCTCCGGGCGGATTCCGTATTTCGCTCTCAGGTTCAGGTCGTTTCGCGCCTCCAGATAGGGCTTGAGATTGAAGCCCGAAAAAACGCGGCTGTAGAGCTCCGGAGAGCCGATCCCGGCGCGGAGATACTGGTCGCGCATGGCATTTGCGACGACGATAAAATGATGGGTGAAACGCCCGGCAAGGCGTTCGGCGTTTTTGAAAAGGAAATTGGCTCCCCTGCCCTGGAAATCCCCGAACGAGGGTCCGTGAATGGTATGAATGACACAGGGAACGCGCGCCATCCGGGCCGCAAGTCTACCCACCAGACCGGCCTTGCCGCTATGCGTATGCACAATATCGGGACGAGTCTTGCGGAAGCGCTGAGCGAGCGAGAACAACGCCCGAAAATCGTGCCATGGGCTAACTGGCCGGACCAGATGCGGCTCCAGGTGAAAGAGACCCTCCACTGCCCGTGCCTGCGGCTCCAGGGTTCCTTCGGGGCCGGTCGTTGGACCGGAGACCAGCCGGACCTCTACGCCCGGGATATCGTGCAACCCCAAGACGGTGGAGAGGGTATTCTCCTGAGCTCCGCCGACGATGAGGCGGGTAATAATGTGCTCAACTCTCACTTGCCGGCCGGCGCTGGCAAGGCAGATTCGGGTTGAGCAGCCGGAGGTGGTTCAGCAGCCGGAGGTGGTTCAGCAGCTGGCGCGGGCGCGGCACCCGTCTTGAGGGCTTCA
>DBPU01000115.1 GCA_002305615.1 Verrucomicrobia bacterium UBA1412 | reverse complement strand
CAGATCATCTACGAGGGGTACGCCCCGCACAAGGTGCCCGTCATTGTAGAAGTTTATACGGATAATCCGAACCGGACCGCACCGGAAATGCGGGTCCTCTTCCGTAGAGGCACTATGGGTTCGGCAGGCAGCAACCGCTTCCTCTTTGACCTGGTCGGTCTGGTCGAGGGATACCTGCAACCCGAAGGAGAAATCGACCTTGAAGAGATCGCCATCGAATGCGGCGCAGAAGAGGTCTATTTGTTGAGCCATGAGGAGAATAACGACATCCCGGAAGACTCACTTGGAGCCCGTTTTGTTACTGACCGCACAGGCGTTCACGAGGTCTCCATGGCACTCGGCGCTAAAGGCTGGAAGATCGTTACCAGCGAACTGGGGTACTTGCCCAAAAATTATCCGGAACTGACCGAACAAGAACGGATTGATGTTGGAGAATTCCTCCAGGAACTGGAAGATCACGACGACGTTCACCGGGTTTGGGCTGCCGTTAAATAGCACTTTCCGGTTTTAGGGGCGTTCAGGGCTTGCAGCGTTGGTGCATTAGGGTTAGACTTTTAGAGTTCACCTAGGGTGAACAAGGGAGCTATTTTTAAATGAGAAGCTATGCCAGAATACTACTATTACTCACTCTGGGAGTGAGCGTTGCTTTGAGCCAAAATCTCTTTGCCCAGGGCGATGACGCTGCTGCTTATTATCAGGAGCGCATCCGGGCTCTTTCCACCCGTGTGGAGGAACTCACCCAGGCCCACTCTGAAATCATCCAAGCCATCAATAAATTGCAACGTCAATACAATGTGATGGCCGAAGAGGTCTCCCGGCTCCGCGAGGCCGTGAAAACGCCTCCACCGCCGCCCGACTTAAGTTCTGCCGCCAGTCTGGACAGCGTCAAGCAACTCCAGACCGCTTTGGTCGCCTTGGAAAACCGCTTCGTGGCCAGTGAAAAAGACCGCCAGCGCGATAATGAACGCCTTTTGAAACAGCTCGATAAGCTGGCAAAGATCGCCCCTTCGGCCTCCATCCCGAGCACCCCCAAGGCGGCAGCAACACCCTCCAAAAAGCCTGAAATTGCAGGAGACGGGACTGTCTATGAGTGGACCGTTAAAGAAGGCGAAACTCTTTCAAGCATCGTCAAGATGGTCAAGAATAGCGGCGGCAATACCTCCGTGGAAGCGATCCTGAAGGCGAACCCGGGGCTCAACCCCAATTCATTACGGGTCGGCCGCAAAATCATCATCCCGGAGATCGGTAAATAACCTGTTTCAACTTTGATTCGATAGCCAGAAATGCCTCTTTACGAATATGAAGTAATTCCTCCCAAGGGAGAGGAGAATGCGTCATTGGAGTCTCTCTGCAAGATTTGCAGGGGCCGCTTTGCGCTCAACCGCCCGATCGATGCTCCGGAGCTCGAGGATTGCCCTCTCTGCCATAAACCGGTGCGCAAAATTATCTCTCTTTTCAACACACCCCATTACACCAAACCAGTCTCGATCAGTGACGCCAAGAAAGCCGGCTTTACCGTTCTTAAACGGACCAGCAAAGGCGAATATGAGCGCCAGTAATCCCGACTCTCTATCCTTTACTCACTTTGATAGCACTTATTGATTACGGTTCGGGCAACCTGAACAGCGTCCAGAAAGCTTTCCAGCACCTGGGAGCGGATATCTGCAGAATCAGCGAGCCCGAGAAAATGGCCCAGGCTCAAGCAGTCGTACTGCCCGGCGTGGGCGCTTTCGATGACTGCATGGCCGCCATCCGCCGCCAGAAGCTTGATGCGCCGCTCCTGCAATTTATCAGATCAGGCAAGCCCTTCCTGGGTATCTGTGTCGGCTACCAGGCACTTTTCGAACGAAGCCAGGAATTCCAGAGTATCGAACCGGGGCTGGGCGTTTTCAAAGGCAACGTCCGCCGATTCAACGACCATCCCTCCATTAAAATCCCGCAGATCGGCTGGAATAGTCTCTCCATTCTCAATCCCGCCTGCCCTCTCTATAAAGGCGTCACCCCGGGCAGCTACGTCTATTTCGTCCACAGCTTTTACCCGGTCCCTGAGGATGCCGCGATCGCCGCAACCCAAACCGAGTATGGCGACACATTCACCTCCAGCGCCTGGCGCGACAACGTCTTCGCCGTCCAGTTCCACCCCGAAAAAAGCCAGCAGGTCGGCCTCCGCATCCTCCGCAACTTCCTTGATTTAGTTTAGCTTAAAGTAGCTGTTAATAATCGTTCTGAGACGGTCATTATCTCTCTTTTCAACGATGCTGTTTACGGCATCTAACACTTTGTCATTATCGGTGATGCGTCGTCGAAACATAACCGCTGTGACACCGAATAGCATTGCAAGCTCGGCATCATCTTCCAACTCTTCAACAGCTTTGAACAGTGGTTCTTCCGGAACCAATATCGCTCTGGCAAAAACATTTGCCTGATATTTCAAAATCCAATACTCCCAGTCTTCGTCTCTCCGCATAAAACGCAACCACTCCTCTGTCGTTTTATAAGAGTTATTTGAATTAAGAATTCCACGATGCATCACGATGTGCCCCAGCTCATAAGCCATCGCATAGCGCACATGCACGTAGTATCTTTCGGATCGATAACGACTGCGATCAACATAAATTTTATCAAATTTACTGTTCGTAGCGGATTCGACACCAAATTTTCTCTTGAGAAAAGGAACAGGAATAATTTCAATATTCTGGGATTCAATAATCCCTTCAATATCCACCGGCACGTCATAACTCTTAAGGCTGGAAACGAATTCCTTTACTCGTATATAAATATCGTCGGATTTTAATTTAGGCAAATTCATCGTGGTTTCAGTTCTCCAAATAACGTATCTTTCAACTCCAACAGATCTTCCACCGGAAGCCTTTTCCCCTTTAAAGCCTGCAGAAACACCGGAAGCTCTGAAACCAGCTCTTCCTCCGTAATATCCCTGGGCAGCTCTCTGCGTGAGAGTGCCGCCATTTCCATAAATTGAACCCATTCATCGCTCTGGGGAATAAGCCCCAGTGCTTTGGCAAAGCGCTCAGTCACATCATCTCCGGGGGCCGCCCTCAGCCGGCGCTCAATCCTGCTGATATTGGCCGGATCATCGGCCGCTTTCCGAGCCAAATCCCTCAAGCTCAGCTTGGCCTGACGGCGCAAACTCTTCAGCAAATCCGCAAAAGTTTTTACATCATTACTCATCTATCTCACCTCATCTCCCAACACTCAGCACTGTTGTAATAATGATACAACACTCCCCTGTCAATCTTGACGAGAAATAAATTTATAAAATCACCCCTTTTAATCCCATTATCCCCGGTCTATTGGCAAAATTTGAGCGGACTCCCGGAATTATGCTTTGCCAAAGTTTTCTCCTCTTTATAGAATCTACCCGTGATTTCTAAGGTTTATTCAGCAACGGTGCAAGGAATCAGCCCCGTGCTGGTCGAAGTGGAAGTAAGCTCTATTCTGGCTGATACGTTTTCTATCGCCATTGTGGGGCTGCCGGATGCCGCCGTCAGAGAGGCTCGCGAGCGCCTTCGCCCTGCCCTGCGCAACTCAGCTTTGCAGGAGCCCCTGGGGCTCGTCACCGTGAACCTCGCCCCGGCAGATATCAGGAAAGAGGGTCCCAGCTTCGACTTGGCGATTGCGGTTGCCACCCTTGCCGCCACCGATCAAATCAGCTCGCCCTATCTGGAGGACCATCTCTTTGCCGGGGAACTGGCCCTCAACGGAACTGTGCGCCCCATTCACGGAGCTCTCTCCATGGCTCTGTGCGCGCGCGAATCGGGCAAGAAAGGTATCTTCCTGCCTGCGGAAAATGCTCTGGAAGGAGCTCTGGTTTCCGGCATTGAGGTCTACCCTGTGGAATCTCTGGCCCAGCTGGTTTCTTTTTTGCGCGGCGAAACACCCCTGGAACCGGTAAAAGAGAGTTTCCAGGAGCTTCTCAATAACCGCCCCGATACAATTCTCGATTTCGCCGACGTCAAAGGCCAGGAATCGGTCAAGCGCGCACTGGAAATCGCCGCTGCCGGAGCCCATAACCTCATTATGGTGGGACCTCCGGGAACCGGTAAATCAATGCTGGCCCGCAGACTCCCCTCCATCTTGCCTCCCATGACTCTGGAGGAAGCTCTGGAAGTTACCCAGATACACAGCATTATGGGGCTGCTCAAGCCGGGGCAGCATATTTTAACCGAGCGTCCTTTCCGCGCACCTCATCACACGGCCAGCAATGTCGGGCTCCTGGGCGGCGGCAGCACACCAGCTCCCGGAGAAATCACCTTGGCTCACCACGGAGTCCTCTTTCTGGATGAGCTGCCTGAATTCAAGCGAACCGTCCTGGAAACCTTGCGCCAGCCGCTGGAGGATGGTTTCGTGACCATCTCCCGAGCTTCGGGCACCCTTGTCTTCCCGACCGAGCTGATGCTGATTGCCGCCATGAATCCCTCCCCGGACGGGAAGATGCCCCAGGAATCCCGCAGCTCACCGCGACAGATTCAGTGCTATCTGGGGCGCATCTCGGGGCCGCTCCTGGACCGTATCGACCTGCATATCGAGGTTCCGACCGTTCCCTTCCGCTACATCTCCTCCAACCAGGAGCCTGCAGAGAGCTCGGCGGAAATACGCAAACGGGTCATCGCTGCCCGGCAGAGACAGATTGAGCGCTTCAAACAATCCCCGAATATCCGCTCCAATGCCCGGATGGGAAGCCGCGAGCTCAAAAATTTCTGCAACCTCAATGCCGATTGCCTGAACCTGCTCAAAATGGCCATGAATGAACTCCAGCTGAGCGCGCGTGCCTATGACCGCATCCGCAAAGTTGCCCGCACGATTGCCGACCTGGATAACTCCGATGAAATCCAGACTCAACACATCATGGAGGCCAGCCAATACAGAAACCTGGACCGGCAAGTCTGGAGCTTTATATCCTGAGACCTCGGCTACCGGAGCAAAAATGAAAACGAAATTATTCAGTATATTCCTCCTGGCGGCATCCCTCTGCTCTCTGCAGGCCGCTGAACCCTACCGGATTCAAGTAGTGGATAGCGAAAACGGCTGGCCGGTCCCCTTGGTCGAGCTGAAGACCGTCGGCCATATCCGTTTCGTCAGCGATAATGCAGGCGTCATCGCTTTTGATGAACCGGACCTGATGAATCAGGAAGTTTGGTTCGATATTAGCGGTCATGGTTACACGGTGCCCAAGGATGGCTTCGGCTACCGGGGCGTGCGCCTGAAACCGACTCCGGGCGGAGAAACCACGGTCAAGGTCGAGCGCGAGAGTATCGCCCGGCGAATCGGTAGATTGACTGGGAGCGGACTCTTTGCGGAAAGTAAAAAATGCGGATTGATGCCCGATTGGGTCGATACCGGGGTTATCGGCTGCGACAGCGTGCAAACGACGATTTATGGAGACCGGGTTTTCTGGGCCTGGGGTGATACATCGCTGCCCGGCTACCCTCTGGGAATCTTCCACACCTCCGCTGCGACTACGGCTCTCTCTCCCAAATTCCCCGCTGAGCCGCCGCTTCAGGTTGTCTTCGATTTATTCCGTGATGAGGGGGGCAAGATCCGCGGCGTCGCCAAACTGCCGGGCGAGGGTCCCACCTGGATCAGTGGCACTCTCACCCTCAAAGATAAAAACGGACGGGAGCGGCTCTGCACGGTCTATAATAAAATCAAGCCGCCTCTGGATGCCTATGAGAAAGGGCTCTCAGTCTGGAACGATGAAAAAAAGGAATTTGAACGCACCCTCATGCTCTGGGAAAAATCCTCAGGCAAGCCCTCTCCCACACTGCCTGATGGCCACCCCATCTTTTGGAAAGATGAGAAGACGGGGATAGATTGGGTCCTTTTCGGCGACCCTCTGCCCCGGCTCAAATGCAGAGCAACCTATGAGGATTGGCTCAATCCCGATGCGTGGGAAAAGGTGGAATCCCCTCGCTCGCTCGACTCAGCCGAGGGAGAGGAAACCGTCCGGCTCCACACCGGTTCGGTCCAGTGGAGCCAATACCGCCAGCGCTGGGTCACCGTTTTTGTTCAGTCAGGGGGGAAATCTTCCTATCTGGGAGACCTCTGGTATGCCGAGGCCAAATCACCTCTGGGCCCCTGGGGTAAAGCGGTCCGGGTCCTCTCCCATGACCGCTATACTTTTTACAATCCCAGATTGCATCCGGAGCTGGTCGCAGCCGATGAGCCGTATCTTCTCTTTGAAGGCACCTACACGACGACCTTCGAGAACCACGCTTTCCCGACGGCCCGATACGACTACAACCAGATCCTCTACCGTTTGGAGCTGAATGACCCCAAACTCAAACCGGCATTTGTAGATTAAGGCGTGTTCGCCGCCGGTTAATTATTCTCCGGATGGCGCAAGCTGATCGCTACCTCAGGACGTAATTCTTCCGGAACCTGAAGTTCCAGTTTTCCGTCCTTTGATTCTGCATTCAGGCGCTTCTCGGCTCCCGTAATCGTGTTGATCATCCACACCTCATAGGAAGCTGAAGGCACCTTGAGCGTCACGTTTTCGGGCATCTGGCGGCTATAGAGCAGGTACTCTTTACCGGTCTGTTCCAGGGCGAAAAGATTCAAGCCGCTATCTGCAAGGCTCGAGCCTTTCACAGGTTTTAAGCGAATAAAATCAGCGCTCTCCAGAAAGTGTTTCATCAGCCCGATCTGGCGGCGAAACTCCGGACTTCCGCAACCCGGGGTCGGCTCCTTCACTTCAAAGGTTCCATCTTCATGTCCCACCGTGAACGAGTAATCCAGGTTGTTATAGAGCGCCCCACCCGAAAACATGAATTCCCAGGCTTCGCGCCGATAGTAATCTCCCTGCACTCCTTTGAAACCGGTTTCGTTCATCCCGACAGGCAGAGGCAAGTGGGCGTTGTCGGCCACGGCACTGGGCGGCGTACAATAATGGAAGTTCAGAAGCGACCAGGCCTCGTGCGGATTTTCCACCTTCTTCGAGCCATTGGCCACATTTACAGAGATGAGATGCTTGCGGGGAAGCTCTTTTTCGGCCTCCACAATCCAATCGGTAACCAGCCGCTGCCAGGCATCCGTGACTCCGCCAAAATAGGGTTCGTTGCAGATTTCAAAATAGAAATTGTCGTAGCCGTTGATCTCGCTCACCACTTTGCGGACAAATTCTTTCTGGACCTGAAGCAGCCCTTCTTCGGTATCGGCATTGAGGAGCCGCTCGGAAGGAATCTTCCCGATGCCCTGGATATTGTTCTGCGCATTCATGGGAGAGAGCTTCCACTGCGACGGATCGTAAATGGGGCAGAACAGATTCAGCTCCAGAACAATCCCGAACTCGGAGGCTTTTTGCACCAATTGATGCAGCCGCTCAAAATAAGCAGGGTTAAACTGCGTAAGGTCAAATTTGTTGGCACCGTCCAGCGCACCTGCCTCCTGGCTTCGCTTCCAGGGCGACACATAGTTTTTGCCGGGCGCCAACGTATTGTTCTGAATATTGAAATTGCCCACTTCCTCGCGATAAGAGCCCATAAAAACACGGGTATGATTGAGACCGTCTTTGGAAAGCGTTTCCAGATATTTGTCGAAATTAAAGTCCCCATTGAGCAACGCGCCATAATGCTCGCCGGAGGTCACCAGAACGGTCGGCTTCCCGCGGAAGAGGAAATATTTCGGGTTCTCCGGATGAAGCGAAAACGTCTCGCCCAAAGCCCGCTTGCCGGTGAGCGGCTCAATCATGGGCCATACCGGCTCTCCCCGGCGGATGATTCCGAAACCGCCTTTGTAATCCCAGTTGGAATAACCGATGTTGTGCCGTTTGAAGAGCATCGTCACATCCCGATACCAGCGGTATTTATCCGGAGCCGGAGACATCTCGCAGCAACCGAATTCGCCGCAATAGACCGGCAGATTATGTTTTTTGGCCGCATCCAAAACCTGTTTAAAATGTCCTTCAATCACGTCGGCATTGGAGACGCGCCGGTTCCATTGCACGCCATATTTTTGGCGTTGTGCTTCGGGAAGCGCATCCAATTCCTCATCCAGAATAGCTTTGCCCGGATAATGAACCGGCCCGGTGTAATCCCTCATCTCGTGCCAGGGAGCCCGGTGGTGGGTCAGGAGGAATGGCTCATAATAGTGGAAGGTGATAATGATATTGGGGTCGTTCTCAGGCACCCAGAGATCTTTTACGGTGCTGAAATTTTGCCAGCGGTTCGAACCGATGAGGAGTTTGCGCTCAGGCTCCAGCTTCCGCAGAGTCGCCACGCAGCGCCGGACAATCTTATTCCAGACTTCCGAGTCATCGGCCACCGGTTCATTCATCAGCTCATAGGCGACCCAGCCATTCGAGTACTTATTCAGCTCACTGCTCAGTTTTTCCCAGCAGGCATAGAATTTTTCCTGAGCTTCCGGGTCCGTGAAAAGGGGTCTGACCTTGCTGTCGAAGTAGTGTGAGCGAAGGACGTGAAGATCCACGATCGCCCGCAGCTCATGTTTCCGGCACCAGTCAAGCGCCTGATGCAGCAGGAGGAAAGCCTCTGCGTTTTTATTCCCGTCTTCGTCGAACATCTGTTCTTCATCCACCGGGATGCGCAGATGGTCATAGCCCAGAGAGGCCAGGAAGGTCACATCTTTTTCGGTAAAGTAAGCCGCACGCCTTTCACCGCGCGCTCCGCTTTGCGAAAGCCAATGGCTGATATTGATTCCCCTCTTTACTTCAAAGGGAACAGCCTCTTTTTCTGCCGCCGGGCCGTTGAAGGCCATGCAGGCGAGAAGGAAAAAAAGGCAATGGACTAAGTGTTTTTTCATAGATGGGAATAAGACGATTTTTTCTTTTGATACAAAAAAGGGTGGATGCTCTTCACACCCACCCATCCAAAGAGTGTTATAACTCCCCGTTAAAACTTACTTGAGTTCTTTAACGCGCATGTGGCGGAAGGCAACATTGCCGTGATCGCCCTGGACGAAGAATGCACCCGGGTCATTCACGTTGCCGTCGAGCTCACTGCCGGTAGGACGATCCACCGTGACATTGTCGTGAACCTTCACTCCATTGACAATGATGGTGAACTGGTTTCCTTTGACCGTCGCTTCCACGGTATTCCATTCGCCGGGCTTCTTGGAAGCCTTGGCCAATGCCGCAGAATGATTGTAAATGGCGTTATCGCTCGTCTTCTCAGGTTTAGCCGTTACCGGTTCGCCGAAGATTTGGACTTCATGGCGGCCGCGCAGATAGAATCCGCTGTTGGAACCCTCGGGCACCATGTACTCATAGCGAACGACGAAGTCGCGATATTTCTGATTGGTGATGAGGTCGGTACCATGTTCACCTTTGGCAATGCTGTTGACGAGCATACCATTCTGAGAGCTCCAGCTCTTGAAGCCATTCGGGTTGCGATAGTGCCAGCCAGTCAGGTCGCAGCCGTTGAACAGCGGGACAAATCCGTCAACCGCTTCTTCCGTGCTCACTGTGTACCAATTGCTGGTGGCGCTCGGGTCGCCGTCGATCACGCCCATGGACCAGAGAATGCCCTGCAATACATGGCTCTCATACCAATCCTTTTCGATCACGTCCGTGCGGTGACCCAGAGAGGTGTAGAAAACGCGGCCCTGGCCCCAGTTCTTGCAATAAGCGATCGTATAATCTCCGGGCTGATTCGCCGTCGGGCTGCCGTCGTTGGGACGCTTATCCATCGTGAGAAGGCCGTGGACGGTCGCGCGATTAAATTTCTGCAGGATGTACATCTCATCATGAACCACCAGATTATCGGGGATATCCTTGATAATGGGATGAGTCGGATCTTCCTTGATCACGTTCACCGTCGCCTGAGCACCATGGGTCAGGAACAGGCCGCCCACCATTTCGGTGTAAGGAGGAAAACCGGCGAAAGTATCGGTCGCGGCATGGAGCCCGACAAAGCCCTTACCGGAAGCAACCCAATTGATAAAGCCCTGCTTATCAGGCAAAGGAAGATCACCGGTCGTGTTATTGAAGACCACGCCGTCATATTTTTTCAGGGCGTCCATGGTCATAAGCTTGGCCATATCTTCGTCGCTCTTTACAAATTCCACATCAAACTGGCCGCTCTCTTTGGCCAACTTTTCAAGCATTTTATCCGCTGCGGGGATAACATCGTGCCTAAAACCCTTGGTCACTGAAACGACCAGGACTTTTTTATCTGCGGCTTGCGCCGAAATAGCAAAACAGGCAGCCAACGCCAGAGCGCTCGCCTTCAAGCATATACTTCTATAATTTTTCATAAAATAACTCGTCAAAAACACATTAGGTTAGACGCCTTCGACAGGGGCATTATTCAGAAAAGAGACTAAAAAACAAGACCATATTTCACCGCCGATAGCAACCGGAAGCCAACACGGCCTCCCGGACAGCAGGCGGCAGCAGCCCTTCAACGCTTTGGCCCGTAGCAATCCGCTCACGTATCCCCCGGGAGGAAGTCTCGCTGAACACGGTGTCAATCAAGTGCATACGGAAAGCCTCGGGCAAAGGCAAAAAGCTCTCTCCCGGACGGCTCACGACGGCAAATTCCACCAGCCGGGCCAATTCCTGCGCATCTTTCCATAGGGGCAAGCTCGGCGCATTATCCATCCCGATGAGGTAATAAAGCTCATCTTCCGGGAAACGCTTCCTGTACTTCCTCACGGTCTCTATCGTGTAGGAGATGCCTCCGCGCTCGAGCTCTGAAGAATCGATTTTCCACTTGGGGTGACCCTCCAGCGCCAATTGCACCCATTTCAGGCGAAGAGCCGGCGGTGCCGTAAACTGCCCTTCCTTGAAAGGCGAACGAGCCGCCGGGACAAAAAAGAGTTGGTCCAGCTTCAGAGAGTTGCAGGCCGCCTCGGCCACCTGCAAATGCGCCGAGTGAATAGGGTCAAAAGACCCGCCATAAATTCCGAGCCTCACAATTCCAGCAGCCTTTTTCAATGGAAAGGGAGCTTTTTTCAAAGCCCCCCTTCCGGTTAAATTCAGGTGAATTAAATAGACGTCACGCGGGCCAGATAATCAATCTCCCGCTTCAACTCGGCAAAACGCTCCTCGGGCGTCTTGAGACGGCCGACGATCTCGTTTTCCAGGCATATATCGGCTTTGTACTTGGCCGCCTTCATAATCTGCGCGAACTTTTCGAAATCGATGTCGCCTTCATCAATCGGTGCGGCATATTTTCCATACTCCCAGCCCATCGGACGTTCGCTGTTACGCTTATCTTCCGGGTATTTGATGCTCTTGCAATGGGTATGAAAAGCCTTGCCGGCATAGCGCTCGAAGATCCCGTAAATATCATTCAGAGGATGCCCGTACCAATAGAAATTAGCCGTATCCAGGGTCAAACCGAGCTGATCCGAGCCCACTCCGTCAAAGAGACGGTCCAGGAACCACGGGTCATTGGTGACGCCGCCGTGATTCTCAATGGCATAGCGAATCTTTGTGCCTTTGACCAGGTCGCAGAGCTTCTTGCAGGCGTTAATGGCGATGGGGAGGAAATCCTCCTTGCTCGACTTGGAGGGATAAACATCGATACGAATCGCCGGAACCTTCAAAATCTCGGCAGCATTCACCACCATTTCCGCATATTTGAGCTCCTCGACCAAATCCTGCTCCAACGTATTGCCCATCAGGAACGCGGAAACATGCTTCTTCTCCGCCTTGAGGTCTTTCTTGAGATCCTTGATGCCGGCATCGTTCGTCAGATCATACTTTTTCTCATCGCTGAAAAAATTGTTGCTCTCGAATCCGCGCGGCGAAGAAGCCTCCACGGCACTGATGCCGAGCCGGTCCATGGCTTCCCAGCAACTTTTCGCTCCAAAGGTCGCCAGGAGATTATCGCGGCAGGAAAGCTCCCAACGCGGTTTTTTCGCTTTGCGCGCGGCAAAAGCCTCCGCAGAGCCGAAACCCAAAGCCATACAAGAGGCCGACGCCATCACGGCACTCTTGATAAACGAGCGCCGACTGCTTAAGAAACAATCATTCTTCTTCACCCGCTCATAAAAGACGAAAAGAAGAAGAATTTCAATTCTTTTATCTGAGACAGAGCAATCCGGAAGACCGAATAAGGGCCTGTGGCCTCTCTCGCTCGCTCCGCATGCGGGAAGAATATCTTGTATAAATACTTGCCTTTAATCGACAAATGCGGAAAACTTTGGGAAGTAATGATGTTTTGGTTAAATCAGCCGGCTTTTGGAGGGCGAGACTCTTCGGGCGTTCGAGCATTCAGAGTGAGCTCTCCATGCCGGTTTGCAATTTATACTGACTACGTAACAACTTAGTTGATAACAGGTTCCATGAATAGCGATAAACAACTCGTGCATTCCCGGATGCGATTTACTGCGGAGACCGTTCGAGCCTCTTTCTGGCTTGGCGTATTAGTTTTTTTGCTTTGCCTGCCGCAAACGCGAGCTGCCGTCGGCGATACCTTCACTGACGACAACTTCAAATACACCGTCCTGACCGAAAAAGGCACAACTGGCACCATCTCGGTCGCCAAACAATCGACTACTATCCCTTCCGGTGCTGTGACCATCCCCGCCTCAATTATCCACGGCCCGATAGCCTATAGCGTCACCACCATTGGGGTGGCCGCATTCACCTCTAACAGCAGCCTGGTAAACATCACGATCCCCGACAGCATTACCAGCATTGGCGGTAGTGCTTTCACTGCATGCACCAACCTGAAGAATGTAGTGATAGGCAAAAGCGTCACCAGTATTGGAAACAGGGCGTTCCAACTTTGCGCCAGTCTGACAAATATTATTTTCAAAGGCAATTCACCGAGCATGGGTAGTGATGTTTTCCAAGCCAGCTCCCCACTGGAAACCATTTACTACGTCGAGGGAACCGCGGGCTGGACCAACCCATGGAATTCCAAAACAACGGTTGGCTTAAAACAGGAAGATATCTTCATTATCAGCGCACCTGTGGATCAGACGGCATCGAAAAATACTGAGGTCTCATTTGAAGTGTGGGCCTTCAGCCCTTCCGAATTGAGTTACCAGTGGTACAAGGATGGCGTCGCTATTGAAGGAGCAACTTCACCGACTTACTTTATTGAAAGTGCTCAAGGTGAAGATAGCGGAACCTATGCGGTCACAATGAGCACCGAGTACGCAAAGGTCAGCAGACAGGCAACACTTGACGTTGTTACAAAGAGAACAGGCGACCCGGATAGTGACTTTCAATATACGTTAAATGGAAAAACGGCTACCATCACCGGCTACCTAGGTACAAATACGAATGTGGCCATTCCCAATATCATCGAAGGATGCCTGGTGACTTGCATTGGAGATGAAGCTTTCGCTGGGTGCAGCAGCTCGAGTATCACAATTTCCGACAGTGTCACCAGCATTGGAAATGAAGCTTTCGCTGGGTGCAGTAGCTTGAGTATCACAATTCCCGACAGCGTGACCCTCATTGGGAATAGGGCATTCCTGTATTGCAAAGTTTTAACGAGTATCACGATTCCCGACAGCGTGACCCTCATTGGAGATAGTGCCTTCTTTGGTTGCAGCAGTCTGACGAGTGTGGTGATAGGCAATAGCGTCACCAGCATCGGATTCAACGCGTTTCGGTATTGCAGCAGTCTTAAAATCGTGTACTTCAAAGGTTATGCACCGAGCATTGGAGGAAGTACTGTTTTCTCCGATTGTCAGGAACTGGAGACTATTTACTACGTGGAAGGTACCACAGGCTGGACAAATCCCTGGCAGGGAATTGCGACGGCGACGTGGGTGCCAGAGCCTGAACCGACTGTGCCGGAGTTGGCCTATGCGGTTGAGGGTGGCAAGCTCGTTCTGAGTTGGGCAGCTTCCTCCGGAGCGGCGCTGGAAGTCTCCACTCAGGTGGGTGGCGGTCTCTGGACTCATGCAGGGGAGCCCGAAGTCAAAGAGGGCACCTGCTCTTATGAAGCGCCCATCGCTCCGGGCGCAGCCTACTATAGGCTCGTCATCGAGTAAGAAACAGAATTCCGAACGCGGGGGGTGTTTTTGCGCTCCCCTGCTAAAAACAAAAAAAACGGGGAGACACCCATCTCCCCGACTATTTTCTTACTTGAAGGCTCCCCTACCGAAGCAGGGGAAAATTCTCTGCAAACTGGCGATTACTCTTCGCCGAACTTCTCGTTCACCAGCTTCTGGATCTCATCCAGAGCCTCACGAGCATCCTCTCCTGCAGCCTTGACCAGAATGTGACTACCTTCACCCGCTGCCAGCATCATCAAACCCATAATGCTTTTACCATTGACCTCTTCACCATCTTTTTCAACATAGATGGAACATTTGTAACGTCCTGCCAATTTTACAAACTTTGAAGCCGGTCTGGCATGAAGCCCATAACGGTTCAGAATTACCATCTCCTGAGACAACCCCTCAGAAGTATCCATTTGACTACTTGTGTTACTCACAGCGCTTTCTGGTTGGAGAAAATTTTAAAACTAGCGCGTCGTCATTCCAATACGCCGCACACGGTCGCTCCACCGCCACCGCAAAAAGAAATATACACGCCTCCGGAGTTTAATGCAAAAAAATTTGCTGCTTTTTGGACCATAAAATGAGGCCCGACGCCACGAACCTCGCTCGGCAAAAAAGATGAAGACGTTCTTACTGAAAATTGGCTGTCCGACCTGGATTTGAACCAAGACAGAGGCTTCCAAAGAGCCTAGTGCTACCATTACACCATCGGACAAGCCGCGGTGAGGAAGATACCAACTCTCGGGCTTATGGGCAAAGTATTTTTTAATTTGGGCTGGATTTTCCCCGGATTTCCCCTAGAATCTGGCCTTGGTAACTGTTACGTAGATAAAATGCTATGGATATTATTTTAAGAAGTCGGCTGTCCCTGATGATGTTGATTCAATACATCATTTGGGGGTTATGGTATTCAACATTGGGACCTTTTATGAAAGCAAAGGGTTTTGATCCAACAACGCAAATCCCCTTGGCCTACTCTTCTACGGCCATTGCATGTATGATTTCGCCCTTCTTCGTCGGAATGGTTGCGGACCGCTTTTTCGCCACCCAAAAAGTCATGGCGACCTTGCATTTTCTGGGGGCGATCTTTGCTATCGCCGCCGTCCTTCAAACCTCATTTATACTCTTCTTTACGTTTTTGCTCCTGCATACCATCTGCTACATGCCGACTCTGCCGTTGGCCAACTCCCTTTCCTTCAAGCAGCTAAAAAACCCATCAGAACAATTCCCGACCATACGTGTTTTTGGTAGCCTGGGTTGGATTGCAGCAGGTTTCATTATCTCCCTGCTCCACTACGACAAGTCCGCTGGTATGTTCTATATGACTGCAAGTTTCGGAGTTGCAATGGCCGTCTACTGTATGACATTGCCGCACACTCCGCCCGACAGTAGCGGAAAAAAGCCGAGTGCGAGAGAAATTCTGGGACTGGATGCCCTAACCCTGCTCAAAGATCGCAACGTCCTGATCTTCATGCTCGGTTCCTTCCTCACTTGCATCCCCCTCACCTTCTACTTCAACGAACTGGGAATGTACCTGTCAGAGAGCGGAATTGAAAAAATCGGTGTGACGATGACCATCGGCCAGTGGGTTGAAGCGGGGTTCTTCCTCATTATGCCCATTATGCTGAGGGAATTGGGAATCAAAAAAGTCCTTTTGCTGGGAATGCTCTGCTGGGCATTGCGGCTCTCATGCTTTGGTCACGCTGTCGGAACCACGGGCTCATTACTGTGGATGATCATTTTTGGTATAGCCCTGCACGGCATGGCGTATGACTTCTTCTTTGTATCGGGTCAGATTTATATAGATCGTAGAGCGCCTAAAGAAATCCGCAGCTCAGCTCAAGGTCTCCTCTACTTCCTGACTTTGGGTGCAGGCATGTTTGTGGGCAGTCTGGTTGTGGCCGCCGTCAACAATCATTACAGCACTGAAATTGAACAAATTTCAGTCGCCGGTTCCTATCTACCTGTGGTTCACTTTGATTGGGCCAGTATCTGGTACGTTGCCGCATCGATGTCCGCCATCGTGTTCTTGTTGTTTGCCTTGGCATTCAGAGACAAAGAAGCAGAAGCGGGCGTGAACGCACACACACGCAAGCCGATGAAGGCTTGGGCAGTAGTTGGGGGCATTGTAGCTATCATGTTCATCCTGAGTTTCTCTCTTCAGAGTTATTTATTATCCACATCTACCTGTGCGGGACTCTGGGATAGTGAAAAAGCCAGAGCGGAAATCACTACTGAAACCTCAAATGATGAAAACACTACCGAAACCTCAAATGATGAAAACACTACCGAAACCTCAAAAGATAAAAAATCCATCATCACTGGAAGTTTTATCCTGACCCTAAAGGATAGCGGTGATGCAACGGTTTACCACGTCGGAAAAATTGATAACATGGAAGGAACTGTGGATGCCGATGGTAAACATCATGTTAACTTCGAAGTGTCGGTTCGCAGTGGCAAGGCCGAAGGCAAAATCAAAAATGCTGGCGGTGAAGAAGTAGATGGTTTCTTTGCTCCGGAAATTAAGAAGGGTCAGGGAACTCTTATCTGGACCAGTTCCGGTCAAGAAATCACCTATTCCTTTGGAACAGAGGAGAGCTTTACACTCAAACAAATTGAGAAAACTTACCAGAAGAAGTAAAGATTCACCCAATTCGTAGGGGTTCGCCCCTACTTTTACACCCTCTGAGGATTTATCCCGGAGGGTGTTTTGTTTGGATCGATTCGGAGACCGGGTCCGGCCGAGGGCTAGCCCTGTTTGCAGAGTTTCTGAATGGAGTGGAAGGCCACGCTCAGAATGAAGAGAGCGATCGCGGTTAAGACAATCAGAGGTCCACAGGGAAGGTCAAAATAGTAAGCACCCATCACCCCAAAGACGCCGGAAATGAGGCCCATCAGGACGCTCACGACGATATGGCGCCTCAAGTTCGTGGTCACGTTGCGGGCCGCCGCCGCCGGGATAATCAAAAGCGCCGTAACAAGAATAATTCCCAGGAGCCGAACGCTCAAAGCGACCGTAAAAGTCAGGAGCAGGAGAAAGAGATAGTTCAGGACCTTTACTCTCACGCCCGAGACCTGGGCCAGGCCTGCATTGAGCGTCAGGAGAATCAGCGAGCGCATCTTGAAGAGGAGAAAACAGCTGCCCAGCCCGGCAATCAGGGCCGCAAACCAGACCTGCGCCGGGCCCGTAGCCAGAATGTCGCCGAAGAGATAGCGATGCAGCTCCCCTCGGTAGCCTTTCAAAAGACTCAAAATCACGACGCCCACCGCAACCGAGCCCGAAAGCAGAACCGCCATAATCGTATCGGTCAGGAGCTTCGTGTTTTCCTTAAGCCAGATTACCCCGAAAGCGATCACGAGGCTGAAGAGAATTTGTGTCAAAGTCGGGTCGCTCAGTCCCCACCAGAATCCCAGCGCCACACCGGTCAGTGAGCTGTGTGCCAGCGTTTCGCTGAAAAAGGAGAGCTTGCGAGCGGTCACGAAAACCCCCATCAGGGCGCAGAACGGTCCCATCAGGAGAGCCATAATGAGCGCTCTCTGCATAAAAGCCTCTGAAAACATTTCCGATAACATCCTTTAATTCTCCTTATCTTGAGCCGACGTCGTGTGAGTGTGGCTATGGTGATGCTGATAATAGGATAACTCCCGCCCGAAAACGTGTGCCAGATTCTGAGCTCCCAAAACTTCCTGCGGAGTCCCATGGCAGCAGATCACCCGGTTGAGCGCATAGACCCGGGAGGCATGTTTATAAACCATCGACAGATCGTGCGAGACCAGCATCACCGTTAAATGACGGTGCGCATGTATCTTGCCGATCATTTCGTAGAAGCTTTCCTCTCCCGGCGCATCCACTCCCGCCGTTGGCTCATCCATGAAAAGCAATTCCGGCTCTTTCAGAAGCGCAAAAGCGATCATCACCCTCTGAAACTGTCCGCCCGAGAGCTCAGCCACCGAACGGCCGAGCAAATCCTGAATTCCGATTTCCTCCACGGTTCCGGAGAGTAACTGATCCACCCGCCTGTTCGAAAACCAGGGCCAGCGAATTCCCTTCAGGTGCAGAGAGAGAAGCTCCCTGACATTCAAAGCGAAACTGGGATCCGCCACCAGGCGCTGAGGGACATACCCCACCCGTTGGGAAACTTCCCTGAATGAATCGCTCCCCAAAATCCGCACCGTGCCGCTCTTGAGAGGGGTGAGTCCCAGGAGCGCCCTGAGAAGCGTTGTTTTGCCGGCTCCGTTGGGGCCGATCAAGGCGACAGCTTCACCCTGCATAATCTGCAGGCTGATATTTTCCAGCACGGGCCGCCCATCCAGGCTTACCGAGAGGTCGCACGCCTCTATCACCGGGACTTGGCTGTGCGCATGTTTCTCGCAACAGGATGACATCTCTCTTATCGCCGTTACTTGAGTGATTCCAGGAGCGCTTTGAGGTTCCCTTTCATCATCCGCTCGTAGGCGTCGGCGTTCAGCGGGCCCTCATCAAGCGTCTCCAAAGTTTCCAGCCGGCCAATCTTGATCTTCCCATCCTGAGCCAGACGCTCAGCTAAACGGTCGGCGCTTTTGCTCGGGAGGAAAATGGCGACCACTCCTTCTTCCTTGATCTTCTTGAGCAAAGCGCTCAGGTGCCGCGGCGAAACATCCGAATCGGGAACTTTCTGCAATACGCCGACGCATTTGAGTCCATAACGTTTATTGAAGTAGGAAAAAGCGTCATGCTGTGTATAAAACGGCTTTTGCTGAACCTCTTTCAGACTCTCTTTCAGAACGTTATCCAGCTGTGAAAGTTTCTGGTTGTATTGCTCGGCGTTTTTCCGGAATGCGGGCGCTTTCTCGGGGGCCATCTGCTCCAGTCGTGCCGTGATCAGCTTAACGCACTCCTGCGCCAGAACCGGGTCCAGCCAGATATGCGGGTCATACAGCCCGTGCTCATGAGCGTGGTCGTGGTCCTCTGCATCAGAATCATGGGAATCCTCGCCTTCATGAGCGGCTTCCGAGGCTTCCTCCCCTTCTTCGGAAGAGATGAGCAGCTTTTTATCCAGAGTTTCGCCCAGATTCAGAACCTGCACGCCCTTTTTCAAGGAACCTTTCTCGATCATTGTCTCCAGCCAGGGCTCCAGCTCCAGGCCGATGCAGACGATGAGGTCCGCTCCGTTGAGTTTGCGCAGGTGGCTCGGGGCCAGCTGGAACTCATGGGGGCCGACGGTCCCTTC
The DNA here is from genome assembly GCA_002305615.1 of Verrucomicrobia bacterium UBA1412. Classification (GTDB taxonomy): domain Bacteria; phylum Verrucomicrobiota; class Verrucomicrobiia; order Limisphaerales; family UBA1412; genus UBA1412. The sequence continues at coordinate 593 of DBPU01000115.1, read as the reverse complement.
CATCAGGTTTTCCACCTGGGCCTGCCCGGAGGCGACCGCAGCGGTCCAGCAATGGACGGGAAGAAACGTCGTAACGACTTTAAGCTCAGCAGCCTTTGCCGAAAGAGAGAAGGCTGCCAGCAACAGGGTTGCGAGAGATATTCTAAAAAAGTTCATGAGTCAGTCTTTCTAATTGCAAATCGTTTGCAAATGAACTCTACAAAAAAATCCTTCCTCTTGCGGGAATGGATTTTTTTGGTGAGCAGGGTTTCCTGCCTACTTCATCAGCAACATCTGACGAGCGCGCTTCACCGAGCGGGAAAGCTGGCGCTGAAACGCTGCAGGCAGACCGGTATATTTTCTCAGAAGAATGCGGCCGTGATCGGTCACATATCTGCGCAGCAGGGTTACGTTCCTGTAATCGAGCTGGTCAATGGTAAAATCTACCTTGGGTGCGGGGCGCGGAGTGCGGCGTTCCATCGGTTTGCCGTTTGCGTTGCGTCCGCCCTTTTTACTTCTATCGGTATTTGTTTTACGAGGCATATTTCAACTATTTGATCTCTTTGTGCAAAGTGCGACGGCGAAGATACTTGTTGTACTTCATCATCTCGACT
>DBPU01000086.1 GCA_002305615.1 Verrucomicrobia bacterium UBA1412 | reverse complement strand
GGCGTACCCCTCGTAGATGATCTGATCCATGACCAGCTTTTCATCTCCGGCACCTGTCGCTTTCTTAATTGTGCGCTCGATGACATCGCGGCTGACATTTTCCTTGCGAGCCTTCTCCAATGCCGCTCCAAGACGGGCGTTGAGAGCCGGGTCAGCTCCGCCCATTTTGGCGGCGACCATAATTTCTCGAACGACTTTGCCGGTGGCCTGAGTCTTCTTGAGCGAAGCCACTTGGCGTTTAGCATGTAACCATTGACGTCCCATAAACCGATCGGATTATGAATAAATGGCCCCAGGGAAGTCTAGACTTTTACATAGAGATTTTTTGTTTTTTCTTATTTGGTTGAAGTGAATTGAGGTATATGGCAGGATGGGGCTCGTATAGAAGGTTAGCGATATGAAAAAGAAGATTGAAGAATGGGGCTTGGGTTTACCGGCCTTTGTGTGTGTTTGCCTGCTTTCCATGGGGATAGCGGCAATGGCTTTTTCCATTCCTACGATTGACCTGGATGGGCAGGTCAATATGCAAAAAGTGGTGGATCAGGAAAAAGGGCAATACCTGGGTCATCCCAGCACGGTGATGCTGGAGGATGGCAAAACGATTTATTGCGTTTATCCGCGCGGTCACGGCAAGGGGGCATTGATCCTCAAGCGGAGCGATGACCAGGGATGGAACTGGAGCGAACGTCTGGCAGTGCCCGAAAGCTGGGCCACCAGTCTGGAGACGCCGCATATTTACCGGGTGATTGACCCGGCGGGCAAGAAGCGGCTGATCGTCTGGTCGGCTCTTTATCCGGCACGGTATGCGATTTCGGAGGATGACGGAGCCACCTGGAGCGAACTCAAAGCCGCCGGAGAATGGGGCGGAATTGTCGCCATGGCCAGCCAGATACCGATGAAGGAACCGGGACATTACATGGCCTTTTTCCACGATGATGGCCGTTTCATTACCTCTCAGAACCAGATGCTCAGTCCGGCCGTTTTCACTCTCTACACCGTTGAGAGCGTTGATGGCGGCTTGACCTGGGATAAACCCAAAAAGATTTATGCCTCCTCGGAGATGAACCTCTGCGAACCGGGAGTGATCCGTTCTCCCGATGGCAAACAGATCGCCATGCTGCTGCGCGAAAACGCCCGCAGGAAGAATTCCCAGATCATGTTTTCCAATGACGAGGGGCGCACCTGGAGCAATCCGCGGCCTCTGCCTCCGGAGCTCAATGGCGACCGCCACACTCCGGTCTATGCACCCGATGGCAGACTCTACGTCTCTTTCCGGGATATACAGCCGACGGGCCAGAAATCTGCCACATCGGGCGATTGGGTCGCCTGGGTCGGAACTTATGATGATCTGCTCAACGGACGCCCGGGCCAATACAGAATCCGCCTCAAAGATAACAAGAATTCCTGGGACTGTGCCTATCCGGCCGTGACCGTTCTGCCCACGGGCGATTTGCTCAATATCACCTACGGCCACTGGACCGAGAAAGAGCCGGCCTATATTTTGTCGGTTCGATTCAATCTGGATACGGTGGATAAGCTTTACCCGGGATCCATGCCCGGTAATCCGGAAAAGGATTTAGCGGCAATCAAGGCGATGGTGGCGAACCGCGCAGTTCCCATGAACTGGCTCTTTACCGGGGACAGTATCACTCATGCAATCGTGCATACCCTGGGCGAGCGCAGTTACGCGGAGCACTTTGAAGAGCGAATTCGCGGCGAAATTTGGCGGCCACGCGACGTGGTGATCAAGACCGGAATCAGCGGCGATACGACGGACGGAATTTTGCGTGATTTTGATCGCCGTGTGGCTGAGTTCAAGCCGCAGGTTGTCTCGGTGATGATCGGTATGAACGATGCCCGCAGGGGACCGAATAAAAAGGATGAGTTCCGGCAGAACCTGACCTCGCTGATTAAACGAATTCGGGATATCGGGGCCATTCCCGTTCTGAATACTCTCAATATGATTCAGCTCGAGAAAGTACCGGTCCAGGCCGAGACGGAAGCCTACTCGGATATCGTCAGAGAAATCGCTCAGCAGCAGGGCGTCATCGTCGTGGACCACTGGAGCTGGTGGAAGGCTAATTGCACCACACCGGAGATATTGAACGAATGGCTCAACGATCCGATTCATCCCAATGGATTGGGGCACCGCCATTTTGCGATAGAGTTCTTCAAACGGCTCGATATGTATGATGAGAAGAGTCCCACGTGTCAGCCGGTGGATCCCCGTCGGAAAAAGTAAGAATAAGATAAGCTCTTAAAAACGAAAGGCGTCGGATTTTTGGATCTGGCGCCTTTTCTCTTTGAAGCGAATGGCAGCAGAAAATCAATTTCTCAGGCGAACCAGAATCTGGCCTGATTGCTCTGCGCTGGGGCGGGTCTTTTCTTCATCCCAGTATTTACGGCAGAGCCAGTGAAACTCCACGGCCTGGCAGCTGCCCAGAGTGAGGGGCAGAAGAGGGGGGAGGTTTAAAACGGGCGTATTGGTCGTGATCGGTTCGTACTGGCGTTGCAGGAGGTTGAAGCTTATCTCCTCGCAATCAGTGAGGAGAGGAGTGACGTTGGTTTTTTCCGTGATTTTGAAGAAAGTTTCCTGTTCCGGGTCGTGAATGAAAGAGATCACGTTGGTGGCTGAGTCGCCAGTTCCGCAGAGAAGCGTGAGATAAGCCGGGGATTCGCCCGACTCCAGAACCATATCGGCGGTGCGGAGCGCCTCTTCCACCTCTATTTTTGCGGCGCGAATCTGGCGGGCCAGATCATCATGATCGCGGATGAGAAGATAACTGCGCTGGGCGATAATATTAGTCGTCAACACGACGGAGAGAAAGATCGCGATAATGCCGATACTCATGATCGTCTCAACGAGGGTGAAGCCGCTCCTTCCCGAAGAGCCGCGGCGCAAAGAATGCGATGGGAGAACCGGGTTCATTCCTTTTCCTCCTTGAGAGATTCAATGACTTCCGGGGGGGAGGTCCACTCCAGATCGACGGGGGGTGCTTTGGCAGGATGCTCCTGGAAGCTGGTAATGTTATTTTTGGAGAGATTCACTTCCAGAGAATTGGTGAGGGTCCTGCCGCTATTATTTTGCCAGGTGACCGTAATCAAGGCGTGGCGGAGGTGATCACTATAGCCGATTTTGTTTGTTCCCAGGAAGGGTTTCAGTTCGATTAAGCCGCTGAAAACGGTGTTGATTTTCTCGGCCTCATCGGTTTGGGAGTCCGGTGCGAAGGGGACCGCCTCCTGCGGCTTTTGATTGCTGTTCGTGTTTTCTCCAGCGGCTGCGGAGTTGGCAGTCTGATTCGTATTTGCCGCCGAGAGCTCGGGATAAAGCAGAGCCGTGAATTCCTTGGGGAAAGTCTCGGCCTCAATCACCTCCCAGCGCACGAGGCTCAATCGCTCAGCCATATCCAGCAGGATATCCGAGGAGCGGGCCCACTGGCGGCTGGATTGCAGTGTAGCCAGACAAAAATTGATGCCGCCGGTTACAGCCAAAACGCAAAGCCCCACAATGACGACTCCGATGAGAGTTTCGATTAACGAAAACCCGCGAAGCTTCCTTGTCATTTGCCGGACTCCGTGGCGGGGTAGACGCATGGCAGACTTAGAGTTTGATGTCTTTCAGCCAATCGGCGTGTTCCAGAGCCCAATCCACCGATTTTTGGAAACCTTCTTCCGGGGAGACTTTCGGTTGCCAGCCCAGGAGCTGACCGGCTTTGGTGATATCGGCCCAGGTTTCAGCGATATCGGCAATATGGAAAGGTTTGTATTGAATCTGAGCTTTTTTGCCCAATGCGTTTTCAATAAATTGAATGACCGCGTTGAGGGTGATGGGGTTGCGGCCGCCGCCCAAATTCACGATCTCATAGCCGACGGGCTTCATGGCGGCGATGGTGCCCCGGGCGATATCCTCGACATAGGTGAAATCGCGGGATTGGGAACCGTCGCCGAAGAGCTCAATCGGTTTGCCGTCCATGATCCACTTGATGAATCGGAAGATGGACATATCCGGTCTGCCGGCCGGACCAAACACCGTGAAATAACGAACGATGGTGGAATCCAACCCGTAGAGTTTATGGTAAGAATAGGCCATGAGCTCGGCCGCTTTCTTGCTGGCTGCATAGGGGCTCAGCGGCGTATTGACCGGGAGCGTCTCGACGAAGGGCATTTTCTGACCAGCATAGAGGGAAGAGGTGGAGGCCATGACATGCTTTTTCACGCCGTGCCTGCGCATGCAATCGATGATGTTCAGAGTCCCCATGGCATTGGTGGTCATGTAGACGAAGGGATTTTCCATGGAGTAGCGGACTCCGGCTCGTGCTGCCAGGTTGAGGACCGCATCGAACGGGTACTCAGAGAAAAGCTTTTCGAGCTCGGCGCGGTTCTCGATATCCAGCGGGTAGAAAATGAATTTGCCATCGGCTCCGGTTTCTTTGGCGGCGGCACCGGCTCCGATATAAAGGCTCCGGCCTGCGTCCTTATTTTGCAGGTAACGCTCATTGCCCAAAAGCCGGCTGAGGCGATAATCCTTCAGGCGAACATCGTAATAGTCATTCATATTATCGACACCCACGACGGTCCATCCCTGCTCAAGAAGCAGTTCTGCTGTTTTGGAGGCGATAAACCCCGCTACACCCGTTACCAGGACTATTTTATTTTCGCTCATGATCAGATTAAATTAGTTTTCGCTTCAGGGTGATTGCAGATCAATCATCCTTTGCCCTTCCATTCTAAATGCGCTTGCTTTTCTGAACAAGCACTCATTGAAGGCAAAAAAGAAAAGCCCCCTTCCTGAAACAGAAAGGGGGCGAGTGCTATTTTGTTACTTGAGCGGAGAAAGCGTTATTACGGAGCTACAGTCTTTTCAAGTCCCTCGGGCCAGGGATCGTAGACCATGGATTCGACTCCTTCGGGAGTGACCTTCACATTATTGACGGAGATGCCGAAATATTTCTCGATTTCTGACCATGCGGGGAGTTTCTCCAGAGCAGTGATAAGTTCTTCGGGAATATCGCCGCTCTTCTGATTAGCTATAACTATGGGTTTAAACTTGTCCCACAAGGTATAGAGGTTGCTAAAAATGGCTTTTGTATTGAGGTAGCCAAATTCAGCCGCTTCAAAACCACCGATTTTGGCTGCGGCATCCCGGAGGGCAGGGCTCTTGGCCAGGCCATTTTCCTGAGCTTTGCCCTTGGCTTCCAGAAAAGCTTTGACCTGGGGGAGATCCTCACTGTTGTTTGCAAGGACGACATAGCCATCCATTTTATGGAAGAAATTCATGACTTCTTCGACCTCGGGATTGAGGGTTTTGAACATTGCCTCTGCGGTGGAGATAAATTTATCTGTATCTTTAGTGCCCAGGAGAATGATAATGCCTTTTTTGCCTTGAATGTCGAAGCTGGGTTCATCAGGAGTTGAATTATTTTTTACATCAATGTAGTCCGGATAGGAAAGAACGATCACTTCCCCGGTAAGGTTCTCCAAGAGATCTTTCCGCAGGTTAATTTCTGTGGGATTGGCTTTGAGTTGTTCCTCAATACCGGAAAAAATCATCATTTTCATACCGCCCACAGCCTCCGTCGTAGTGGAATCGAAAATGTCCCAGAATTTACTGAAATTGACCTTGAATTTGATGTAGCTCATGGGGTCCGAGGGAATGAATTCTGCGGGGCTGCAATCGGTCGTTTCCAGAGTGTCAATTAAGGCCGTGATGCCGCGCCGTTCACCGGCCGGGCAAAGGAGCGTCGAGTAGCTGTAGATTCCGTCGTTCTCGGTCCGACTGGTGAAGCTCCAGGATTTCAGGGCGTCCAGTCCCAGCGCATTGTACATAACTAACGGTCGGGGCGGGGCCATCATGGCTTCCATGGTGTTTGTGGGCTGGACATACTCTTTATCCTTGAAGAGTACCAATTCCCTGACGTTCTGAGTGATGGTCTCAATGTTTACCCAAGCGTAATCGCTGTCGGGCGTAATGTGGGTATGCTTTTTGAAGAGCTCGGAATCGGCAAGGAGTGTCTCACCAGTGGTTTTACTGAGAACCTTGTCAAATAGCTCACGCGTATTTGCCACGCATTCATCACTGGTTTTAGAAGCACTCATGTAGAGAGTAGAGCCGCTGGCGCAGATCCAGAGGATAAGGTCGTCGGAGCCGCTGGCGGGAATCAGGCGAAATTCATTGCCGGCGATTTCTTTGGTGGTGAAAGTAGTCTCCAGCTTGGTCTGAAGTTCATCAAGCGTCGCTTTGAGTTTCTCACTGCCTCCATTGATTTCGGCCATGAAGAGCGGAAGGGCGGATATGTTTCCCTCCGAGGAATCACCCGGAGTGAATTTAAACGAGGTTATCGCAAAGGCTGCGCCTCCATTTATCATACCTTTATAATCCGAGAGCTTAATGTTCTTTTTGCCGAGCTCATCGTTGAGGCTGTTGAATGCGTTGGTGATCTGCTCGCCGACATATTCGCAGAAAGGCTGCATGGCAGGGTCCTTGAAGAGTTGACCCATGGCCGAAGTCTGGAATTCTGCACATGTTTTCTGGAGGTCACGCACCGTGAGGACCGCAAGAGTGCTTTCCGGCAGAATGGATTCTGGCGCTATGGCTGCGCCCATATTCACCGTCACGGAAAGCGAAACCGCGGCGAGAGTTGTTGCTAGGACTGCTTTTTTCATATGCTTGATTCTGTGTTTTCTTTTTTTGTTCAGGTCTCTCTATTGGACCCCGAAATAAATCCGATCTCTACCCTCATCACCGGAGAGATACTTTTCACGAACATTGACCCCATTATCACCCTTCAGAGACGACTGTCAACCCCCCTGGCCGGGGAAAGCAAAAGTTCGTATACGCTCAGAAGCGGCTTGCATCGCCGCAAAATACACCCCTTAGGAACCGCCGGTGTGTTTTTTTGTGTGAATTATTTATGAGCCGTTTTCTCCAGTCACTGGAGCGCTCATTGAAGGCAATTAAAAGCCCCCCTTCCTGAAACAGAAAGGGGGGGGAGTGCTATTTTGTTATTTGAGCAGAGAAAACGATACTAGGGAGCTACCGGTTTCTCAAGTCCTTCGGGCCAGGGATAATAACCGACGGATTCCAATCCCTCCGGGGTCAACTGGCTTTTAGCAGCGCCGATACCCAGAAACTTTTCGATCACCTGGAAATCGGGGAGCTTCTCGAAAGCGATGAAAACTTCCTCGGGAATATTCTCTGAGGATTTTAATGCGGGGGCAATAAGAGGCCACATGTTGTAGAGAAAAGCCAATGCCTGCTTATTGTTGGTGTAACTGAAAGCAGCACCCTGGAAACCACCGATTTTGGCAGCGGCATTCTGGAGTTCCTTGCATTTGGCCAGGCTCTTCTCCTGCGGTTTGCCTTCAGCTTTCAGGAAAGCTTGCAGAGCCGGGATATCCTTGCCGCCCGAGACTATAGCGACATAGCCATCGGTCTTTTTGATGAATTCCATGGCTGCTTCCTTGATGCCGGGATTCATCACATCAATCACGCCTTCGACGGCGGACATAAAGCGATCTCCATCCTTCACGCCCAGAATGTAGACGCTGCCCATAAGGTTTTTGATAACCTCGGGATCCAGGTTTTCAGAGATTTTGCTGGAGTCCACCGAGCCAGCCGGAGCGACGAAGGAGACAATCACTATTTCTCCGGTGAGGTTATCCAGGATATCGGCAGTGAGGTCGATCTTCGTGGGAGCGTTGGCCAGAGCCTGTTGAATACCGCTCAACATCATGGCTTTCAAACCGCCGGTGGCTTCAGAGGAGACCGAATCAATCGTTTCCCAAATTTTCTTCATATCAACATGAGTTTTTGAAAAGCTCATGACATCGGCGGGAATATTCTCGGTAGGGCCGCAATCGCCCGATATATAGCTATCCAAGAGGGATGTGAGGCCTCTGCGTTCATCTTGAGGGCAGAGCAAATGAGTGGCAAACCATTCATCCCCGTTCTCGCTCCAGCTGGTGAAGCTGAAGGATTTCAGAGCACCCAGACCCAGGGCATTATAGATAACCATAGGCCGCGGCAGCGACATCATGGCTTCCATGAGGTCTGCGGGCTGAACATACGCTTTATCCTTGAGGGCTACCAACGCTTTGACATTTTGCGTGATAACGTCAATGTTTACCCAAGCATAATTGCGATCGGGGGTGATGCCGGTATGCTTTGTGAAAAGAGCGGACTCAGCGAGGAGTTTCTCCCCGGTGGTTTTACTGAGGATTTTTTCCAATTGCTCACGGGTGTAAGACATGTCCTCTTCACTGTTTTGAGAAGCGGTCACATAGAGGATCGAGCCGCTGGCGCCAACCCAGAGGGTCACGTCATCGTCGTTGGTACCGGTAATCCTGCGAAATTCGTTACCGGCGATTTCTTCGGAGCTGAAAGTGGTCTCCAGCTTGGTTTGAAGATCGTCGAGTTTAGTTTTGAGGGTTTCACTGCCGCCTTTTATTTCTGCCATGAGTAAGGGCAGAGCGGAGACATTTTCGACGTCGGAATCACTCAGAGTCAGCTTAAGGGAGGTCAGCGCGAAGGAGACGCCACCATTTAAAATATCCTTATAATCAGAAAGCTGAATGTTCTTTTTGGCGAGCTCTTCGTTAAGGCCGTTGATGGCCTCGGTCATATGTCCGCTGACATATTCGCAGAAGGGCTGCATGGCCGGATCCTTGAGGAGAAGGCCTAGGGCCGATCCTTGGAATTCTGCCTGTTCCTTTAGGATATCACGCACGGTGAGGACCGCAACGGTGCTTTCCGGCAGAATGGTTTCTGGCGCTATGGCGGCGCCCATATTCAACGTCACGGAAAATGAAACCGCGGCGAGTGTTGTTACGAGGACTGCTTTATTCATATGCTTAATTCTGTGTTGTCTTATTTGTTCAGGTCTGTGTATTCGATCCCGAAATAAATCTGATTTATATCACCATCACCAGAGAGCTATTTTCCACAAACAATGGTTTTATTATCGCTCTTCAGGGGTGAGTGTCAATCCCTTTGGCCAGGGTCTGCAAGATTTCATGTGCAGCCCCTCGGGGGTGAGGTGCAATGCGCCAACGCTGAAGCCCCAATATTTTTTGATTTCGGAGATATCGGGGAAGAGCTCCAACCCTTCGAGCAGTTGAGGTGGTACATCGGGGTTGTTCTTCAAGTTAGGGGCGATGACCGTCCTCCAGACCAATTGCAGCGCCTCCAGAGAAGCTTCATCATCTATGTAATTGAAGACCGATGCGCCGCTGCCGCCAACCATTTCGACGGCGGAGGCGATTCCCTCTTTGGATGCCAGGCTATCGGCGGGCAGAGTGGAAACAAGTCGCTTAACTGCGTTCTCATGCGTTGCGATCAGGACATAGCCATCGAGCAGCGCAAAGTTCAAATCAGGCATCTGAACCTGGAAATGGGAGCCCATGACGCCGTTTATTGTCACATCGTTTGAGTTCGCCTGGTTTATCAACTTGTTCATAGGCAACGAGCAATATTTGAGTCCAGAGATCTCTTTTTCTTCGAGGGTCGGAACCTCTTTGCCTTTGTAAATGAGACGAAAGATGCTATGGAGGGTGGAGCCGAACGCCTGAGGGTCTTTAGCCCCGAGCAAGACGACCTGTTCGCTGTAAGGTTGGCCATTCTCTGCGAGTTTCAGCGGGTTTTTCCAGACAACGATTTCTCCGGTTAGATTATCCATCACGTTTTTCTGAACGTTGATCTCCGGGTCCATCCCTAAAAAGGCGTTTGCAGTGCCCATTGCCATGCCCTTGATTCCACCTGCGATTCGGGACGAGGCGACATCGAAATTTTTCCAGAGAGCGGGAATATCCAGTTGGATTCGCGAGAAGCTCATGCTGTCGGCCGGAGCTTGAGGCAGCGGAGAGCAATCGGCTGTTCTTAACCCAGTTAGGATACCCGAAAGGCCTCTGCGTTCAGCCTCGGGGCAAACAAGTGACTGCTCGGTCCAGACATCGCCGTTGGGCTCCATCCACCAGGTGAGACTATAGGATTTGAAGGCTTCCACTCCCAGTGCGTCAAAAATGGCTATGGGGCGTCCGGGAGCAAACATAGCCTCCATCACGTTTTCGGGCACTCTGTATTCGTTATCGTACTTCATGACGATTTTTTTGACACCATCCATCAGCAGCGCGCTGTTGAGAAAGAAGCAATTTCGCTCCGGCGTGATGGTGGTTTGTTGGCGAAACGAAGCCGATTCTGAGAGGGGGGCTTTCTGATTATTCGGGGATAGCGCGGTGAGGACGGCTTTTGCCTTCTCAATATCCCCGGGCAAGCCCGAACGGAAGAGCGTGATAGCCAGGCAAAGAGAATCCGGGGACTGAGGGACTAGCCCGAACCACACCTGTGCCGGAGCGCCATGGCTCGGAACATCCATCGCCGTGAACTCGAGATCGCCAAATTTTTGCGTTTGGAAAAGGGGCTTCTGATCGGCGAGCTCAAGGATTTTGGCTTTCAGCTCATCAAGGTTCGCCTGAGCCGTTTGGAGATTGGTATTGATCTCGATAAAAACCAGAGGCTGCCAGTCCATCCCCACGCCTTTATGGGAGAAAATCTGGCTGATATTGGTGTCGCAAGGGTCGCTCACGGTTGACAGGAGAGCGACAGCCAGGCCGCCGCCCAAGAGGTCCTTGTATTTACTGAGGCTGATTTCCTTTCCCTCCAGAGTGTTTTGGATTTTTTCAATAGGCTCGCGCAGCATATTGGCAACGTAATCTGTGAAGGGCTGCATGGCCGGGTCCTTGAGAAGAAGACCCATCGGAGAGCCCTTGAAGGCAAAAAGGTCGCGCTGAGCGTTCCGGATAGATAAGAGTGCCAGTGTATTCTCAGGAAGGAATTTCTCGGGGACTAAATCTGCCTGAGCGGGGACAGCCGTCAGAAGAAGCGAGGCCGCTATTGATAAAAGACCGAGTTTTTTCATAAATCTATAAATTTTAAATTTTGCTTTAGTTTTTTGTTTTCGGGAAAAAGGTAGCACTGGCCAGAGCCAATGTAGGGAAGGTGGGAGCGCCTGTGGCCAAGGCTTCCATCATGACGTTTGTTTTTTTCAAGACTTCCTCTTTTCGTTCCGGAGGCAGGGGAGGCAGAACTTTCACGGTCTCCAGAGAAGAGGCCAACTGACCGAATTGCTTTTTATCGACGGATTTAAAGAAGGCGAGGGCGGCATCCTGATCCGCAATGCCGGAGGCGATTATTTTTGAAACTCCGACGAACTTCAGCGCCTTGCCTTTGACTTCATCCAGAGAGGGTAGGGAAAACTCCGAGGAGTAATCGGTCTGGGA
>DBPU01000038.1 GCA_002305615.1 Verrucomicrobia bacterium UBA1412 | reverse complement strand
TAGGGTCTGCGGCGGACTTTCTCGGTCAATTGACCTCCTTCGTCGTAGCCGACATAGCCCGGAGGCGAACCGACCAGCCGCGAAACCGTAAACTTCTCCATATACTCGCTCATATCGAGCTGAATGAGCGACTTGGCGTCACCGAACATCGATTCCGCCAGCACGTGGCTGAGCAGGGTCTTGCCCACGCCGGTGGGACCCAAGAGCATGAAAACGCCGATCGGGCGCTTGGGATCCTTGAGGTCGGCACGGGAGCGGCGCAGCGCCTTGCTGATGGAGCTGACGGCGGCCTGTTGGCCAATTACCCTGGCCGAAAGCTCTTTTTCCATCGAGAGCAGCCGCTTGAGCTCATCTTTTTCCATTCCCCTCAGGGGAACACCGGTCCATTTGGAGACGACCTGTGTCACCTCGGGTTCATCGACGATGACCTTCTTTTCATCAATGGTCGTGCGCCATTGACGGCGGGCTTTCTCCAGAGAATCGGCCTTCTGGCGCTCGGTATCCCGGAAAAGGGCCGCATCTTCGAACCGCTGTTCGGCGATGGCTTTCTCCTTTTTCTCGCGGGCGCCTTCGATCTCCTTCTCCATTTCCTTGAATTCCGGAGGGATCACTTCAGCGGCCATTCTGCAATAGGAACCGGCTTCATCAATAACGTCGATCGCCTTATCAGGCAGGAAGCGCGAAGTGATATATCGATCCGAGAGCCTGACGGCCGCATGGATAGCGGCGTCGGTAATATTGGCGCGGTGATGCTCCTCGTACTTGGAGCGGATGCCGCGCAGAATGTCGATCGTTTCCTCCAGTGTGGGAGGCTCGACTTTGACGCTCTGGAAACGGCGTTCCAAGGCGGCATCTTTTTCGATAAATTTGCGATATTCTTCCATGGTGGTCGCGCCGACACACTGGAATTCTCCCCGGCTCAGAGCCGGTTTGATGATATTGGCCACATCCATGGCGCCCTCAGCCGAACCGGCGCCGACGATGGTATGAAGCTCGTCGATAAAAATGATGATGTTGCGGGCCTGGCGAATTTCGTCCATGAGCGCTTTAATACGCTCCTCAAATTGCCCGCGGTACTTTGTGCCGGCGACCATACGGGGGAGGTCCAGACCGACTATTCTCTTCTCGCGCAGAATTTCCGGCACATCTCCGGAGGAGATCTTCTGTGCCAGACCTTCCACGATGGCCGTCTTGCCTACGCCGGCTTCTCCCAGGAGAACCGGGTTATTCTTCGTGCGCCGGCAGAGAATCTGCATGACGCGCTGAATCTCATCTGCGCGGCCGATCACCGGGTCCAGGAGCTTATTGGCAGCCATTTCGGTCAGGTCTCTCCCGAAGGTTTTGAGCGCCGATGGAGGCGGTCCCTTCTTGGAAGGTGCTTCTCCGGGCTCGGCATCCTGTATCAATTCTTCCAGGCTGGCCGTCTCATCGTCTCCCTGACCGGGATTGCCCAGAGTCTTCCAGACTTCCTGGCGGGCCTTCTCCAGATCCACATTGAGATTCTTGAGAGCATTGGCGCCTTCTCCTTCGCCTTCTTTGAGGAGGCCCAGGAGGAGATGTTCGGTGCCGATATAGTCGTGGCCCAGGCGTCTGGCTTCATGAGCGGAGAGTGCCAAGACTTTCTTCACCCGTGCGGTGAAGGGCAAACTCTCGCTCGGTTTCGTCGTGGTGCCTTTGCCTACGGCTTTCTCGACCTCTTTGCGCAGAAGCTGCAGGTTGACTCCCAGTTTGTTCAGTACCATAACGGCGACTCCCTCGCCGAGCAGAATCAAGCCCAGGAGGAGATGTTCGGTGCCGATATAATTATGTCCCAGGCGAAGAGCCTCGGCGTGAGCCAGCTTGAGAGCCTGCTCCGCACGCTGTGTGAAATTGTTGATGTTGTCGTCTGATGGCATATTCTTCTTAAAATATGTAGGGCATTTTTTACCCTTTGTTACGCAGGACTGGAACCTCCGGTTGCAGGGAGCGCCTCCCGTACCCTGCGGTTTGCCTCAGCCCTAGCTTTCCAGGGTCTTGAGTTTGACCTTTTGAGGGGCCTTGAGTTTTAAAATCTTCTTTCGGAGAATCTCCGCGCGGGCTCTGTCACGCTGCGGCGCGTCCATATTCTCCTTTGCTGCAAGCTGCAAGTGCCCCCTCTGAGTGATGAGGAAGAGCTCCTCCAAGTCACTGCGCTTGCCTTTGGGGAACATCCCCAGGTCGATACCCAGGCGGATGAAAGAGAGCAGATTCAGCGTTTCTCTTGTTTCGATCGTGTAGCAGTTGGAGAGAATGCCCCAGGCTCTNNCGGGCGTTCTCTTCGTTTTTCACCACCTGCCGGATGACTTTCTCCAGACGGATGACGATTTCTTCCTCGGTTTCTCCCAGGGTCATCTGGTTGGAAGCCTGGAAGAGGTTGCCCAATGCATCGGTTCCTTCTCCGTAGATTCCCCGCACGGCCAATCCCAGCTTGCTGACCGCTCCGACGATCTGGCTGATCTGATCCGTCAGGGCCAATCCCGGCAGGTGGAGCATCGCGCTCACCCGGATACCGGTGCCCAGGTTAGTAGGGCAGGCCGTCAGGTATCCATATTCGGGATGGAATGCGTAGGGAATCTTTTTCTCCAGCTCCGAATCGAGCTGGTCAATTCGCTCCCATACCTTCCGGATTTGAAAACCGGGCAGAATCGCCTGCATTCGGAGGTGATCTTCCTCATTGATCATCACCGAGATATTCTCTTCCTTGTTAATAGCCAGACCGCTGCCGGCCCCGCGACCGGTATGCTCGCGGCTGATGAGATGCCGCTCCATGAGCGCCAGCTTATCGTTGTTGCTCAGGTTATCCATGCTCTCCATGAGGCAGGATTTCATCGGGGCGAGGTTTACGACAGCATCGCTGATCCGCTTGAGGATTTGAAGGCGCTCCGGTTTCTTAGCCCAGGACGGAAAAGAGGAGTCGCAAAGGTTCCGGGCGAGCCTTGCACGGCTGCTCAGCACGATCACGTCCTCGGGGCCGCGGCGTGCGGCGTATTCCGACGAAGGTATAAGAAACTCTGAGAGTGTCATCATTTTTCTTTTTCTTCGGATTGCGAAAGCTTCTCCAATTGTACTTTCAGCTCTTTAATCTCATCACGTATCCTGGCCGCATACTCATAGTTTTCCACCTCGATGGCCTCTTCGAGTACTCCCTCTTTGGATTTCAAGAGGCCCTGCAGGAGCTTGAGTTCTTCCTGAACGGTCTTTTGAGTCTGTTCAGTCTTGGCAACTTCAGCTTCTTTGGCCGAGGTCGTTTTCTTCTTCGAGGCAGGTCGTGCCCGCTTGCGAACAGGCGGTTTCTCGGTATCGGCCGGCTTCTCAGCTTCGGGCATTGGAGGCCCATCCAGGGGCATATGCTGAGGGTGCTTGCCTACATGCCTCGTACCCCGGTGCATCGCTTTGAGCGCTTTTTCAAGCCCTTTCTCAAAAGTGATGTAGCAGGAAGGGCAGCCAACCCGCCCGGTCTTGGACATATCCAGCTCGGTATATCCGCAAACCGGGCAGCGAAGGCTCGGTTGCCTCACGGCAACCTGTGTAGCCGGTTCTTCGGGTCCGAAAACGCCGGAGAACTTTTTCAGAATTTCAATCATTGAAAAGCCAGCCGGGTCGTCTACGCCGCACTGCTCGGCACAGTCCGAACAGAGGTCCAGTTTCTTGGATTTTCCGCCCACCACTTGAGTCAAGTGGACTGTCGCTTCGGCTTTGTTACACATCTGGCAAATCATAGATATTTCATCCTTTCCGGAGAGTTATCTCCTTACTCAAATATAGCTGTTCCTGAGCGTTTCGTCAAATCGTGGAAGAGGCCCAAAAGCTTTTTGAAAACGGGGCCCGGTGTCCCTTCTCCGATCTGGCGTCCATCTACTTTTGTGACCGGAATGAGCTCAGCGGCGCTACCGGTGAGGAAACATTCGTCGGCGTTGTAGACGTCATAGCGGGTCACATCCGGCTCGCTAATTTCCATTCCCGCCTCTCTGGCCAAGTCCAGCACCGTCCCGCGGGTGATCCCGTAGAGGGCACCGGCTGAGAGCGGAGGGGTGAAGAGCTGATTGCGCTTGACGAGGAAGATGTTATCTCCCGTACACTCAGCTACATAACCCTGGCTGTTGAGCATGATGGCTTCCTGTACGCCTGCATTGCTGGCCTCGATTTTCGCCAGAATGTTATTGAGATAGTTTAAGGATTTAATCGCCGGATTGATCGCATTATGGTGATTGCGGGTCGTCGGAACCGTAATGATGCTCATTCCCTTCGTGTAGAGTTCTTCGGGGTAGAGCTGAATCGTGCTGGCAATGATGATGACCTGCGGTTTCTTACAGCGGTCAGGTGCAAGCCCCAGCGTTCCTTCTCCGCGGGTGACTACCAGGCGGATATATCCATCTCCCAAATTATTGGCCTTACAAGTCTCCACGACGGCACGGATCATCTCTTCTTGTGTCATGGGGATATTCAGAGCAATCGCTTTGGCGGAGTAGTAGAGCCTCTCTACATGTTCGACCAGCTTGAAAACGCGGCCGTTGTACATGCGGATTCCTTCGAAAATACCGTCGCCATAAAGTAAACCATGATCAAAAACTGAGATTTTAGCATCAGCTTCGCTAAAAAAATTTCCGTTAATGTAAATTTTCATATTCTATTACGCCCCGGGGGTAGGCATGACAGGAGAGGTCCGCGCCCGTGCTCCGACCATGGCCGACACCGTCCAGGCGATACATGCTAACATCCTGCAATTCAGATGACCAGTACAAACATCGCGCTTTGTACCCGGGGCTTTGTGACTTTCCGGGAGCATCTTCCCCGGTTTTTCGGAGGCGGGGAAAAGCGGAAAAAGGTCTTTTACCCAAGCCTCCGCTTGTTTATTGGAGGCAGGGAGGTTAGAATGGAGGCGATGAAGGGAAATAAGGATTGGGTTACGGTGAAGGTGGAGGACATCATCCCGGTGAATAAGGGGATGGCGGTTTTCCTTCAGGCCGGCACGAAGCTTTTTGTGATACAAGTGGATATGGGGATGGGAATTGCGATGGGCATGAGCCTGATGGGCAAGAAGAACGAGCGTCCTCTGACCCATGACCTCATTGCATCCCTTTTCGTGGGTTTCGGCATTGAGATGACCCACTGCGTCATTGTCGATATGCGCGAAGAAACCTATCATGCACGGCTGAATCTTTTACAGGAAAACGAACTGGGCAAGAAAATAGTCGAACTGGATGCGCGCCCGAGCGATTGCCTCGTCCTGTCGATTATGCACCAGAAGCCGATTTATATCTTGCCAGAACTGCTGGAGGTTTTAGAGGATGTTCGTCCTCTCTATGAGGAATTGAAGCATCGACGCGATGATGACAAAGACTGATCAATTGGCAGAGTCACCCCTGATTTTTATCTATGGTGAAGATGAGTACTCCGTAAAAGAACTGAGTCAGGAGCTCTTCGACCTCTGGAGAGCCCGTTTCGGAGAAACCGATGCGGAAGTGATTGAAGCGGGCGCATCCAATTCCCAGGAGGCCCTGAAAGCGCTGGATCGGATGGAAGGTGCCCTGAGGACTCTTCCCTTTTTCGGCGGCGCTAAACTGGTCTGGCTCAAGAATTGTTCTTTCCTCGGGGAAGATCGGGTTTCCGGCGGTGCGGATGTGACCCAACGACTGGCCGAAGTGGCCGAGATGCTCAAGAGTTTCCAATGGACCGGGGTGCGGCTGCTCATCAGTGCCGGCAAGGTCGATACGCGGCGCGTCTTTTTCAAGGCGCTGAGCAAAATTGCCGCTCTTCAGGAGTTCAAGGCCATTTCGATCAAAGACCGCGGCTGGGAGCGCCAGGTGGAGCAGTGGATCCTCAGGGAAGTCAAAGAGAGAGGCAAAAAAATCGACCCACGGGCCCTCAATACCCTGGTCCTTTTCGTGGGACCGAACCTGAGGCAAATGGATACCGAGCTTGAAAAACTCTGCCTCTATATCGGGGACGGTGCATCTATCACCGAAGAAGATGTCCTGGCGGTCGTTCCTCAGAATAAACAATCCAAAAGCTTTGCTCTGGCCGACGCCATCGGAGAGAGAAACCTCGCCCGGACCATACACCATCTGGATAACGACCTGGCGGAGGTGAAGACGAATTCCTCGGCCAGCGAGCTGGGGATTCTTTACGGCATTATCTCCAAGGTTCGGCTGATGTTGATCTTGCGTGGGCTTGCAGATCAAGGCTACGCCCGGAGCCGGGGCCGCGACGTGCAGATTGATTTGCCACCGGGTTTCCTGCCCGAAGACAAAAAGTTCAATCCCACTTTGATGAATCCCTTCATGGTTTCCAAAGCCTATGAACATGCGATGAACTACTCGCTCGGGGAACTGGTCCGTGCGATGGAAAAGCTCTTCGAATGCAATCGCGCTCTGGTTTTCAGCGGAGGAGATCCGACCCTGGCTCTCCAGCAGGCGCTGGTGGGGATTATCACCAAAAATCAGTGAAAAGGAGACTGTGAATCCCCATTTCAAAGAATTGCTGACCGCGGCCGATACTCCTGAGAGAATGGAGCTCTTCTACCGCAGAATGGAGGAATCCGATCCGGTCGTCGCCCATACCCTCGAAGGGATGACGCAAAGGCAGATTGAGCTGCTTTGGCGGGTGGTGTACAACTCGACATATCTCACGGCAGTACTGGAGAATCATCCCGATTGGCTCAAATCGGATGGGGAACTGCATAAAAATCTGTTCGATGAAGAACAGCTCTCCGACCCAATAACTCTCACCGAATTGCGCCAGGAGCTGGGCGATCAATTGTTGGACGAAGTAGCCAATCGTGATTTTGAAGCCACGGGCAGGATATTGCACCAATTTAAAACCCGGCATCTCTTCAGAATCGCGGCCCGTGATCTCAACAGGCTCGGGACCACGAACCTGATTCTTCTGGAGTTATCCAATCTGGC
This sequence comes from Verrucomicrobia bacterium UBA1412, assembly GCA_002305615.1. Taxonomy (GTDB): domain Bacteria; phylum Verrucomicrobiota; class Verrucomicrobiia; order Limisphaerales; family UBA1412; genus UBA1412. Next base: position 19,689 of record DBPU01000038.1, on the reverse strand, counting down.
CGATGTCTGCCTCCAGGCGGCCTTCCGTCTGGCCTGGCTTTATTTGACTGAGAAGTTCGGCGCCCCTTACTGCAAGGATGAAAAGGGCTGCTGGGTCGATGCCGGTTTCTGCGTGATTGGTCTGGGTAAATTGGGTGGCCAGGAGCTCAATTACAGTTCGGATGTCGATCTCATTTTCGTTTACTCCGGTGATGGCTATGTTTTTAAAGAAACTCCCCAGCCCGGAGACGTGCCCGAAGGGCCTCTCAATAATCATCAGTTTTTCACCCGGCTGGCCGAGGCCATCGTGGATCAGGTGAGCCGGAATACGAGCGAGGGGGTTCTCTATCGGGTCGACCTGCGTTTGCGTCCCGAGGGTCAGGGCGGCTCATTGGTCCGCTCGCTCCAAAGCTACGAGAATTACTATTCGCAGTGGGGCCGCACCTGGGAGCGGATGATGCTCATTAAGGCGCGATATGTCGCCGGTTCATCGGACCTGGGGGCGGAATTCATCGAGATGATTCACCCCTTCTGCTATCCCCGCTATGTCAGCGAGCAGGTGCCCGAGGAAGTGGCCGCGATCAAAGAGCGGATAGAAAAAGAGGTGATTCGCTCCGGAGAACTCCACCGCAATGTGAAACTGGGCTGGGGCGGAATCCGGGAAATCGAGTTCGTGGTTCAGACGATTCAGGTGCTTGATGCGGGCAAAATGCCTTACCTGCAAGGAGGCCAGACGCTGCGGATGCTCGACAAGCTGGCCACTTATGATCGCCTGGATTCGGAAGACTCTCTGATTTTGAAGCAGGCCTACTGCTTCTATCGTGATGTGGAGCATCGGCTCCAGATGGAGGAGAACCAGCAGACCCATACGATCCCGCTGAGCCCGGCAAGGCGGCTTCGGCTGGCTCGGTTGATGGACTGCGAGACTCCGGAGGAATTCGACGCACAGTGCGGGCGCTATCAGAAAGAGGTAAGGCGGGTTTTTGAAGAGGTCATCCACAGGAAAAGCGATTCGCCCGATGAGGAGCTCGCTCTGCCTTCGGATTTCGAAGATAAAGAAGAGGAGTGGATTAATTTCCTTTCACGCATCGGATTTAAAACTCCCGATACCGCCTACAAACTCGTTAAAATTTTCGTCTGCGGCCCGGGCTACGTGCATGTCTCCGTAAGGACTGTGGAACTGGGCTGGAAACTCCTTCCGCGCCTTTTCCGTCTCTGCCCCTCGGAGCATCGGCTACGGTTTTCGGGCGAGCAGCAGTGCTTCAAAGCCAACCTGAGGACTCTCTCGGATCCCGACCGTGTTCTGGCGCGCCTGGATAGTTTTATCCAGAACTACGGCGGACGCCAGGGCCTCTTTGAAACCTGGTTTTCCTCACCTTTTACCTTTGACCTCCTGCTTCTACTTTTCGACCGGTCCGAGTACCTCGCCGAAGTCGCCATCAAAACTCCGGACCTGGTCGATGAAATCATGGAAGGTGAGCAGCTCCGGCGCTTTAAGGAGTCGCGCGAGATGCTCCGGGATCTTACGTATGGGCTCGAAGACGAAGACCAGCATGGATGGATTCGCCGCTATCACCGTGTGGAGCTGATGCGCATCGCGATGCGCGATCTCTTCGGAATGAGCGATTTCTCCCGGAACCAGGCCGAGATCAATTGCCTGGGCGAGGCCTGCGTGCAATATGCCTTGCGGGTGGTGATGAAGAAGTTCCGCCTCAAGAAGCCTCCCTTTGCCATTATCGGCATGGGCAAATTCGGAGGCCGCGAGCTGACCTATGGCAGCGACCTGGATATTCTCTTTGTCTGCACTCCGCATTGGAAAGGGGAGAGCAAAGTGCAGAAGATGGCCTTCATGCTGATAGACCTCCTCTCAGCTAAAACGCCTCTGGGCAGTGTTTACAAGACCGATTCGCGTCTGCGTCCCGATGGCGAAAAAGGCGCCCTGGTGAGCACTCTCGTCCGCTATGAGCGCTACTACCGCTACCGGGCGCAGCTCTGGGAAATCCAGAGCCTGACGCGTGCGCGGGCGATCTGCGGAGATACCGAGACCGGTTTTCAATTCATGGATATGGCCCGCGACATGACCAATTTTTCCATCCCCCGCCGGAATCTGGAAGCCTACTCCGAGGATTGGAAGGAGAAGATTCTGAGTATGCGCATGAAGGTCGAGAAGGAACGCACCCCCTATGGCAAGGACCACCTGGCTTTCAAGACCGGCGCCGGAGGCCTCATGGATGTGGAGTTCCTGGTGCAGATGCTCAATATGGAGTTCGGATGGTTCCAGCCCAATACCCGCAAAGCGCTGCGGCTGGCGGCCAGTCAGGACCTCCTCTCCGAAGAGGATTCAGCTATCCTCATCGAAAATTTCGATAAACTGATGACTCTGGAAAAGGTGCTCCGCCGCTGGAGCTATGAAGGCGAATCGGTCCTGCCCGATACGGATGCGCCTCTACTTCGTGTCGCCATCCGCTGCGGCTTTGACGGGATCGAATCCTTCATGAGTGCGCTCTCCAAGTGGCGCAATTCGATCCGGGAGATCTATCTTCGCCTGGCCGGGAGCCCCGAAGATAATGAAAAAGCGTCTATCCTTTAGAGATAGACGCCTGAAAAATACGTTCACAATTTCAATTTACTTCTTCTTAGCTGGAAGGATCGCATCCTTGGCGGCTTTGGCAAATCTGAATTTGAGGACTTTGCGGGCTGGCACCTTGACCGGTTCACCTGTTTGAGGATTACGGCAAGTGCGGGCGCTCCGATTATTTACTACAATCTTTCCAATCCCGGGCAGAGTGAAGCCGTTCTTGGCGTTCTTGTATGTGAGCGACGTGATTATTTCGAGAACCTCTGCGATTTTTTTCTTCGGCAGTTCGGTTTTCTCTGCAATGGTCGCTATGATCTGAGTCTTGGTCAGAACCTGATTTTTAGTTGCTTCTGCTTTAGCCATATCTGTTTCAATTAGTTTTAACGCGAACGTTGACTTCTTTTACTAACTATGGGAATTTTTTCAAGAGAAATCTTCAAAAAAATCGGGATTTCCCCGATTTTAGGCCGGAAACCGCTCTCTTTCGCCGAAAATAGCCGTTCCCACGCGTATCATCGTCGAGCCTTCTTCAATGGCAATTTCGAAGTCAGAACTCATTCCCATGCTCAAAACAGGCAGCGGCGCCTGCAAAATATCCTCACATTGTTTTCTGAGATTTGCCAGTTTCTGGAAGTGTGCGCGGGCCTTCTCCGGTTGGGGTGTCCAGGGCGGAATGGCCATGAGCCCGTGAATTTCCAGGCGGCTCAGATCGTTTAATTTCAGCAAATCTCCCGGGAGCGTCTCGGACGAGTAACCGAACTTGGAGGCTTCTCCGGCGACGTTTACCTCCAGGAGAATCGGCAGAGAAGAGCCTTTTTTTTCGGCGGCCTTATTGAGCTGCTCGGCCAGCGACCATGAATCCACGCTCTGAATCATCTCGAAAAGTCCTACCGCGTCCCGACATTTATTGGACTGGAGATGCCCGATCAGATGCCAGTGCAGAGACGATGGGCATTGCGGGATTTTGAGCTTGGCTTCCTGAATGCGGCTTTCCCCGAAAAACTGCACGCCTGCCTCAGCCGCTTCGCACACGGCCTTCCAGGGATGAAATTTACTGACGGCCACGAGCGTCACATCCGCCGGATTGCGCCCACTGCGCTCGCAGGCCTGCTCGATCTGCTCTTGAATCGTCCGGATATTGGATTCAATACTCATTTGGAGTGCGGAACCTCGCTCTCTTTTTTAGCTGCCCGGTTTGAGCGCCGGGATCGTTTTCAAATCTTCAGGCAGATCTTTCGGGTCAAACGTCTCCACCTGCATCTTCAGCAAACTGATGAGAGGCACTCCCGGCTGGAAGTTGCCCTGGGAGCGGTCCACCAGCATTCCCACCGCCTGAACCACACCGCCCTTATCGTGCACGATATCCAGCGTTTCCTGAACCCGGCCGCCGCGGGTGATGACATCCTCAACAACCAGCATCTTTTCCCCCGGAGTGATTTTGAAGCCGCGCCTCAAGACCAGCTGGCCTGCCTCTTTTTCGACAAAGATAAAGCGGCAGCCCAGTTGGCGAGCCACTTCCTGGCCGATCACCAGTCCGCCCATGGCCGGTGCGATTACCGTGCGAACCTCCAGGTGGCGAAGTTTCTCCACCAGAGCGGCAGCCAGTTTTTCGACAATCGGCATCTCTTGAAGCGCCAGTGCGCATTGGAAATACTGCCGGCTGTGAAGACCGCTTCTCAAAATGAAATGGCCCTCCAGCAACGCCTTGGTTTGTCTGAAAATATCTAACGTTTCCTCGTTCGTCATGGGCGCCATTATGCCACCAACTTTAAAGGGATACCAAGAAAAAGGAGGCGGAAAAATAGGGAAAAAAGCCGGTTTTAGAGCCCGGAAGGGAAGCAGCGAACCTGGTGCCCGGGGAGCGTCGGGTGTGCCCGCAGACGCGGTGCCCCCAAAGCGCAGCCGCCGTGGCGCTCGGTGCAGCGTGGGTGAAAGCGGCAGCCCTCCGGCATGGCGTGCAGAGGCGGAACTTGTCCCTCGATGGAAGAGAGCCTCAGGCACTGCGAATCCAGCCGGGGAACAGATGCCAGGAGCGCCCGTGTGTAGGGATGCGCCGGCGTTTTCAGAACTTGCCTGACCGGGCCGCTCTCTACCAGTTGCCCGGCATACATGACGGCAACCTTGTCGGCCATCTGGGAGACAATCCCCAGATTGTGCGTGATTAAGAGAATGCTCATCTTGTGAGCGGTGCGCAGCTCGCTCAAGAGTTGCAGAATTTGCGCCTGAATGGTTACGTCCAGTGCCGTTGTCGGTTCATCAGCGACGAGCAGCCTGGGCCGGCTGGCCAGAGCCATGGCGATCACTGCCCGCTGTTTCATCCCGCCGGAGAGCTGATGCGGGTATTCATCAACCCGGAGCTCTGCCGAGGGGATGCCGACATCACTCAGCGCAGCGACACACTCAGCGCGGCAGGCTCGCTGCGGCTGGTGAAGTGCCAGGGCCTCCAGAATTTGTGTGCCGATGGTGAGGGTAGGGTTCAAAGCCAGCGAAGGATCCTGGAAAATATAGCTGACCCCTTTGCCTCGGATTTTTCGCAGCTCTCGGCGCGAAAGCGTCAGGGTATTTTGTCCTTCCAGGAGAATGCGTCCTCCCAGGTAGCGGAGGGAGGGGATCAGGCGCGCGATGCTCTGGGCGGTGATGCTTTTGCCGCAGCCGCTTTCACCCACCAGCGAAACGATCTGCCCCTCTTCCACCGTGAGCGAGACGTCATCGACCGCGCGCAGGAGTCCCTCTTCGGTCTGGAAACCGAGTGAGAGATTTTCAATCTGAAGCACGGGGAGGCTCACGGCTGTTTTGGATGACGTTTTAAAATTGGCTATCTACCTGAAAGAGGCCATGCAGGCTTTGAAGAGTCCCGCATGACCTCTGAATTAATTGTCCCGAAAAAACAGGATGACTAAATCTTCACCCAGGTGCTTTTCTTGCTGCCTTTGTACATGGCTTCCATCACGGCAACGCGGTCGGCTGCCTCGGTCGGCTTGACCAGCGGTTCTTCTTTGCCCTGAACGGCGTTGATGAACTGGTGGATGGGCACTACCGGGGATTTGGGCAGCTTCTTCCAGGGCTCGCGTCCGTCGGCGCCTTCCACCTTATTGGAGCGGAAGTAGAGGTCGCCCCTGTCGATGATGGCGTGACCCTCGGTGCCGGAGATTATGAACGTGACCGGGCATTCGATATCCACCCAGCCGGCAGTGAGCGTGGCGCTGACGCCGCTCTTGAAGTGAATGAGACCCTGGCCCATTTCGTCGGTATCTTCATAGTTGCCGACGGCCACCTGAATATCGGCCGTGGCTTTTTCCACGTCGCCGAAAATCCACATGAGGATATCGAGCATGTGCGTTCCCAGATCGCCAAAACCGCCGCAGCCCGATTGATTGACGTCGGCCATCCAGCGCCAGTCGGTATCAAACCAGCGGCCCAGCGAACCACTATGGCAATTCCATGCGCTTGCACGGGTGATCTTGCCAAAGGCTCCGTTGGCTACCTGCTCGCGCAGGAAGAGGTGCTTGGGATCAGTCCTCATGAAGTAGCCGGTCGTGAAGAGCACTCCGGCCTTATTGAGCGCATTGGCCATGGTGTAGCTGTCCTTGGCGGAGATGCCCAGCGGCTTCTCGATGAAGGCGTGCTTCTTGGCCTTGGCGGCACCTTCCACTAACGGACGATGCAGGTTGGTTTCAGAGCAGATCACTACGGCCTGGACTTCCGGGTCATTCCAGATTTTATCCGGGCTATCGCTGAGAGCTTCGCAGGAATGGAACTTCGCCCATTTCTCGGCCCGTTCATTCTTATGATCGTAGCAATACTTTACTTTAACGTCCTTCCGTTCCTTCATTTTGTTCATGAAGTCGGGGGTGTGAATATGCGCGCAGCCGACGAATGCGATCGTGGTCTTCGCGGTTTCCTGGGCACTTACCATGACCGAGGGCATCATGGCCGCTGCCGCACCGATAATAGCCGTCGATTTTACAAAATCACGGCGGGATAATTGATTTTTCATTCTGATTAATTCGAAAAAAATTAGGTTAAGTTCAGGACATCCTGCATCGTGTAGATGCCCGGTTTCTTGCCAGCACACCAGAGGGCGGCTCTCAAAGCGCCTCGAGCAAAAGTTTCGCGGCTGGAGGCTTTGTGCGTCAGCTCCACGCGCTCTCCGTCGGCGGCAAAAATAACCGTGTGGTCGCCCACGACGTCGCCGCCCCGCAGGGAGTGCATCCCGATTTCTTCGGCTGTGCGCTCACCCACCAGGCCTTCCCGACCGTGGCGTACCACTTCTTCGTACTGCTTCTTGCGAGCCTCCGCGAGGATTCGCCCGAGAGTATCAGCCGTCCCGCTGGGAGCATCTTTCTTATGTCGATGGTGCATCTCCACCACCTCGATATCGAAAGAGGGGCCCAGAATCTCGGTTGCTTTGCGAGCCAGCCAGAAGAGCGTATTGACACCCGTCGAGTAATTGGATGCCCAGACAACGGGGATATTTTCTACGGTTTTCCCAATCGCCTTTTTCTCTTCGGGCGTGTGGCCGGTCGTGCCGATGACCAGAGGCTTTCCCTGACTCGAGCAGAGCTGGGCTACCGGCAGCGTCGTTTCGTGAAAACTGAAATCAATAACTACATCAGCGCTCCCGACAGCCTGGGCCAGGTCATCGCCCAGATCGGCTGTGGCCGCTACGACGAGTTCCGGTCTTTCGGCTGCACAGTTAATCAGCATTTTGCCCATGCGTCCCCTGGAGCCGATGATTGCGACTTTTAACATGGCTGGAGCTCCTATTATTTTGCGCCGGAAATCAGGTTCAGTGCCTCAAGCGTCTGTTTTACCACAGCGCGGCTCTTATCTGAAAGATGATAAAGCGGCAGGCGGACTTCCTCAGTGCATTTGCCCATTATGGCCAGCGCCGTTTTCACCGGGACCGGGTTGGTCTCCACGAAAAGGTTTTTATAGAGTGAATAATATTTCTGGTGAATCTGGAGCGCCTCGGCCGTTTTGCCTGCTGCAAAAGCACGCACCATCGCGCAGACTTCTGCAGGAATAATGTTGGAGGCCACGCTAATTACTCCCTGGGCACCCACCGCCATGAAGGAGAGGGTGAGGGGATCATCGCCGCTCAAAATGGTGAAGCCCGGCTTCTTGACCGCATCCATCAACTGGCTGACTCGGTCCGAATTTCCGCCCGCTTCCTTGATCGAAACGATATTGGGATTGGCCTCGGCCAGACGCCGCACCGTCTCTACCCCGATTTCAATACCGCATCGGCCCGGGATGCTGTAGAGAATCAGCGGGATTTTGACGCTTCGGGCAATCTGTGAAAAATGCTCAAAAAGCCCGTCCTGAGAGGGCTTGTTGTAGTAGGGAGCGACCAATAGAGAGGCATCGGCCCCCAGTTTTTCAGCGGACTGGGTGAGGTGGATAGCCTCTATCGTGCTGTTGGCGCCCGTGCCTGCGACCACTTTGATGCGGCCGGCCACGGTTTTCACCGCCAGTTCTATCACGTGTAGATGCTCTTCCGGAGAAAGCGTGGAGGATTCTCCCGTACTGCCGACCGGCACAACACCGTCGACTCCCTGATCGACCTGGCGATTGACCAGGGCAATGTAGGCTTCTTCATCAAGCTTGCCATTCCTGAACGGAGTGACCAGCGCTGTGTAAACACCTTTAAACATAAATAACAATATCTCCTATCTCTAAATTTCTATCTGTCCGGTGAAGGAAACCTCGGCCGGACCCGTTAACGTGACATCCTTGAAACTTTCACCGGTCCAGGTAAACCCGACCTGCAACGTGTCTCCGCCCTGAGTCGTGACACTCACCGGCGAAGGCCGCTCGAACACTCGTGACGCGATGAGCGCCGTGGCCGTGACACCCGTGCCGCAGGCCAGCGTTTCGCCCTCCACACCTCTTTCGTAGGTGCGTACCCGGATGGAGTGGTCGTTCAGAACCTGGGCAAAATTGACATTAGTCCCCTTGGGACTGAATTGATTATGGTAGCGCAGACTGGCTCCCCATTTTTGTACCGGGATTGAATCAATCTGGTCCACAAAGTGGACCGCATGAGGAACGCCTGTGTTGATAAAGTGGACTTTCCGGGATTCACCTTCCCAGGAGAGATCCATCCCCAGCCGAAGATCGGTCGGAGTCGTCAAGCTGACCTTGACCAGATGATCCACAAATTCGGCATGGATGATGCCCGAAATCGTCTCAAACGCGATTCGGTCTTCCCTGCCGGTTAATTGACGGATAAAGCGGGCAAAACAGCGAGCACCGTTGCCGCACATTTCAGCCTCGCTCCCGTCGCTGTTATAAAATTTCCAGGCGAAATCCGCCTTACCGTTGGAGCTGTTTTTCAGAAGAATCAGTCCATCGGCTCCAATAGCCTTTTGTCTATTGCATAAACCTACAATCTGCTCCGGCAACAAAGAGAGTTTTCGGCTGCGATTATCTATCAGGACGAAGTCATTTCCGGCCCCGTTCATTTTTGTAAACTCTACCAGCATAATAGCCACAGCACTCTACCAAACTTGCTCCAAGGGTACAAGGAGCTTATCTGCGGTTTTTGATTCCGCACTCCCCGATTTTTCGTAAAAAAAGAGATTCTGACCCTTCGTTTTTAGCCGATGAACCCTTCAGTTCATTTTTCCGGCGGCTTCTGCAAGAGGGCTGTCTCTTTTTGAACCGTGTTCAATATCTCCTGAAGCGCAACCCCTTTTTCCCGGGCCAAAGCGCGGCAAATTTCATACTCCGGCTTGGCATGGAGGATTTTGCCTCCGCTGCGGGTAATCTTGACCGGCACAGGCCCATAGACCGTCCCGACTTCCACCGTTTCCCGCCGTAATTTGAACCGCGAAACCGGATAATGCCGAACGCCGATGGAGCCCGTTTCCGTGAAAAGAAGGTTGGTGAGCTGAGCCAGTTGCGAAGCGTTGCAGAGAAGGGAAAGCTCCACGGCCGGACGGCTTTTCTTCATCTGAATAGGAGTATGCCAGGCATCCAGTGCCCCCAGCTCCAGGGCTCGCTCCAGCACGTACCCCAGCGATTCGGGGGTGCTGTCATCGAGATTGGTCTGGAGGAGCTCTACCTGGTCGGTTTGCCAATCCTCCGGCGCTTTTTCGCCGGCAGTGCTCTCTCCCAGGACGACCCTGAGCATATTCGGCCGGGTTTTCAGAACCCGGGTGCCGAAACCATAGCCGATTTTTTTCGCAACGACATCCTGCATCGGCCCGAACGACTCGACAAACTCGGCCAGAATCGCCGCCCCCGTCGGGGTGATCATCTCCGAATCCTCCTCGCATTGGGAGAGCGGCACTCCGCTGGCGCCCAGTATGGCCAGCGTTGCCGGGACGGGAATCGGCATTTTTCCATGCGCGCAATGCACATAGCCCGTGCCATCCGTGGGCCGGCAGGCCAGGACTCTTGGCCTCTCCAGAAGCTCCAGGGCGATACAGGCGCCCACGATATCGACGATCGAATCCAGCGCGCCTACCTCGTGAAAATGAATCGTATCAAGCGTCTTGCCGTGGATTTTCGCCTCTGCGGTACCGATTTTGAGGAAAAGGCTTTCCGCGCGTTCCTTGACCCAGGCCGAAAGCCCGGAGGATTTTATCAGCTGTCGTATCTCCGTAAAACCCCGATGCGGACCGTGCCCATGAGCCTCCCCGTGAGAGTGTCCGTGATCATGTTCATGAGTGTGTCCGTGATCGTGATCATGGGAGTGTTCATGCTCATGATGATGGGGCTCCTCATGCTCGTGCACATGTTCATGTTCGTGGGAATGTTCATGCTGATGCACATCCAGGTGGGTACCGGAGATGCCTTGGACAATTCGCCGTTCCGTATGGAGATGCCAGCCATCCAGGTGGAGCTTTTGCAGTTCGCGGTTGAGGGCATCCTGCGGGACACCCACATCAATCAGGGCCGCCAGGAACATATCGCCGCTGATTCCGCCGACGATGTCTAAATATAAAGTTTTCATTTTTCTGTGACAGCGGGTGTTTGCACGGTAAGTGAATTGATCTGGCTGGCAGCATAAGCGGCCCCGAAGCCGTTATCGATATTGACCACGGTGACGCCGCTGCCGCAGCTGTTGAGCATTCCCAGGAGCGCAGCGATTCCGCCCAGGCTCGCACCGTAGCCTACACTTGTCGGAACGGCGATAACCGGTTTGGAGACAAGCCCGGCCACGACGCTGGGGAGTGCTCCCTCCATTCCGGCAACGACCACCAGGACGCTTGCCTGGCGCAGTTTGCCCAAGTTGCCCAGGAGGCGGCGGATTCCGGCCACCCCTACGTCATAGAGGCGGATGACTTCATTGCCCATGATTTCGGCCGTGACGGCTGCCTCTTCCGCAACTGGCAGATCGCTGGTGCCCGCGCAAAGTACCGCTATGGGCAGAGGCCGCTTGGGCAAGGGCTCCCGTACGAGGGTGAGACAGCGGGCCATTTTGTGATAAACCACTTCCGGGAAACGGGAGCGCACCGCCTCCACATGGGCAGCGGTGATCCGGGTGATCAGGACTTGCGGGGAGTTCCGGAAAATCTGAGTCGCGATCTCCAGAACCTGCTCCGGAGTCTTGCGTTCACCGTAAATAACCTCCGAAAACCCGCTGCGTTCGGCCCTGTGGATATCCACATGGGCAAAACCCAGGTCGACCGACGTATCCTGTTCCAGTTGGGTCAGGACCTCTTCAGCGGAGATTTTTCCGTTCTTGAATTCTTCCAGCAGTGTGAGCGCGTCTTTCATGGAAAATAATCTTAGTTCTCAGTTTCAGGTTTCGGGGCGGATTGAGAGCCTTCCATATCGCTCTTCTTTTTGGAAAAGACCATCGGCTGTGGAGGCGGAGTCTGGCCCAGGACCTTCAGGTCATTTTGGACCGCTTCGCGCAAGTAGGGCGGGGGTTCTTTGCCGCTCTTTTTCCAATAGGAGAGCTTGGCCTTGAGCGCATGATGTTCGGCCTTTTCCTTGTCGCCCATCCGCATATAGATAATGCTCAGGTTCATCTGCGCCATCTGGTTTTCCGCATCCATCTCCACGGCTTTGAGCGTTTCGCCCAGTGCCTGCTCCAAGTCGTTTTGGCGCAGGTAGGCGTTCCCCAACGCCAGTTGTGCATCCAGACAATCGGGATACTCCTTCAGAAGAGCTTTGAGCTCCGCGATGCACCGGTCTACATTCCCCAACGCCAGCTGATAGACAGCTTCGTCATAGAGGGCGATCCATTCGTCATTTTGCCTTGACACAAGGCCTATTTTGCTATGAAACTCAATTGACTGCAAGCCCTGTGCTTGGCTGGCTGCGTTTGAAAAGAATTCATTTCTTCCCGGCATTCTATGATTCGCTTACTTTGCACTGATTTTGACGGAACGATCTTTCACGAAAGTGGAGATTCTTCACCCATTTCACCCCGTTTTTTGAGTTTGATTCACTCTCTCAAATCCAAGGGTGTCCAATGGGTGATCAGCACCGGTCGCGACCGCCACGAAGTATTGGCGACTCTCCATCATTGTGGGGTAGATGTCCTGCCCGATTATCTTTCCACGGTGGAACGCGAACTCTATGAGCGCAAAGGCGATGACTATGAACCGATGCAGCCCTGGAACCAGATTTGCCAGGAGGTGCACCGCGAGCTCTATGAGAAAATCGCCTCGCTTTTGCCTCCTTTGGAAGAATGGATTAAGAAAAATTACTCGAGTTCAGTTCTTTATAGCGACGGATATTCTCCTCTCTGCTTTATTGCCCGTAATAATCCCGAGGCCGACCAACTTCTGGAAGAGGTGAAAAAGCATTTCGCCTCGGTGCCGGAAATTTCATTGGTCCGCAATGACGTTTACGCGCGCATGGCCCACATGGATTACAATAAAGGGACGACTCTCCTGGAACTGCAGCGGCACCTGAAGATTGGCCCCGATAAGGTTTGTGTCGCCGGCGACCACTATAACGATATCCCGATGCTCCGCCGAGAGGTGGCCCGCTTTATCGTCACCCCCTGCAATGCGATAGACGAGATTAAAGAGCGGGTCCTGGCAGAGGGCGGCTATGTCTCCGGACTTCCTTCCGGAGCGGGGATAGCCGAAGGTGTGGAGAGGTTCCTGAACGGTCAATTTTAAGCGCTTTTAATGCAAGAAGAACCACTTCTTATTCGAATTCACGGGGATCCTTCCGGCCCCACACTTGTCTATTTACCCGGCATCCATGGGGATTGGTCCATGATCGGCGATTTCCGCCGTCAGGTCCTTCCTCACTATTGTTTCGTGGAGTTCACCTATCCCCGGACTAAAACCTGGACTCTCCAGCAATACGCGCAGGCGGTCCTGGAAAGGCTGGAAGAAAATGGGATCACCCACGGCTGGATTATTGCCGAATCTTTCGGCTCCCAGGTGGGCTGGAAGCTCCTGGAATTGCAGCGTGCCCATCCCGAGAAATTCACCCCCGAAGGTTTAATCCTCGCGGGCGGCTTTGTCCGCCACATCAACCTGTGCGGCATCACGCTCTTCGGGAAAAACTTCCGGATTCCCCTCAAAAAACAATTTTCACTCCTTCGTTTCTTCGGACGCCGCATTCTAAAACGCTGTCTGAAAGATCCACTTGTCCGCGAGGAGATTATGGAGTTTAAGGAACGCCGTTCTCAGCTGGATAGAGACGCCGTCTGGCATCGCCTGGAGCTCGCGCTCGAAAACGATCTGCGTCCCATTGCCGCGACCACCGAGATTCCCGTCTTTTGTCTGTCGGGATTGATTGACCTGGCCGTCATTTTCCCCCATACCCATTACTGGCTCTGGCGTTACTGCCCGGGCTATCACGGTGCGCATCTCCTGATCAACTGGGAGCTGAGCACTTTGGGCTCTGATCATCATGTTCTGGGTCACGGTAAGCGCACCTTCCGCGTCATCGACCGCTGGATACACAGATACCGGTAAACCCGGCGGACACTCCTTAACAAGTACCCCTTACGGCTGAGTCGAAGAGGTTGACAATTCGGAAAATTTTTTGTTCTAATAACCTCCGCCCCCTATGGGTCAACGGGAGTGAATAGATGCCTTGAAAAAGTGGCCGCAGGCATCCATTTCATCAAATCGAACGTGGCCGGCCGCAGACAAATAAATATGAGTAAAAGCATTAAAGGAACACAAACGGAGAAAAACTTGTTAACATCTTTTGCTGGAGAATCTCAAGCCAGAATGCGCTATACCTATTTCGCCGGCGTGGCGAAAAAAGAAGGCTTTGAGCAGATTGCTGCGATCTTTACCGAAACCGCTGATCAGGAAAAAGAACACGCAAAACGCATGTTCAAGTTCCTCGAAGGCGGCATGGTGGAAATTACGGCCTGCTATCCGGCCGGTGTGATCGGTTCCACACTCGAAAACCTCCTGGCAGCCGCCTCGGGCGAGCATGAAGAGTGGTCCGCAGATTACCCGAAGTTTGCCGATATCGCCCAGGAGGAAGGCTTTGCTGATATCGCCGCCATGTATCGCAATATCGCCAAAGCCGAGAAGGGACATGAGGAGCGTTATCGCGCTTTTGTGAAGAATATCGAGTCGGCCCAGGTGTTCGCCAGAGAAGACGAAGTCGTCTGGCAGTGCCGCAATTGTGGTTATATCCACGTTGCCAAGGCGGCTCCCAAAGTTTGCCCGGCATGTCTCCATCCCCAGGCGTACTTTGAGGTCATGAAGAAGAATTGGTAATTCAATTCTGTTTCACTTAATAAAACGATGAGCCCCTTGTCTTCTTTTAAGAACAGGGGCTGTTTTTTTCAAAATACAAAAAAAAGGCTTTAAGAGATTCTCTCTTTCAAATGGGATTGTTTTTGTTAGAATCCCGCCTAAAGCCTGATGGGGTAAATTCCGGGGTCAATTTTAAATATGGATATAATCAAAAAAGAACTGGTCATTGTGGGCGGTGGCCCGGCCGGATATACGGCGGCGATTCGCGCAGCCCGCAATGGAATGAGTGTTGCACTGGTGGAATCCGATAATCTCGGAGGAGCCTGTTTGAATTGGGGCTGTATCCCGACCAAGACGCTTTTGGAGTCCTCTCATCTCTTTGCCCGGGTCCGTTCCGGTGAGTTTGGCATCGGCGGCGGTCTGGAAACTCTGCAGCTGGATATGGAGGTGGTGATCGGCCGTAAAGATCACCTGGTTCAGAAGCTCAGTCAGGGGATTGGCGCGCTCCTTGAAGCCAACGGAGTCACCCGTTTCAAGGCCAAGGCGGCCTTTACCGGAGAAAAAACGCTGAAGCTTTCCACTGGCGAGAAACTTTACGGTGAGAAGATTTTGCTGGCGCTGGGTGCCGAGCCGGTTTTCCCTCAGTCCATCCGGGGAGTCGATTTGGGTTTATCCTCAGAAGATATCCTGGCTCACCGCTTTGGCTCCTACGCGACGGTGGCCGTCGTGGGCGGCGGCGTGATCGGAGTGGAGATGGCGACCTTTTTCAGCGATTTAGGCAGCCAGGTGACGATTCTTGAAGGTCTGCCCCGTATCCTTTCTCCTTTCTCCGACGACGTGAGCAAATATGTCGGCATGAGCCTGAGGCGCAGCGGCGTCAAAGTCGTGACCCAGGCCCAGGTAGAAGCTTTCCAAAGAGAGGACGGGAATAAAGTCGGAATCGTTTACAAGGATAGTAAGGCCAAAGACCAGACGCTTTCGGTCGATTTGGTTATTGTCTGCGTCGGCCGCAAACCCCGCAGCATGGAGGGTCTGGAGCTTTGCGGAATCAAGTTTGACCGCGGCATCGTAGTCGATTCTCAGGGACGCACTGGGCACGCGGATATTTACGCGGCCGGGGACTGTGTCCGGGGCGCGATTCAATTGGCCCATTACGCCACGGCCCAGGCGCTCAGCATCGTGGATAGTCTGGCCGGTAAAACGGTTCACACGGATCTCTCCTGCATTCCGGGCTGTGTCTATACGGCACCCCCTGTAGCCAAGGTCGGTTTGAGCGAGGAAGAGGCTCAGGCAGCGGGCCGCGAGTTCGAATTGGGTCGCTTCAATCTGGGCGGCAACGGTAAATCTTTAATCGCCGGCGAGGAGCGCGGTTATATGAAGGTCATTTTCGAGAAAAAAACCGAAATCCTCCTGGGCGTCGAGTTGGTCGCCGGACAGGCTCCCGAAATGATTGGCCCTCTGGGCACGCTGGTCGCCATGAAAGCCCGACGTTCGGATATCCTCAAATCGGTCTATCCGCACCCGAGCGTTTGCGAAGGATTTTTTGAGGCCGTCGAGGACAGCGCGAAGCAGGCTATCCATGTGATTTACAGAAATTAGGCGAGGGGAGTTTCCGAGAGTTTTCTCACCTGAAGCCGGGGCTCGACAAAGGCATTACCCGGAGTTAGAGTGGTGTGCAGCGTGACCGGAACACTGGGACATGTGTTTGTAAATATGACAGATAGGGCTGAGTCTTGGAATCCCTTTAAACATTTATTTGATTAGAACAGGTATAAGTATGTTAAGAACTCCTTATTACAGCAAAATGCTGGCTGCGGGCGGGAAAATGGTGGAATTTACCGGTTACGAATTGCCGGTCCAGTTTGAGTCTACCGGGATTATTACCGAGCATAAGGCGGTCCGGGAAAAGGCCGGCCTTTTCGATGTCTCCCACATGGGAGAAATTTATCTGCGCGGCAGAGATGCCTTCGCCTCCATTCAGAACCTCATTACCAACGATATTACGACCCTCAAGGATGGCGGGGCACGCTATTCGCTCCTGCCCAATGCCGAGGGCGGAGTGGTGGATGACATTCTGGTTTACCGCTTCAATGCTGAGGAATACCTCCTGGTCGTCAATGCCGCCAATACGCAGAAGGATGCTGCCTGGATTGAGGCGCGCCTTCTGGGCGATACCCAATTTGAAAATGCCAGCCCAGCCACCGCTCAGCTGGCTCTGCAGGGACCTCTGGCCATCGAGATCGTGAAGCAATTCATCTCTGCGGCCGATATCCCCGAGAAAAACTACACCTTTAAAACGCTGACCCTGGAAGGGGTGAAAATCATCCTCTCGCGGACCGGTTACACGGGCGAGGATGGCTTTGAATTCTATTGCCCCAACGCCTTTGCCGAGCGTATGTTTGATCTCCTCATGGAGCATGGGCGTCCCTTTGGGATGGTCCCGGCAGGCCTGGGCTCCCGCGACACGCTCCGCATGGAAGCCGCGATGCCTCTCTACGGTCATGAAATGAACGAAGAAACGCTCTGCCATGAGCTGGGCCTGGATTTTGCCATCAAGATGAATAAGGAGAGCTTTATCGGCAAGGATGCGCTCCTGAAGAATCCTCCCCGCTATCAGCGCCTGGGTATCAAGATGATTGATCGTGGCATCGCCCGTGAGCATTGCCCGATCTTTAATGATGAAGGACGGCAGATCGGCTACGTCTCCTCCGGCACTCACAGTCCGACCCTGGGTCAGGCCGTGGGGATGATCCGTGTGGAAAAAGAATTTACTGCCTCAACTCTGTGGGTTGAGGTGAGAAATAAAAAACTTAAGGCTGGGATCGTGCCTCTGCCTTTTTACAAAAGAAACAAATAGGATACTGATTAATAAGATTTAATTATTATGTCGAAATTAAAATTCCTGAAATCTCACGAGTGGTATAGCGCTGAGAACAACACCGTGGGAATTTCCGACTTTGCTCAACATGAGTTGGGCGACATCGTCTTTGTCGAACTGCCTGAAGTGGGTGAGAGCGTCGAGGCGGGTGAGGCATTTGGCAATGTGGAATCGGTCAAAGCTGTTTCGGAAATCTACAGCCCAGTGAGCGGCACGGTCACCGAGGTCAATGAGGACCTCCAGAGCGCGCCCGAGTTGATCAATCAGGATGCTTACGCTGCTTGGATGATCAAGGTAAAGGTGAGCTCTGTCTCTGACGAGCTGATCTCCTCCGACGACTATGATGAGCTGACCAAGAGGTAGACGCCTCGTTCAGCCCTCTTTTGAGAAGGAAGCGCTTTTGTCTTTTGCGGACGGGAAACGCGCTCCGTTTAGTATCTATTTAATCTATTCAAACGTATGTCAACTTATACGCCTCATACTGCGTCGGAAATCCGCGAGATGCTCGATGTGGTGGGAGTGAAGAATCTGGAGAGCCTCTATCAGGGCCTGGAAGGAATCTTTGCTCGGGATATGAATTTGCCTGCGGGCAAAAGTCAACAGGAGGTGGCAAGGTATTTCGAGAAGCTTGCCGCAGCCAATAACGTCTTCGGCAGCATTTTTCTGGGTGCCGGTGCCTACCAGCACTACATTCCGCCGGTGGTCAAAAGCATTTTGAGCCGCTCTGAATTCATTACCGCCTATACGCCGTATCAGGCCGAGATGTCGCAGGGCATTCTGCAGGCGATTTTCGAGTTTCAATCTATGATCGCCGAGCTGACCGGGATGCAGGTCTCCAACGCTTCCCTCTATGACGGCTCCACGGCTCTGGCTGATGGAATCCTCATGCTGAGCGAAAAGAAGAAAAACAAAGTCCTCTTATCCGAAGGGATCAATCCCCGCTCTCTGGAAGTGGTCAAAACCTATCTCGCCCCGTTGGGCTTTGAGATCGAGTTGATCGCTCTGGAAAACGGCAAGACCTCTCTGGCATATCTGGAGAAAAAGCTCAGTGATGACGTTTTCGCCGTGGGGTTGGCTCAGCCCAATTTCTATGGCGTGATTGAAGACGCTGCGACGATTGGCGAAGCGGCCAAGGCGGCCGGTGTCGGCTACATCATGCAGGTCGAGCCCTTTGCCTGTGCGCTCCTGAAGACTCCTTTTGAGTGCGGTGCTGATGTCGCCGTCGGAGAAGGCCAGCCCCTGGGAATGCCGCTCTCCTTTGGCGGACCTTACCTGGGCTTTATCGGAGCCCGGGAGAAGTTGACCCGCAGAATGCAGGGCCGCATCGTCGGCAAGACTCACGATTCGGAGGGCAGGGATGCGTACGTACTCACTCTGCAGGCCCGCGAGCAGCATATCCGCCGCGAGAAGGCCGGCTCTTCCATCTGTTCCAATCAGGCCCTTTGCGCGCTGACCGCCACGGTCTACATGGCGGCGGCCGGCAAAGAGGGGATGAAAGAGGTGGCACGCCAGTCTCTCTCCAAGGCCCATTACCTGGCGGCGCAGATGACCGCGATTGACGGCTTTGAATTAAAATACAGCTCGGAGTTCTTCAACGAATTTGTGGTGGTGAGCCGCGCTCCCGCTGATCTGATCAGAAATAAATGCACGGAGAAAAACATCCTGCCCGGCCTGAAGCTGAGCGATCATGAAATGCTCTGGTGCGCTACCGAAGTGAACAGCAAAGAGGATATTGACCAATTGATATCGGTGTTGAAGGAGGTCCGCCCATGAAAACCATTTTTGAGAAATCCCAAACCGGCAAATGCGCCCTTTCGATCGCAGCCTGTGACGTGCCCGAGTATCGCCTCGAAGAGGGGATTCTGAGGCAGGAAGATGCAAGGCTCCCCGAAGTTTCCGAGATCGATGTCGTGCGCCACTATACGGCCCTTTCCAAACGCGCTTACGGAGTGGATGACGGATTCTATCCCCTGGGCTCCTGCACGATGAAGTATAACCCCAAGCTCAATGAAGAAGTGGCGGCCTTGCCCGGCTTTACGGGGATTCATCCCTTGCAGTGCCCCCGGAGCGTTCAGGGTGCTCTGGAAGTCATGTACCGGCTTTCTGAAAAGCTGGCAGAGATCACCGGCATGGACCAGGTGACGCTCCAGCCCGCGGCCGGTGCCCATGGCGAGTATACCGCGCTGCAGCTCATCCGCGCCTATCATCTGGATCGCGGCGACACCCAGCGCAATAAAATTATCGTCCCCGATTCTGCTCACGGAACCAACCCGGCTTCGGCGAGCATGGCCGGTTATTCGATCATCAATATTCCCTCCGGACCCGATGGCTGTGTCGACCTGGAGGCCTTGAAAGCGGCAGTGGGCAAGGATACGGCGGCCCTCATGCTGACCAATCCCAACACGGTCGGCATTTTCGAGAAAGGGATCACTCAGATCGCGAAGATCGTCCACGAAGCCGGCGGTCTCCTCTATTATGACGGAGCCAACCTCAACGCCATTATGGGCACCATTCGCCCGGGCGATATGGGCTACGACGTGGTGCATCTCAATCTGCACAAGACCTTCAGCACGCCGCACGGCGGAGGCGGCCCGGGCAGCGGTCCGGTC
>DBPU01000076.1:25967-26487 GCA_002305615.1 Verrucomicrobia bacterium UBA1412 | reverse complement strand
TGCACCGCTGTAAAGTAAGAACGCCCCAAAGATCATCAGCACCCAGTCGAATTTCTCCACCAGCGAGGCTCCGGCATAGATCATCACGCCGCGCATCACTAACGCTCCCATGATGCCCCAGAAAAGCACCTCGTGTTGATACTTCCTCGGAATCCTGAAGAAGGAAAAAATAAGGGCGATGACAAACACATTGTCCATCGAAAGGGACAACTCGATAATGTAGCCCGTCAGGAATTCTTTTCCCTCTTCAGCCCCGCGCCAATGCCATACCGCAGCCGCGAAAAGAAGCGAAAGCGTAACCCAGAGCGTCGTCCAGGCCAGAGCTTCCTTCACCTTCACTACCCGGGCATGCCGATGAAACACGCCCAAATCCAGCGCCAAGCAAAACAGGATGCCAATAATAAAGCCGACCCAATGCGGCCACCGAATATCCACGAGACTCAACATCGAATCGGCTATCGTTTTATTTTTTTAAAACGCTGACTTTTCCAACCTACTGCTGCTTGTTGGGTTCGGTATA
>DBPU01000076.1:23023-25814 GCA_002305615.1 Verrucomicrobia bacterium UBA1412 | reverse complement strand
GTCTGATTGAGTGCCTTGTTGAATATCTCTTTCAGAGTCCCCTTTGCACCCAGCATGATATCCTCACGCACACGGTCAAAGATAACAATCGTGTCGTTAATAGAGAAACCGATAATTGCCAGCACCGCTCCGATCACCGGTGCATTGAATTGCCGCCCGGTGATGACGAAGAGAGCCACCGTCATCAGAACGTCGTGTACCAGTGCCACTACAGCACCTACGGCAAACGAAAACTCATAGCGCATGGCGACATAGAACAAAATCCCCAGCATCGCCAGCAAAAGCGATTTGATCGCTCCAACCGCGATTTCAGAGCCAACCGCAGCACCGATGGTCTCCAAACCAAGACGATGCAACCCGGCATCCGGATAGGCCTCAAACAAAAGCTTCTCAACCGCTTCACCCTGCCCTTCAGGAACAATAACACTCAGAGTTTCCGAACCGCCGGACAACGATTTCTGATAGCTTACGCGGCTTTCTTTTACAATCGTTTCCACCGTCGTACGCAGTTGTTCCTGGGATACTTTCTGCTCAAAAGAGAGTAAGAGCGAGTCACCACCCTTGAAATCCACACCCAGAGAGTCTGCCCCCCGGTGAACCGTGTAGCCGATACCGATTAGAATGACGATCCAGGAGAAGATGAAAGCTCTTTTCGCCCATCCCATGAAATTGATATTGGTTTCTCCAATAACCTTGAGCATCCTGAGCGACTGCTTCCCTCGGGAAAGAGAAAAATCAAACAACAAACGAGTCACGACCAACGCCGTGTACATCGAAGTCGCGATACCGATAGAGAGCGTTACACCGAAGCCGCGCACCGGGCCACTGCCCATCACGATCATGATGAGACCCGCAATCAAGGTCGTCAAGTTACCGTCGAAAATGACACCGAACGCACGGTCATAACCCGCTGAGACGGCAGAACGCAACGATTTACCCTTCGCCAGTTCCTCTCGAATACGTTCGTAAATCAGCACGTTGGCATCCACCGCCATACCCACCGTTAATGCAATACCCGCAATACCCGGAATTGTCAGCGTAGCGCCGATCAAACACATGACGCCCATCAAAATTACCAGGTTCAGTATCATCGCCACGTTGGCCAGTACTCCCGCGAACATGTAGTAGGTCAACATGAAAAGCGAAACCAGCACGGCACTGACAACGCAAGCGATAAGACCGCTGCGAACCGAGTCCGCACCCAGAGAAGGATCCACACGGCGCTCTTCCAGAATCTTCACAGGCGATTCCAGAGGGTTCTGTAACGTATTCGCCAGCTCAATACCTTCCTCGATCGTGAAGTTACCGGTTATCTCACCCGAACCGCTCGGGATTTCGCCATTGATGCGCGGTGCGCTGGAGAGTTCTCCATCGAGCACAATCGCCAAAAGCTGACCCACGTTTTCACGGGTTACCTTCGCAAACTTGATCGCACCCTCGGAATTCAAAGTGAAACTGATGGCGACGCTGTTATCCACGGGATTACGATGCACCATTGCACTCTCGATATATTTACCCGTCAAACCATCTTCAGGTTGCTTCTTCACCAGGTAGCGGCGCGGTTCCTCGGTTTGACCCTTCTTATTCTTGCTCTTCAGGGTCTCCACCAAAACTTCATAACCAGGCTCAATGTAATCCTGGGCCAGCAGCTCTGCGCTCTGCGGATGGACCATGCGGAATTCCAGAAACGCCGCGCGCTCAATCTGACGACGGGCGGCCTCGTTTTCAGCTTCAGTCAATCCGGGCAGTGAAATCATGATACGGTCCGAGCCCTGCGGGATAATTTCCGGCTCGGCAACACCCATGCTATCTACGCGTTTGCGCAAAATCTGAACGGCCTTTTCAAGAGCGCTCACCCGCTGATCGTTATCCATCTCCTTCAGCTTCGGCTCTTCACCCTCGGGCACATCGGTGTCTATCCGCTTGGTCTCCATTCCGACCAGGAACGAGGTACCACCTTTGATATCCAGACCCAGTTTGACGCGGCCGGAAATCTTCCTTTGTAACCGATTCAGAACCGCAATCGTAGCATTATCCTCTTCGGATACATCCCCAAGCTCCGCGAAATACTTGGTTATATCATTGGTGCCGACTGAGCTCAGGATTGCATCGTAGGGAGAGGCCGGGTTAGCCGCTAGCTGCGCATCCATCTTCTGGACGATCTGTTCAAACACCTCGTCCTTTTGGGTTGCCTGCTCCTTGAATGCCTCAATGAGGTCACCGCTCTTCATCGGGAACATCGAATACAGCGCCCATGCCACAATGAAAATAAGCGCTACCACTCTGCCCGTTAATTTCCTTTGCATACCTGTTTTTCTATTCTTTTATATCAAAATCCCTGCGCTCGCTTGATCGACCGTATGATTCTCTATTCTCTCTATTTGTTGCCGGTATCCGATTCGCCGCCGCGTTCAATAATGTCGGCCACCGAGGCTTGCGTGACTTCCATCTTGGAGTCGCCCGAGCGAATGGAAAGCGTCTTATCCTTAACCGAAACGACAATCGCCACGATCCCCGCATTGGTCACAATCCGGTCGCCGGCCTTGATCGTGCTGAGCATCGCTTTGTGTTCCTTAGCTTTCTTCTGCTGTGGACGAAACAAGAATAGCCACATGAATAAGATAAAGAACGCCATCATCGCCAGCATCTGTAAGAGCTGGGCCGTCGCGTTCGGTTTCTGATCCCCTTGAGGGGCAGCCATCGCCAAAAAGTACATCCAGTTATATCCCATAACTAAGCGGGCTATTAAAACCAGAAGGGGCACGCCGTTGCAAGCATGAAGTTTGCAATA
>DBPU01000076.1:1595-22882 GCA_002305615.1 Verrucomicrobia bacterium UBA1412 | reverse complement strand
CGCTGTAACCGGGCCGATTCCCCTTCTTCGTACTGGCAAAGAGGGTGAATTGGCTCACCACCAGGATATTGCCGCCCACCTCTTCCAAGCCCAGATTCATCAAGCCCTCTGCGTCATTGAAAACACGCATCCGGGCGATCTTCCCTGCCAGCCACTCCACATCCTGCGCCGTATCCTCCGGGCACACACCCAGAAGCACCATTAGCCCGATACCGATCCGCCCCTTGACCTGCGACGTGCCGCCGGTCCTGATCTTCACGCTGGCTTCCGTTACTCTTTGAATCACCGCTCTCATCAGCTCTCAATCCCTAAAATACATTCGACATCCAGCCCGAAATCTCAGGCCAATAGGTCTTTGCGATCTTGGTAAAGATGATAAAAACCGCCATGAGCGCTCCTCCGGCGATCACTCCCGAAGCTATCGGGAACATATATTCCTCCGTGAAAGCCTTCTTCTTTTTCTTTCCGAATTCCACCGCCAGAGCTCCCAGCGTAAAGAGCAAGCCGTAATACCAGTGAAAAGTCCAGGAGAGCCCAAGGGCCGTCGGTGCCGGCAGAAATTTCTTGCTCCGAGGGTAAAAGTGCATGATCAGCGTCAAAACAATTCCCACCGCCAACCCGATCGCGATTGACCAGAGCTTGACCGGATGCATCTGCTCCAGTCCTCCGCTCATCGCTTCGGCGACGGCTCTCCAGGTTTGCCCTCCGGGTGCCGGAAAATCATTTCCTCCGATCTCCACGTTTTGAGCCATTAACTGAAAACCCAGAACGGAAAAAACGGTCCCTGAAAAAATCCCCAGAAATTGAGCCAGAAACTGCTTTTTGGGGTTCGCCCCCAGGAGATAACCGCTCTTGATATCCGTCAGCAAATCCGCCGATGCCAGAGCCGCTCCCGAGGCGATATTGGCACTGCTGATATTTAAATCCACGCTCCCGGGCGTGACCACTCCGAACGTCAACTGCACCACCTTGCCCATTGCGCCCGTCGGCGTAATGTCGGTCTCCCCCGTCACTCGCGATGCCACTAACGCCAGGAAAAAAGTCATCACAACCGCCAGCGCAGATGCCCACCAGGCCATATGGAACGTATAATGCGCCATAATAGCCAGCCCCAGAAAACCGAAAATCTGCCCCCAGATAAACCACGACATCGGTGCCTCCAGCTTGTCAATCAAGCTCTCTTTCTGACTCACCCTTTTCATCCCGAAGAGACTCTTCAGCGAGGAAAATGAGCTCAGGATGCTCCTCCACTGCAATGCAAAAGAGAGGATTCCCGCCGAAACCATGCAGGCGGTGCCGCCCCAGAGCGACCATTGGACCAGGTCTTTATACCCGGCGTTGAGCCCCACAAGGCCTGCCTCCTGCACCGAGGGAATAAAAATACACCAGCAAAGGGTTCCACCAAAAAGCAGACTCAGTGAAATTCGGGTGCCGGTAATCGCTCCGGCCGCTAAAAAAATGGGCTCCCAGCTTAATTTCACGGTCCGTGTAAGCCAGTCGCTGGAAAGAACATTTCCGGAAAATACCCAATTGTTGATTTGATCGACCATTTTCCCCAGTGACCACATCCCCTCTCTGATTAGGTCCATGCCGCTCATGAGGAATTCGCTGATTCCCGCTATTACGGCAGACACCATCAGTGCGATTCCTGCCCGCAGCCCCTTGGATTCCCCGGAAGAATGCAGAACCTGAAGCGTCTCCGCAGCCGCTAAACCGGTTGGGAAAGGCAGCTGCTCGATATTGATCATCTGCCGCTTCATTGGGATTGCCATGGTCACACCCAGAACCGCCATGAAAAAGACCCAACCCATGACCAGCCATGTATCCATCGTCTCCCCATGGATCATCACCAGAGCAGCGAAGGCCGATACCAGAGTGCTCCCGGTAGAATACCCCGAAGAGCTGGCGGTCGACTGCATACAGTTATTTTCCAGGATCGTCATCGGTTCCTTCACGAGCCCCATCTTTTGGAAGGTCGTCCAGAGCGTAAAGGAAAGGATGCAGGCCGTCAGCGTCACGCCGAAGCCCCATCCGGCCGTCAAACCTATATATAAATTCGTCAGGGATAGAATGCTACCCAGCACAGCACCGGTCACGACCGCCCGGACTGTCAACTGTTTCATTCCATCGCCTCGGTATACTTGAAGGTACCACTGACGTTCTATTTCCTCAGGGGTACCTTCAAACTTATGCTTAGGGATACTATGTTCTGCCATGAGCGGGGCTATTCTATTCCAATGCACCCTTTTCCTTCAACCCTCAATCTTTCCAACCTTATTTTTTTTCAGTTGCGAGTTGTTTTATTGTAGGTTGGCTGCTAGAGTGTCAATCGAACGTGTGTTCACTTTTTAGAGAGAGATAGGAGAGTCTATGAAAAAGCAGATTGCGATCATATCCGTCGGTATTTTCTTTGCCATTCTTTTATTCGCATTCAATCCGCAGGCCCGGGCTCAAAGCGCTCCGGAAAAACAGATTGAACAGGCAGAAGCTGCTTATGCCGAAAAATCCTGGGCTCAGGCCGAGCGCCTTTATGCCCAGATCAGCACTGAAGGTCTCAAGCCCGAAGAGGCAGAGTGGATTCAATTCCGAAAAATAGCCAGCCGCCTCTTTAACCTTCTCAGCAACGAAGACAGGGATAACAAGGAGCTGGAAAACGCCCGAGCTGCCTTGAGAAAGCTTATTGAGCCCCCTTCACCCGATGCCCCCACGCCTCCCAAAAACAATTTTTGGGCCGAAATTAACGAGTGCCTCGGGGATTCCTATCTGGTGCAAAACATCTGGCTTCCCTACGACCAGTATCAACAGGCCTGGGTATATTACTTGGCCGCACTGGATTACTGGGCCGGCAGCACGGAGCTCGAACGGGCCCAGGATAAATATATCCAGATCGTCTGGAAATACCTCTCTTTCAACCCCGGCTCAGGTGTTCCCTATTTCGTTCGCAATCAAGGTGTTGTTCCCGAAAATATTCTCCAGAACGCCATCAAAATCGCCCGCACCAGAGGCGAAGAAGCCCGCATTCGCATCCTCCTGGCCACCTCTTACCGGAACCGCTCATTCGAACCCGACACCCATTTTCTGACAAACCAGGAATATCAGAAGGCACTGGAGTCTGAAAAAACAACCCCCTGGTACGACATGGCCCTCTTCGAATACGGGGAATGGCTGGAAAACATGGGAAAACTCGTCTGGATTTCCGAAGGCCGTTACACCTACAAGCCCGATTACGAAAAAGCCCTTCAGGTTTACAAAAAACTGTTACAGAGCTTCACCAAAGAGGAGTCTCCCTATTACGAGCAGGCGCAAAACGCCATCAAGAGGATTACCGAAACAACCCTCAATGTTTATGTGAACTACTTCTTCCTCCCGGGCAGTGAAATAGAATTCTCCCTCGTCTATCGGAATACCGAAAAAATGGATCTGGCTCTCTACCCGATTGACCTGAACAGGGATTGCGCTCTACCTTACAAAAAACATCTGAGGCTGCATACGTTCGTCGAACAGATTCAGACCTCCGGCAAAACTCCTTTTTATCAGACTTCCCTGACGGGCACCGCTCCCGGCGACCACACCGAGGTTCACACCAATATCACCTTGCAAACCGATCTTCCCAAGGGCGCTTATCTCCTGGAAGCCGCCGGCGGCAATCGTACCACACGCGACCTGCTCCTGGTCACCGATACGGGCATCATTTTCAAAAACTCACCGCATGGAGAGGATTTGGCTTTTGTCTGCAATGCGCTCACGGGTGAGCCCATAGCCGACGCGCAGATCAAACTCACCCTGCAATCCAAGAAAGATAACGAGTGGATCCCCTACTCCACTAGCGCACAAACCGACTCACAGGGATTGGCCAAATTAGATATCCCCGTTAGCGACAATAATTACTTCTATGGCGTCCTCAGCGCAGTTAAGGGCGATCAGTCGGCTATTCTTTTTCCCATGCTACAGAGAGCATCTCTGAATGAAGGCAGCCGTTTGAGCTTCTACACTTTTACAGATCGGCCTGCCTATCGCCCGGGAGAGAAAGTAGAGTGGAAACTCATCGTCCGCGCTCATTCTGCCGATCAGATGACGACTCCTGCCGGCACCCGGCTCACCTATCGCATCAGCGACCCCAAAGGCAACAAGGTTAAGGAAGAAACCCTTCAGCTCAACGATTTCGGCTCAGCAGCCGCCTCGCTGGAGGTCACTCCCGAAATGACATTGGGCGAGTACTCCCTCCTTTTCCTTCAGGAAAACACCGATAAGGTGATCGGTTCAGCTCAGCTCTTCCGTCTGGAGGAGTATAAGCTGCCCGAATTCAAGGTCACCGTCTCCACGGATTCCGCCGACTCAGATTCGCCCAAAAGTTACCGCGTCGGCGACCAGGTCCAGGCCACCATCAAAGCTGAATTCTTTTTCGGCGGCCCCGTCGCCAATGCCGATGTGGAAGTAGAAGTCCGCCAAAAAGAGTATCATCACTCCTGGCCCAAAAAGAGAGAATACCCCTGGCTCTACGAGGCGATGGATCAATCTTTCAACTACAATTGGCGGTATAACCCGGGAGAGGTCGTCAAAACTGAAACCTTGAAAACCGATGCCTCCGGCGAAGCCAAAATCGTCATTGATACACCCCGCCAGGCCACAACGGATTTGGAATATGTCATCGAAGCCCGCGTAACCGATGCCTCCAGAAGGCAAATCCAGTCCCAGGGCTCGGTCAAGGTTACCCGCCAAAGCTACTACGCCAAACTCGAACCCCAAAAGAATATCTTCTTCCCGGGCGACACCGCCGAAATCCTGGTTCAGACTCAGGATGCAAACGGCAATCCACAAAAGATCGAAGGCCGCATTGAAGTGAAGCGTAAACTCTGGATCGAGAAATGGCTCAATCCTTCCGGAAAACTCGTAGAAGGTGATGAATTGGAAAACTTGAAGACTCAGCTGGGCCGAGGGAACTTCCCGCCTGCGCAGGAGCCCGGCCAGAAACCGTGGCATATCCATACACAAGGCTATCGGTTTGAAAATATCCTTTCTGAAAAAATCTCAACCGCAGAGGATGGCAAAGCCAAACTCAGATTCAAAATAGAGAAAGCCGGCTGCTATCAGGTCTCCTGGGCCAGTGACGATTTCCTCCTTCTCGCCAATGGCGAAAAAATTCCCTGGATGCCCGTCAAGACCGAAACTCTCCTCTGGTCCGCAGATAAAAACACCCGCACCGTGGGCATCCGCAATCAGGGCATTACGCTGGTTCTCGATCAGGATACCGCACGTCTGGGCCGCACCATGCCCATTCTGGTTCAGACCGATATTCCCGGCCGCCACGCCCTCTTCACCGTGGAAGCCGACCGCATCCTCTATACCGAGGTCATTCATATCACCGGCGACGCCAAACTGATTGAGCTGCCTATTACCGATGCTTACACCCCGAATGTCTGGCTCAGCGCCGCGATGATGGCCGATTCTCAGCTCTTCCAGAATGAGACCCAGATTATCGTCCCTCCCGAGAAAAATTACATCCAAGTCCAGGTGACTCCCGACGTCCAAAGTCAAAAGCCCCAGGATACCGCCAAAGTTAAAATCCGGACTCTGGACGGCGACGGCAATCCTCTCAGCACAGAGGTCGCCCTCGGTGTGACCGATGAATCGGTTTACAGCATCCAGCAGGAATATGCGCCGGACCCCCGTAAGTTTTTCTTCGGAGAGCTCCGTTACAAAGCCGTGAGGACCGATCACTCGCTCTGGCGTCCCTTGACCAAACTCCTGCACAAAGAAGAAAAGAGCAAAGATGCTTCCACAGTTGAGGGTGAGGAGATGCTCTATTCGGAAGAAGCTGTTTTTGATGTCGCAGCAAAACCTGAGGAATATTTCGCCAAAGCCACAGCTAAGGCAGGTGTCTCTCTCGGGGGAGAAAAGGGTATGGCTATGGGCGGCAGAGCTATGCCGGCAGCCGCTCCGCCGATGAGTAGAGGACGGACGGCATGGAACATGAATTCCTTCGGACTCGAGATGGCAGAGAGCGATCAGGCCCTCTCCATGAAAGAAGATGCAGGCGCTCTGATCGACGAAACCCAAGTGAGAGTCCGAACCGATTTCCGCTCCACCATTCTCTGGCTGCCTCTGATTCAAACCGATGCCCAGGGCAATGCCGAGGCCGAAATCCATTATCCCGATAACCTCACCCAGTGGCGCATCACCGCTCGAGCCCATTCGCGCACGAACCAGTTCGGTATCGAAAGAGCCGAGGTCAAAGTCCGCCAGCCTCTCATGGCACGCCTGCAGGCACCGCGCTTCTTTACGTCAAAAGATAAGGTCACCCTCTCCGCTCTCCTCAATAACAACAGCGAGGAGGATCTCACCCTGACCGCCTCTCTGAGCACCGATTCAAGCGATATTCTCAAAATCCTGGATAACCCGGAAATCTCGGTTCAAATTCCCGCTCACGGCGAAAAACGGGTTGATTGGAACGTTTCTGCACTGACTCCCGGCGAGGTTAAAATCAAAGTCATGGCACGCTCTGAACTCTACGCCGATGCCATGGAGAAAACCTACCCCGTCTATGAACACGGGATTGAAAAATGGATCTCGCGCTCCGGCAAGCTCTCTAAAGGCCAGGCCCTGATCAGCGTCAATCTCCCCAAGGAACGGAGATCGACCTCTATGGAGATTCAGCTCACACCCAGCCTGGCCGCGACCATGCTTGATGCTCTGCCCTATCTCTTTGATTATCCTTACGGATGCACGGAGCAGACGATGAGCCGCTTCCTGCCTGCCGTGATCGTCGCACGCACCCTGGGCGAACTGGGTTTGAAACCCGAAGAGATTGAGACCCGCCTTTTCGGAGGCCGCGATCCCAATATTCAGGCGCCCAAAGCGGGAGACCGCAAACCTCTTTCACAGCTTGATGAAATCACTCAAAAATCCCTGAGCGTTCTATACGAAAGCCAGCAGGGCGATGGCGGCTGGGGCTGGTGGAAAGACAGCAGCTCGGATGCCTACATGACGGCCTATGTCCTCTGGGGTCTGGCTCTGGCTCAATCAGCAGGAATCGATATCCAGAGCGCTCCCATGGAAAAAGCCGTTCAGTGGCTCGATGAAAATCTGGTTAAATACCGTGATCAGCTCGATTCTCAAGCCTGGATGCTTCATGCCCTGAGTACCGCCACGGCCTCAGAGAAAAATCAGCCTGAGCATCGCCTCACGGCCTTCAATAATCTCTATGAAAACCGAGAAAGGCTGAACCCCTACACCCGGGCACTGCTCACTCTCTCAGCCCTCAATTTGGGCTTTACGGATAAAGCCGCTGTCCTGGTGCGCAATCTGGAAAACGGCGTCATTCGGGATAACACCCCAGATCAGACGCTCCTCTTCCGCCAGAGCGATACCGATCAGCCCTCGGCCCTGGATTTAACCACGGCCCACTGGGGTGGAAGCCGCTTTGGCTGGCGCTGGTCCGATGGCGATGTTGAATCCACCGCCTTTATCCTGGCGGCACTCGTCCGCGCTGAGCCCAAGAACGAGCTCATTCAACCCGCCGCAAATTGGCTCATCAAAAATCGGCGCGGCACTCAATGGAATAACACCCGCGATACCGCCATCACTCTTTTGGCGCTCACCGATTTCATCAAAGTATCCCGGGAAAATATCTCCGAAATCGAGTACGCCCTCGATGTCAACGGTTCTCCCGTAGATAGCCGCAAGCTGAGCCTCTCAGAGCTCCTCACCGGCAAATGCAATCTCTGGGTAGACCCCGCCCTGCTCCATGACGGCAATAACGAAATCAAGCTCACCCGCATTGCAGGCGATGCGCCGCTTTATTTCTCCGTAAATACGAAATATTTCAGCCTCGAGGACCCGATTCCCGCAGCAGGCAATGAAATCTTCGTTCGCCGCCAGTACTACAGATTGGAGAAAATCCCCACCCTGCTCAAAGGGCCTTCAATACGCAAAACGCTCCTCAAGCAGGGCGATATGGTCCGCTCCGGCGACCGCATCGAAGTGGTCCTGACGCTCGACGCCAAAAACAACTACGAGTATCTCCTCTTTGAAGACATGAAACCTGCCGGCTTCGAATCCGAGCAGCTCAAGAGCGGCGCTCCTCTCTTCGCACGAGAGCTCAGCACGCTGGGAATTAAGAAGCGCGCGGCAACCACTCTGGAAACCGAGTCCGGCCTCAAAGATAATTCGGCTCAGCCGATAGTTCCTCTCTGGCGCCGGAACCTCCCCTCACCCGTCTCGAACGATGAGGATTACACGGGCCGCACTCAGTGGGTTTATCAGGAGCAGCGCGACCGCAAGATCGCCTCTTTCCTGGATCAACTTCCGCAAGGTCTCTGGGAACTCCGCTATGAATGCCGGGCAGAAATCCCGGGCCAATTCCATGCACTCCCTGTCATGGGCGGCGCCATGTACGTGCCCGAGCTCCGCTGCAATAGCGATGAGTCGCATATCGTTATAGAAGACCAGGAATAACCTCTCGTAGATTGACCGCAGGAGGCTTTTAAAGAGGCCTCTTGCGGTCTCTTTTTTCTCCTCTTTTTAATCCATTTTCGGAGCCGTCCTGCCGAAACAAAGATTGACTTCCCGGGCCTGCTCGGCATAGCATGGACCGCGTCCAGTCGCTGAAGCATCAGCTTCCTTGTGCATGAGCGATAGGGCTGAAAATGCAAAACGGATGGAACCGGTAAAAGCGCTCTTCACCCGATGAAATGCGGCTTTCCTTTTCCTCCCCAAACTGACAGATAATAGGATGAATAGACGTTGCTTTGTAAAATCGGGCCTGGGACTCACGAGTCTCCTGGCGTTGGGCTCGGTCCCGTTTGTTGCCGGCCCGCAGGCTCAGGCAGCCGCTCCTGTCCGGAAGGCGCTCCCTTTCCGCATGGGCTGTGCCGGCTACACCTTCGTGAAATATGACCTGGAAACCGCCCTCCAGATGATGAAGCGGCTCGACATCCGCTACATGTCCCTCAAGGATTTCCACCTGCCGATCAATTCCGACGACGCGAAAATCGCCGATGTCCTGGCCCTCTTCAAAAAATACGATGTCACCCCGTACGCAGTTGGCCCCATCTACATGAACACCGAAGCAGAGGTGAAAAACGCCTTTGCCTATGCCAAACGCGTGGGAGTCGATATGATCGTCGGCATCCCCAAATATGAGCTCCTTCCGCTGGTGGATGAGCTCGTCAAAGAGTATAACTTCAAAGTCGCTATCCATATTCACGGTCCCGACACTCCGCTCTTCCCCGACGCCACCGACGTCTGGAAGCATGTGGAAAAACTCGATTCGCGCATCGGCATCTGCTACGACATCGCCCACACCGTCCGGACCGGTGCCAACCTGCTTAAGGACTACAAGAAATACAGCTCCCGCATCTATGACATGCACATCCGCGACGTCACCCAGGCAACTAAGAGCGGCCACTGCATTGAGGCCGGCCGCGGTATTATCGATTTCCGCCCGTTCTTCGCCGCAATCGCCAAAAACAATTACACCGGCGTCTGCAGCGTGGAGTACGAGAAAGATATGACCGATGTCCTGCCCGGCCTTGCGGAAACCACCGGCTATTTCAACGCCATTTTGAAGTACCTCTGATTTTCTCCCCCGTAAGAGGTTGAATGGAAAATAAGGGTGCTTTACCTCTGTAGAGCATCCTTTTTCTTTCGCCGACTTGGACTTAGAAGGACCTTTTCGACATACTTCACACAAAATAGTGTTGAATTATCCATAGAATCACTATGATGGGGGGGCACGGTACCGTGTGCGCTAATAAAGAATTGATATGGAAGAGAAAGCTTGCAAGCATCTGAAAAAATTTCCGCGCCTGAATCCTAATGGCATTCAGGAAAATGTGAGTGTCGCGGACCTTATTGATCAAACCTTTCTGGCCTACAACGCCGGCAGANNTGGTCGGCATGAGCCTGACCGGTGCCCTGACCCCAGCCGGACTGGGCAGAAGCGCCATCATCCCCCTCATTCAGGGCGGTTACGTCGATTGGATCATCGCCACAGGCGCAAACCTCTACCATGATCTGCATTTCGGTCTGGACCTGCACCTGCATTCCGGTTCCCCTTTCGTCGATGATATTAAGCTCCGGGATAAAGGCGTCATCCGCATCTACGACGTCCTCTTCGATTATGATGTCCTTTTGGATACGGATGCATTCGTCAGGCAGGCCATTCAGGCCCCGGAATTCCAATCCGCCATGGGCACCGATGAATTCCATTACAAACTGGGACGCTACGTCCATGAGCGTGAAAAGAAAATGGGCCTCCCCACTCAGTCGATCCTGAGCGCTGCCTATCAGGCCGCCGTTCCCGTCTTCACCAGCAGCCCCGGAGATAGCTCCATCGGCATGAACGTCGCCGCCATGGCGCTGCGTGATTCCAAATTTGCTTTTGATGTCACCCGCGACGTCAACCAGACCGCCTCCATCGTACATTGGGCCAAAATCAATAAGCTCAATTCCTCCGTCATTCTGGTCGGGGGCGGCTCTCCCAAGAACTTCATGCTCCAGACCGAGCCCCAGATTCAGGAAGTCATGGGCATTCCCGAAACGGGTCACGATTATTTCTTCCAGATGACCGATGCGCGTCCGGATACCGGCGGCTTGAGCGGCGCAACCCCGAGCGAAGCCGTCAGCTGGGGAAAGATTAACCCCGAGAATCTGCCCGATTGCGTGGTCGCCTATCTGGATGCAACCGTCGGACTGCCGGTCTTGACCGCTTATTGCCTGAGCCGCACCGCAAAGCGTCCCAGCAAGCGCCTTTACGAAAAACGTGACGAGACCCTCGAGGCCCTCCGTGCCGCCTATTTCAAACACGGCACCGTAGAGAAAATACAGCGCCCTCAACACTAGAACAGGTCCGCTTCCCGTAAAATAAGCAACCTGCTTTAGCTTCGTTCCCTTTTAAGCCGCTCCCGATAAGAGCGGCTTTTTTGTCCCCTGGCCGCCCCGAGAGATTGACAATAAGGCCTCTTTTTCTTAACCTAAGCCGCAGTAATGAATAGGTTAGCAACAAATTATCAGAGCCTCAAAAACATGGGCGCTCTTCTCTCTTTCCTGGTCTTTACGGCCATTGTATCCGCGGGGCTCATCCCCGTTCAACTCCAGTGCGAATATCAGACACAGCCCCTGGCCATTGAAGAGCCCGAGCCGCTCCTGAGCTGGCAGCTTCAGGCCGACCGCCGTGCCGAAACCCAGAGTGCCTACCGCATTCTGGCCGCCACATCCCCGGAGCTCCTGGCTCCCGGCAAGGCCGACCTCTGGGATAGCGGACAGGTCATCTCCTCTGAGCAGAACCATATCCCCTATGCCGGCAAAAAACTCGATTCCCTCCAATCTTGCTTCTGGACCGTTGGAGTCTGGGATCGCAATCAGAAGTTCAGCGAGTGGAGCGAACCCTCCACCTGGACCATGGGCATTTTAAACCCCGAGGATTGGAAAGCCTCCTTCATCGAACTGCCCGCCGAAAAAGTAGATGAAAAGCTCGAGTGGATATGGTATCCCAGCCCTCTCTTTACGCCGCCGGGCAACTACTACTTCCGCAAATCGTTTGATCTCCCCGAGGAAGCCCTCAGCGCAGAGGCTCAAATCAGTGCCGACAACAGATTCACTCTCTTTGTGAACGGCCGCGAAGCCGGGAGCGGTGCCTCTTACTCAAAGTTTTTCAAGTTCGATATTCTCCCCCATCTCAAAAAAGGCGCCAATCAGCTCGCCATTTTGGCTGTCAATGACGGCACCCAAGATAACGAAGCAGGCATGATCGGCCTCTTCAAAATTAAAACAAAAAACGATTCTCTCCTCGAAATCCCCATTCACACCGATTGGAAAACCAGCAACAAGGAGTTCCCCGAGTGGACCTCCGCTGAATTTAAGGAAACCGATGCCTGGGTCGCACCCGTATCCCGCGGCGCCTATGGCATAAAACCTTGGGGCAATATCCAATTGGATGGCAACCGCCTGCCTCTCTTCCAAAAAACATTTGAGCTCGATAATCCTCCTCAGAGGGCGTTAATCCATATCTGCGGTCTGGGCCAATACGAGCTGGGCCTGAACGGCAAAAAAGTCGGCACTTCCGTCATCGACCCCGGCTGGACAAACTATCGCAAAACCTGCCTCTACTCCACCTATGACATCACGCAGGAGCTTCTCTCCGGGACCAATACCCTCTCTGTCATGCTGGGCAACGGTATGTACAACGTCCGGGGCGGCCGCTATATTAAATTCACCGGTTCCTTTGGAAATCCTAAACTAATCTGCAGGCTCCAGATCGACCACGCCGATGGCACAAGCCAGGTAATTGGCACCGATTCAAGCTGGCTCACGGCGCCGGGCCCGATTACCTTCTCCTGCACGTATGGCGGTGAAGATTACGATGCACGCCTGGAAACCGATCTGCACTGGCAGCCGGCCTCACCGACCGAGGGCCCCGGCGGAGTCCTCAGCGCCCAATATGCTCCTCCCGTAAAGGTCATGAAGGAGTATCAGCCTCAGAGCGTCACCGAACCCAAACCGGGCATCTTCGTCATGGACCTGGGCCAGAATTTCTCCGGTTTCCCCCAGGTCTCGGCCATCGGCACAGCCGGCAAAACGATCCGCCTCTGGCCCGGAGAAATCCTCAACGATGATGGAACAGTCCGTCAGAACCAGTCCGGTTCGCCCGTCTATTTTGAGTACACTTTCGCCCAGACAGGCAAGGAAATCACCTGGGCTCCCCGCTTTACCTACTACGGCTTTCGCTATGTCCAGATTGAAGGCGCCTCCGCGGTAAATCTCGCCGAGAAAACCTCACCTTCTCAGGAGGGCACTGTCACTATTACGGGCCTGGTCGGCAATTTCACCTATGCCTCCGCCGATAAAGCAGGCTCCTTCTCCTGCTCCAATCCGCTCATTAACCGGATTGACCACCTGATCCGAATGGCTATTTACAGCAATTTCCAAAGCGTTTTCACCGATTGTCCTCATCGCGAAAAACTCGGCTGGCTTGAGCAGACTCATCTCATGGCCAATGGACTCATCGCGAACCTGAGCCTCATGCGCCACTACACGAAAATCATGCGCGATTGTGCCGAAGCCCAGCTCCCCAATGGTCTGGTCCCCGATATCGCCCCGGAGTATACCGTTTTCAGTCCGGATTTCCGCGATTCACCCGAGTGGGGCAGCGCTTTCGTGCTGATTCCCTGGTATGTCTGGCTTCAGTATGGAGATAGCCGCCTGGCCGAGCGTTACTATACGCCCATGAAGAACTACCTCGCCTATCTGAAAAATAAAAAAGACCCGAATGGGATGGTCTCTCACGGTCTGGGCGATTGGTACGATGTCGGCCCCGGCCCTTCAGGCTACGCTCAGCTCACATCCAAAGAGCTCACCGCCACGGCGACCTATTACCAGGGTTTACGCGCCATGATTCACTTTGCACGGCTCTTCAATCGCCAGGATGACCTCAAGGAACTCAGCGCTGAGGCAGAGTCCATCAAAGCGCTCTTCAATAAACGCCTCTACAATTCTGAAAAGAATTACTACGACAAGAATAGCCAGACGGCTAACTCCATGCCGCTGGTCGTCGGCTTGGCAGATGAATCTCTTGCAAAACCCATTCTGGAAAACCTGGTCACCACCGGCATCCGCGGTGCCACTAACCGCATCACGGCCGGCGATGTCGGCTTCTCCTATCTCGTCAAAGCCCTTCTGGAACACGGTCAGGGCCAGGTCCTCTTCGACATGGTGACTCAGACCAATGGCCCCGGCTATTGGCACATGCTTGAGCAAGGCTGCACCTCTCTGCATGAAAGCTGGAAGGCCGAGAAATCCAGCTCATTCAACCATTTCATGCTGGGCCACGCAGAGGAGTGGTTTTATCGCGGCATCGGCGGCATCAGTCCCTCCGCTGATAATCCGGGTTATCAAAAGTTCATTCTCAAGCCTCAGGTCGTCGGCGATCTTTCAGAAGCCAACGTCGCCTATCAATCCATACGCGGCGAAATTTTGAGCCATTGGAAAATAGAAAACGGCCGCTTTATTTACCACATCCGTGTCCCGGCCAATACCGAGGCCCTTGTGTACCTGCCGGCCACTTCCACTAACTGGGAATCACTCGCCGAAGGCGATACTCCCCTCAAGAACCATCCCGAGATTCAGGTCTTGAATAGGGAGAGCGCTTCCAATGCCGTTGAGCTCAAAGTCCCCTCCGGCGACTACCTCCTGAGCTCCGAATACAAACCCTGAAAATAAGTAGAGGAATAAAAAATCGGAGGTGTGACAAAACCACATCTCCGATTTTTTTCTCTCTTGAAAAAGCAGAATACGCCCGCGCTTCTAGTCAATAAACCTGCGGATGATTTGCCCGTAGGCATCAATCCGGCGGTCCCGGAAAAACGGCCAGTGTGTACGGGTCACGTTCACGCTCCCCAGGTCCAGCTCCGCAAATAGAATCTCCTCTGAATCCACCGAAGCCTTCGCCAATATCTGCCCGGAAGTTCCCGCCACGAAGCTCTGTCCCCAGAATTCAATCCCGTCTCCTCCTACCGGCGTTTCTTTCCCGACCCGGTTAATGGCCGCCACGTAGCAGCCATTGGCCACGGCGTGAGAACGCTGAATGGTTTCCCAGGCATTGTGCTGATTGACTCCGTACTTCTCCTTCTCAGAAGGATGCCAGCCGATCGCTGTCGGGTAAAAAAGAATCTCAGCCCCCTGCAGCGCCGTCAACCGTGCCGCCTCCGGGTACCATTGATCCCAGCAAATCAAAACGCCGATCTTCCCATAGCGGGTCTCCCAGACCTTGAAGCCCGTATCTCCCGGCGTGAAGTAAAATTTCTCGTAAAACAGCGGGTCATCGGGAATATGCATCTTGCGGTAAATCCCCAGGAGCGCCCCGTCCGCATCCAGTATGGCCGCCGTATTATGATAGAGTCCCGACGCCCGTTTTTCGAAAAGAGACGCGATGATCACCACTTCATACTGTTTTGCAATTGCGGCAAAAGCCTCCGTCGAAGGCCCGGGAATACTCTCCGCCAGCGCAAAATTCGCATGGTCCTCGCTCTGGCAAAAATACTGGGATTTGAAGAGCTCGTCCGTGCAGATAATTTTCGCTCCCTGCTGAGCCGCTTTTTCTGCCAGTGAGAGTGTATTTTGCAGATTGCTCCGGGTGTATTCCCCGCAGCGCGTTTGCAGCAAAGCTATTTTCACAGGATGAGAAGGTGTCTCTTTTTTCATTTTCTTTTCTCTTGTCTCGTTTCAACTATAAAGCCGGATAGCGAAAGCCGCTTCTTCTCAAAGACGGCTCTCGCTCTCATTCCATGCCGCCTATCCGAGTGCAGCGACAATCATGTCCCCCATCTGGGTCGTCCCGATACGATTACCCGCATCAGAAGCGCAGGCAATATCGCCGGTGCGCCATCCCTGGGCGATCACCTTTTCCACGGCCGCCTCAATCGCGCAGGCCGCCGCTTCTTCTTTGAAAGAGTAACGCAGCATCAACGCCGCCGAAAGAATCTGCGCAATCGGATTAGCCAGATTCTTGCCCGCGATATCCGGTGCCGAGCCGCCCGCCGGTTCATAAAGTCCGAAGCGGATCCCGCTCAATTCTGAGGTCTCTCCCAGACTCGCGCTGGGCAGCATCCCCAGAGACCCGGCCAGTGCCGCTGCCTCGTCGCTCAGGATGTCCCCGAACATATTTTCGCAGAGCAGCACGTCATATTGAGAGGGATTCAGCATCAGCTGCATCGCCGCATTATCCACAAAAACATGCTCCAACTGCACATCCGGATATTCCTTACCCACGGTGGTTACGACGTCGCGCCAGAGAACTCCGTTCTCCAGAACATTGGCCTTATCCACGCTCGAAAGCTTCTTGCGGCGCAGCCGTGCCGCCTCAAAACCGACATGGGCGATGCGCTCGATTTCCTCGGTCGTAATCACCATCGTATCGGTAGCCCGCAGGAGGACTCTCTTGCCTCCGACGCCTTCCTCATCCACCACCACATACTCCTCGGTCTTTTTCGGCTGCCCGAAATAGAGCCCGCCGGTCAGCTCGCGCACGACCATGATATCAATCCCCGAACCAAAACGGCTTTCCTTCAAAGGGCACGAGTGGACCAAGCCCGGGTAAAGACGTACCGGTCTCAGGTTGGCAAATAACTCAAAGTGTTTACGCAGGTAAAGCAGCGAAGCACGCTCCGGCCGCTCATTCTTGGGCAAGGTCGGGTCGCGTCCCGGCAATCCCACTGAGCCGAAAAGAATCGCATCGGCGGCCTCGCATTCCTCGAGCGTCTTATCCGGCAACGCCTTGCCGGCAGCGTCGATTCCCGCCCATCCGACAGGTGCCTCGTGAAATTCAAAATTGATTCCAAAACGTGACTGAACGGCCCCCAATACTTTGAGCCCCTCACGCATCACTTCCGGCCCGATTCCATCGCCGGCCAAAACTGCAACACGATATTTTTTCATTATTTCAATAATCCGTTTATTCTCTTAAGTACACGTTCTTTCCCCAACACTTCCATGAGATGATACAAACTGGGGCCGGACTTCGCCGCGGTCAGGGCCAAACGCAGCGGATGCACCAGCGGGCCGGCTTTCAGCCCCAATTCTTTCGCTAAAGCCTTCAATACGGCCTCCAGAGAAGCCGAGCTGAAATCCTCCAGTCCGGTATACCTCTCGCGCAGCATCGCCAGACGCTCCCTGGCCTCCTGTGTGAACTCGCTCTCTAGCATCTCCGGGGGATACACCAGATCTTCCGTAAAATAGAATCCGGCATACTCAGGCAGCTCCGAAAAGGTCTTCACCTTATCCTTGCAAGTCTCCAAGGCCTGCCGCACATACTCCTCATCCCATCCCGATGAGAGCATCCCCGCTCTTTCAAAAGCTTTCCTTCCCAGCTCGACAAACCGCTCCATGCTCAACTGACGCATATATTCGTAATTGATGGATTTCAGTTTGTTCATGTCAAAGCGGGCATTGCTCCGATGGACCTGGCACAGATCAAAGGTGCGGATAATCTCCTCTACGCTCACGATCTCCTTGTTATCATCGGGCGTCCAGCCCAGGAGCACCAGCTGATTGATGAGCGCTTCGGGCAAATACCCCATCTCCGGGTAAGCCATCAGCGATGCACCCTCATCGCGCTTACTCATCTTGCTTCCGTCGGAGTTCAGAATCAGCGGTATATGTGCATATTGAGGCGGCTCAGCACCGAAAGCCCTGAACAGAGCGATATGCTTGGCCGTATTGGTCAAATGGTCTTCCCCACGGATTACATGCGTAATCCCCATCAGTAAATCGTCAATCACGTTCACCAGATGAAATACCGGCAGGCCGTCCGAGCGGACAATGACAAAATCCGGGTCCTGTGCCTCGCGATCCGTCAGCTCCCGGCGAACCTTTCCCACCACAAGGTCATCTATCAGGGTCGCTTCACGTCCCATCTTGAAGTATACGGCCCCATCCCGGTCATAGGCAAAACCCTTGGATTTGAGCTCCTCTATCTTTTCACGGTAAATATCCGACCTCTGGCTCTGAAAATAGGGACCGAAATCCCCCTTGCACGCATCCCGGTCGCTGCCGCTCAAGGGACCCTCATCCCAGTCAATCCCCAACCAGCGCAGCCCCTCCAGGATCACATCCACTGCCTCCTGCGTATTGCGAACCGTATCCGTATCCTCAATACGCAAAATAAACTTCCCGCCTGTATGCCGCGCATATAGCCAGTTAAAAAGCGCCGTCCTCGCTCCACCTATATGGAGATAACCCGTCGGACTGGGCGCAAACCGAACCCGTGTACTCATCCCTGATTAATTCCTTCTAATTCAAACTCTCAGGGCCTCTTTCGCCCTGTTCTCGGGGTCTTATTCTACCTTGAAGCCGTCTCTCTTCAAGCTCCGAAAGCAACTACTTGACCGCACCGCCTGTTTTTAATACGTTTACGCGGACACTCGCGCGAGCCGGCATTGAATTTTTACTTTATTCATGCTAGCTTGCCACAGGGGGCATACACGCCCTTAGATTGATTTTGGTGCCCCGCACCAAGATGCGCTTTTTTCATACAGAGAATATTATGGCTGAAGAATACAATCCTTATAATCCAATCGTGATGGATCACTTCTTGAATCCTCGCAATATGGGTGACTTGGAAGATGCCGACGGAATCGGAGAAGTCGGTGCCGCTGCCTGCGGTGACATCATGAAAATTAGTCTTAAAATCAGCGATGACGGGAAAATTTCAGACGCACGCTTTAAGACTTTCGGTTGCGGCTCCGCTATCGCCAGCTCCAGCATGGCCACCGAATTGGTTAAAGGAAAAACTATCGAAGAAGCTCTGAAAGTCACCAATAAAAACGTGGTCGATGCTCTGGGCGGACTCCCTCCGGTCAAAATCCATTGCTCTGTACTCGCCGAGGAAGCCATCAAAGCCGCTTTGGATGATTACATCAAGCGCCATCCCGAAAAGGCTGCTCTCGTGGCCGCAAATAACCACAAGGCATGATTAAAGTTTACTTGGACCACCAGTCCTCGACTCCGGTCCTGCCCCAGGTCTATGAGGCGATGCTCCCCTGGTTCAGTGAATACTATGGGAATGCTTCCGCTCTCCATGAACAGGGGTTGCGCGCCAGAGCCGCTCTGAACCAGTCTCGAAAACAGTTTTCCGAGGCGATTCATTCTCCCGATCCAGAAAGCATTCTTTTTACCTCCTGCGGCACCGAGGCCAATAATCTCGCCGTGAAAGGCACCGCCTATGCTCTCCAGCATAAAGGCAAACACATCATCCTCTCCACGGCCGAACACCCTTCTGTCGAAAACTCTGTCGCTTTTCTGGAGCGCCAGGGCTTCACCGCCACGAGGGTCTCCGTCAATTCTGAGGGTTTTATCAACCCTGAGGATATCCGGGCCGCCATCACGCCGGAGACGATTCTGATCGCCACCCACTATGCCAATCACGATATCGGCACGATTCAGCCCGTTGCCCAAATCGGCGAAATCGCCCGTGAGCATAAAATCCAGTTCTTCGTGGATGCCGCTTTCAGTGCCGGTTGGCTCCCCATCAACGTTCAGGAGATGAATGCGAGCCTTCTGAGCCTCTCTCCGCATCGCTTTTATGGCCCCAAAGGGGTCGGCGTACTCTATAAAAACCGCAAAGCGCGCCTTTCGAGCATTATCCACGGAGGCATCCAGGAAAATAATTTCCGCAGCGGCACCGAGAATATCCCCGCAATCGTCGGCGGCGGTCTCGCTATGGAACTCGCTGAAAATGAACGCGAAACGAGAGTATCCCGCCTGAGAGTCCTTCAGGAAAAACTCTGGAAAGGCCTCTCCGAGCAGATCAGCTATATTTGCCTCAATGGCCCCGTGCCCGGCGAAAATCGCCACCCGGCCAATCTCAATGTCAGCACCGAATTTATCGAAGGCGAAGGCCAGCTCTTGCTTTGCAATGCCGCCGGTATCGCTGTTGCCAGCGGCTCCAGCTGCGTGAGCAAGAACCTCAAATCTTCTCTTACCCTGACCGTTATCGGCTTGGATATCACTCTGGCTCAGGGAAATATCATATTTACACTCGGTAAGGATAATACCTTCGAAGAAATCGATTATGTCGTCTCCTCATTCGCGAAAATCGTGGAGCGTCTCCGCCAGATGTCCCCTATGTGGGAGGCTTTCCAGAAAGGAAATATCTCCTCCGTAATCCCCGGAAACCCTAAATAAAACGCTCTTTTTTGCCGGTCCAAAACCGGTTTTCAGGAACTTTTTCTCTATAACACCTTCCCTACTAACAGGAAAGGTGTTTTTTATTACCCCCGTTCTTTTTACGAAAAATTATCTTGCCTCATTAGAATTCCTTTTGTAGAGTGGGGTCTAGGTAGATCATGTATGGGTTTGTACGGCGGGCAAAAAAGCCCAACAAATTCAGAAAAAGTAGACTGTATGTTTTAGCGCATACTGCATGGGTGTAGTGTGCCTGAATTGTAAGTTTTTTTCTGTTTTCGCAAAACATGCAAGAACCTCTCTGACAGAGAATAGTATGGGAAAAAATACGCTGACAAAAGCCGATAACCCGGCTGAAAACCAGGATAAAATGATAGCTGGCCTGGCAGATAAGTGGCGCGATAAAAAAGGCAGCCTCATTATGGCCTTGCACGATGTTCAAAGCCATTACGGTTATGTACCGCGCGATGTGGCGCGCAAACTGGCACACCAATTGGATGTTCCTCTGGCGCGCATTTATGAAGTAATCACCTTCTACAACTACTTCAAGTTGACCCCTCCGGGTAAACACAGAATCAGTGTTTGCTTGGGAACGGCCTGTTACCTCAAAGGAGCCCCCGAGCTCATTGCGGAAGTTGAGTCCCTCCTGGGAATCAAAGAAGGCCAAACCACCTCCGATGGCTTGTTCCAGATGGATGTGGTCAGGTGTCTGGGTTGTTGTGGATTAGCCCCTGTTATGACGGTTAGCGAAGAAGAAGGCAATAAAGTATACGCCAAGTTATCTCGTAAACAGGTCGCCGAAATCATTGCCAAGTACAGTAAACCGGGAGCAATCGAGAAAAAATGAAAAAGCTTAATAAAGAAGACATCTTCGCCGCCAGTAAAACCAATCCCTATAGTGGCGACTATGTAAAAATCGGTCTCAGCACCTGTGGCGTCGCCGCCGGAGCTCAGGACACTTTAAATGTGTTTGAGGAAGAAACCAAACGTCTGGGCATTAAAGTCGATATCCGCAGATGCGGCTGCATCGGCATGTGTTATGCCGAACCGCTGGTGGAAGTATCCGCCGCCGGTCTCCCAAAGGTGACCTACGGCAAAGTGGACAAAAATGTCGCCCTGGAAATTATCCAGGAACATCTGGCTCACGGGCGCCTGGTGAATGATTATATTTTTGATATGCCCATGAATAGGTAGGAATTAGGAAATACTATGAGCAAACAAACTATTTTTTTACTACGTGATACTTCCCTTACACAGGATAATACGCGCGATTTCCAGATTCTCTTCCTGAAAATTGCCCGCGACCTGGGAGTCGAAGACTCCATCCAGGCCATCAGAGCT
This sequence comes from Verrucomicrobia bacterium UBA1412, assembly GCA_002305615.1. Classification (GTDB taxonomy): domain Bacteria; phylum Verrucomicrobiota; class Verrucomicrobiia; order Limisphaerales; family UBA1412; genus UBA1412. Next base: position 1,864 of record DBPU01000076.1, on the reverse strand, counting down.
GCGGACTTGGGAATCTATGATAAAGGCTATGTTATCAAAGATTTAACCAATAAAATAACTTACGCCAATATCCAGGAAGCCGACATCGAGAAGTTCCTCAAGGCCACGGTTAAAGGCGAAGGCTCCGTGGATGAATTTAAATATACCGCTGATAAATGCCAGCTCCGTATCGTGCTGCGCAATTGCGGGTTGATCGATCCCGAAAACATCGAGGAATACATGGCTCAGCAGGGCTATTGCGCCTTGGCCAAAGCCCTCACGGAGATGAC
>DBPU01000076.1:0-1554 GCA_002305615.1 Verrucomicrobia bacterium UBA1412 | reverse complement strand
TACATGGATCGCAGTGTTCTCGAAGGCGACCCTCATGCCGTTGTCGAGGGTATGATCCTGGCCGGTTTCGCCATCGGTGCCCAACGCGGTTTCTTCTATATCCGCGCCGAGTACCCCCTGGCCATCAAGCGCATTGAAAAGGCCATTGAGCAAGCCTATGAACGCGGTTTGCTGGGTAATAACATCCTGGGCTCAGGCTTCAGTTTCGATCTGGAAATCCGTCTGGGCGCCGGTGCTTTCGTCTGCGGTGAGGAAACAGCCCTCATCGAATCCATCGAAGGCAAACGCGGTACTCCCAGGTCCCGTCCGCCCTTCCCGGCTGACAAGGGACTTTGGAACCACCCGACCATCATCAATAACGTGGAGACCCTCGCAACCGTCGCACAGATCATCTATCGCGGCGGCGAATGGCTCGCTGCTATCGGCACCGAGAAATCCAAAGGAACCAAGGTCTTCGCTATTACCGGCAAGGTGAAAAATTCCGGCCTCGTAGAAATCCCCATGGGCATGACCATTGGCGAAGTCGTCTTCGGCATCGCCGGCGGCGTCCTGGGTGGACGTAAACTCATGGCCGTTCAGACGGGCGGTCCCTCCGGCGGCGTTATTCCCCTGAAATTGATCGATACCAAGATCAGCTATGAGCATCTCGCCGAGGTAGGCTCCATCATGGGCTCCGGCGGCTTGATCGTCATGGATGAAGATGATTGCATGGTCGATATTCCCAGATTCTATCTCCGCTTCTGCGTAGAAGAGTCCTGCGGTAAATGCGCCCCGTGCCGAATCGGCGGCTTCCAGATGCTGCAGATTCTCGATCGAATCGCTGAAGGCAAAGGCGTTGAATCTGACTTAAAACAGATGCAGCGCATCGCTCAAGGTATGCAGAAAGCATCCCTTTGCGCTCTGGGCCAGACGGCTCCCAACCCGGTCTTGTCTACGATGAAGTACTTCCCTGAAGAATACAGGCAGCACGTCGAAGACAAAAAATGCCGTGCGGGTAAATGTACCAAAATGGTTCAGTATACCATCGATCAAACCCATTGTAAGAAGTGCAAACTCTGCGTAGTCAACTGCCCCGTGGGTGCCATCTCCGGCTCGCGTGAAGCTGGATACGTCGTTGACCAGGTCAAATGTATTAAATGCGGCACCTGTTACGAAGTCTGCAAATTTAAAGCGATAGTGAGAAAGTAACATGATTACTGCAAGAATTAACGGTATAACGGTCAAGGTTCCTGTAGGAACTACCATCCTGGAAGCGGCAAAAAGGGTTCAGATCAAAATCCCCACCCTCTGCGCTCATCCTGACCTTCGCTCAAGATCCTCATGTGGAATCTGCATCGTAAAGGCCAAAGGCATCAACAAAATGCTCCGGGCCTGCTGCACACCCATTGAGAAGGATATGGACATCATCACGCACGACGCGGAAATCGTTGAAATCCGCCGCACCGTGATCGAATTGATCCTCTCCAAGCATCCCAATGAATGTCTCACCTGTACTCGCAATCATACTTGCGAGCTCCAGCAGTTGGCTGCCGATTTCGGCATCCTCCGCGAGTC
>DBPU01000033.1 GCA_002305615.1 Verrucomicrobia bacterium UBA1412 | reverse complement strand
GCTGCGAAGAGTTCAGGATGATGCATCGCATAGATGAAGGTGCCGCCGCCGCCCATGGAAAGCCCGGAGATTGCACGGTAGCGTTTTTCGGAGCGGACCCGATAGATCTTTTCGATGAAGGGGATCAGCTCATTAAAGAAATAATCCTCGTAGCGGTATTCGCCCTTGAGGTCGTTGAAATAACCGCGCCGGACGCTGTTGGCATCGGGCATCACGATAATCATCGGGGTGGCTTTGCCTTCGTTGATCGCTTTATCGGCAATGTGCAGCACTTCGCCGAACTGTACCCAGCCCGATTGATCGTCCCCGGCTCCATGCAGAAGATAGAGGACCGGGTATTTGCGCTTCGAGGTCTGATAATCGGGAGGAAGATAAATCGCGTATTTGCGATCCATGTTGAGGATTTCGCTCTTCATGGTGAGCTCATCCTGAACCGTTCCGGTTTGCGCCGATGCTCCGTTCTGAAGCACGATCATCATCGCCGCGCTCAATAAGAGGAATAGTTTTTTCATAATATTCTTAAGTAAGATTAGTGCTAAAAGCGGAGGCATTTTAAACCCTTCAGTGAGAAAGTAAACAGGAAAGATTCGGTTCTCCGGTTTTGAGGCAACAAGGCGCCTGAAATCGGCTGCATGTTTTGTTTGTAATTAGCGGGCAACGGAGAGCATACTCTCGCCCGTGAATGATGAGCAAACAACCTGCCGCCGCGGCTTTAGGCGCAAATGGGTTTTGATTTCATGGCTTATTGTCGCCGTCGTTATTGCTTCGTTCTTTTTAGGTCGGGGTAAGGTCTACATGAACGCCTCGCGCACGCTGGGGCCTGAACCGGTGAGCGACCTCCAGCAACTCCCTTTTGAGGTGAGCGGTTCCGACGCCCAGCTCAAGTATAGAATACATGTGAAGCTTCAGACCGGCATCGTTCATTTCCGGCTCATTCGCCCGGATGGCGTTGTCATTGTCGATTCCGCAGGGAAAATATTCTCCCAGGCAGGTCCGAAAGAGGAGGAGCACTTTCCCCCGGGCCGATACCTGGCTGAGATCCGTGCAGAACAAGCCATCGGCACCTGGACGCTTGCCATTCACGACGGCAACCATTCTTCGCGCCTGAATTCATCGGCAATCATTACCGGCAAATTGATGGTTCTGGTCGGAGCGCTTGCTCTTCTCTTTTGGCGGAGACGAACACGCGTTGCCTGGACCTATTTTGGCATCGGCGCTGCGCTCTGGGCCGTGGGTGTCGCCCTGAAATTCGGTTGGGCCTTTGCTTTCAATAAATCAATCCTTCAGGCCATTAACAGGGCGCTGCCCGAACCTGCGGCATGGGTAGCGGGTGCGCTCTATGTCGGGCTCCTCACCGGTGTATTCGAGATCGGGGTAACGATCCTGGCGGCAAAACGGTGGGCGTTTCTATCGCAGAATTCTGAGCGGGCAATCGCAGTGGGAATCGGTGCCGGAGCGTTTGAGGCCATCATTCTGGGGCTGGTGGTGGCGTTGGCATCGCTGGCATCCGGGCAGCAAGCCGCAGCGGCAGGCTCCGTCTCACTGATGGTCTTGCCGGCGGTGGAGCGTATCCTCGCGCTTCTCTGCCATGCCTCATCCCGTGCAATGGTATTCTTCGCCGTGGCGGCTCAACGTCCGCGCTGGGCTCTCTGGGGCTTTATTCTCATGACGGGCCTGGACACCGTTGCAGCCCTTTTCCTTCTCTCCAAAGGGCAGGCCGCGATGAATCCCTGGATCCCTGAGCTCGCATTTCTCCCCTTTGTCCTCATCAGCATCGCCTTATTAATCTTCCTATCCAAAGCCTGGCCAAAAGAGCGTAGAGCGTAGTGAGTAAGAGGAATCGTTTTAAAGAAGAGGAAGAAGGGGGGGGGAAACAAAAATGGCTCCAGAAGTAGGGCTCGAACCTACAACCCATCGGTTAACAGCCGATTGCTCTACCATTGAGCTATTCTGGAACCAGGTTTCAGGCTCCCTCTCGGGGGCCAATGGGCAAACATTCTACTCCACTCCCTTTTTATTGCAACACAAAACAGGAAAAAATAACTCCGAACCGGCCGGAAGTGTCTCTCTTTCCCGGTCCGGCACCGGGCGTAATTGTGTCAAAAAGCCCGAAAATCCAGCTTTTTTTCGTCTTTATCCGGGCTCTCCTTGCCTCACGGGGGTAATTGGGTTAGAATACGTTGCGTTAGTTATGGAAGTCAGAAATGTGAACGAAGTGCCGGCCTTCATCACGAAGGATAGCTCCGAAATTCGGGAGATCATGGCCTATCGGAATTCCGGGATTGCCGCCCAGAGTTTGGCTCAGGCGACCGTCTATCCGGGCCAGTCGACCGAGGAGCATTATCACCCTCGGACCGAGGAGATTTATTATATTGAGAAGGGCAGGGGAAGAATCCGGGTCAATGGTGAGAACCGCGATATCGGCCCCGGGGATGCCATCGGGATGCTGCCGGGCGATGTTCACAAGATATGGAATACGGGCGAAGAGCCGCTCCAATTCCTCTGCTGCTGCACACCCCCTTATGAACACGAAGATACCGTTATGACGGAAGGAGATACTCAATCATGAAATGCAATGAAATTTTAAGGAACCGTTTTTGCTTTAGGCTGTTGCCCGCATGGACTCTCAGAATCGTGGCCGCTCTTCTACTCCTTTTCACGGCAGTGGGGATGCGCGCCCAGATGCCTGAGCCTCCGGGGCAGGTCAAGCCCGGAGAGAAAGCCGTCCACGAAGCCTATCTCTTTGCCCACATGACGGATGCCGATTATGGGCGGCTCTATTACAGCGTCAGTCGGGATGGCCTGCATTGGAAGCAACTCAATGGCGGAAAACGGGTTTTTGAGAATTACCGCGGCCATGCGGATATTTGCCGGGGTCATGACGGACGCTATTACCTGGTCGGTAACCGGGGCGATGACCAACCCGATATCAATTTCTGGGTTTCGGAGGATCTGATCCGCTGGGAGAAATACAGCGACTACTCGCCGAACCTGGAGACGATCCCCGATTATCCCCGCGTGATGAAGCGGATCGGTGCGCCCAAGCTTTTCTTTGACGCCGAGAGCCGCCAGTATCTCCTCACCTGGCATACGACTCATGACCTGGGCAAAACCGATCTACCCGAACCGTACTGGGCCGGGCAGCGGACGATTTACGCCTTGAGTAAAGACCTGAAAACCTTCTCCGAGCCGCCTCGGAAAATCTTCGGCTGGCCGGAAATCGCGACCATCGACACCATTATCCGCAAGGTGGGGGATACCTACTTCGCCATCTTGAAAGATGAGCGCTATCCGACGCTGGATTGGCCCACGGGGAAAACCATCCGCATTGCCCGTTCTTCGGCGCTGACCGGACCTTACGAGAATCTCAGCGAGCCGCTCACTCCCAGTTTTCGCGAGGCTCCCACTCTGATTCCTTCGCCCAACGGCAAAGCGTGGTATCTCTACTATGAGCAGTACCCCGGGGTCTCTTACGGGCTTTCGGTGGCTGAGCGCTTGGAGGGCCCCTGGTTCCAGGTTGCAGGGTACCAGCGTCCGGATTGGGATAAATACAGCCTTCCGCCGGAGGTGCGCCATGGCAGCATGATTCCCATTTCGCTCAAGGAATACGAGAAACTGCTTGAAAAATTCAAGCTGGAACCGGAGACCAAATAGCAAAAAAATATTCCGGTTTTTGAGTGTTTTATAAAAACACAACCCGTTGAAAATAAAAGTGTTTTAATTTATTTTCAGCGGACTGGGTGTTTAGGATTTAGGGATTGTCCTATTGGATAGGTAGGACTAAACTATTGCCTGCATGAGTTATAGCAGACGTAATTTCATTAAAGCTGCCGCCGGCGTAGCGGCAGGCGCATTGGCGACGCCTTATATTGCCACTCAGTCCAAAGCTCAGAGTGCGGGTGGCAATGACGGCAAACCTCTCAAGATTATTCATTTTGTTTCGGATGGGACCAGCCCTTCCATGGTGACCATTTCTGATATTTTTTCCCGAACGGTTCGCGGCCGCGGTCTTTGCTGGCTGGCGATGAGCAAGGATGAGAATGCTCATACCGGATTGATGGACGTGGCCTCTCTCAGTTCGTGCGTGACCGACAGCTCCGCTTCCTCTTCTGCATGGGGCTCCGGCTGCCGAGTCAATAACGGTGCGGTCAACTGCCTGCCCGATAAAACGCTCCTTAAACCCCTTTACGAACTCCTGCGCGAACCACATTGGAAGCGCGGTCTGGTGACGACGACTGAAATCACGCACGCCACTCCGGCGGGCTTTGGTTCAGCCTGCGAAAGCAGAGGCGACACCACTGCGATTGCAAATTATTATCGCACGCTGGAAATCGACGTGCTCCTGGGCGGCGGTCAAAATATCTACAAGGATAACATGCTCGAAGAGTATCGCCGTTTCGGATACCAGATTGCGAAAACGTCGGACGATCTCAAGAAGGTGGATACCGGCAAAAAAGTGCTGGGCCTCTTCGCCGGCGGTCACCTGCCGATGACGATTGACTGGCTGAACCACAAATCGCTTCAGGCGACGGTTCCGACCCTGGCCGAAATGACGGCTAAGGCGCTGGAGATGCTTGGTTCGAATGACCGCTTCATCCTCCAGGTCGAGGGCGGCCGCGTGGACCATGCCTGCCATTCCTCCGATGCACCGGGCGCGATCTATGATCACCTGGCTTTTGACGATGCGATTCAGACGGCTTTGGATTACCAGAAGGCTCATCCCGAGACCCTGATTGTGGTGACGGCCGATCACGGCTGCGGCGGTCCGAGCCTCAACGGAATGGGCTCGAACTACGGTGACACTCCGGCGCTCCTGGCCAAGGTCCAGAAAGCCAAGGGCTCTTTTGAAAGACTCACCGGCGATTTGAAGAAGTGCACCAAGGCCCCGCAGGTTCAGGCTTATATCGAGAAGAACTACGAGATCAAGCTCACGGCTGAACAGGCCAACTGGCTCCTGCTGGTTCGCGATGAACGCCACACGGAAATTTATGACCCCATCAACGGCTATACAGGCCAGCTGGGCATGACACTGGCTAACCACTTCGGGATCAGCTGGGGTTCGGGCAATCACTCTGCCGATTTCGTGGCGCTGGTGGCCAAGGGCCCCGGATCCGAGCGCTTCAAAGGCCTCATCCGCAACACCGATATTTTTGATCACTACGTGGATTTTGCGGGGCTTAATTTCCGCAACAAGCAGTGGACGGGTAAAACGGCACAGGCGGCGCCTGTTTCCATGAGCGCTCACTGGCTGGATACCCAGATTGCATAAGGGAAAAGCCTTTCGAGGCCGCAACAAAAAAAGGATTTAGATGGCGAGCTCTGAAGAGATCAAAAAGGCGTTGGAGGAGATACGCTACCCGGGTTACTCCCGGAGTATCGTCTCCTTCAACATCGTCAAGGATATCCGCTCTACGGAAGAGGGAACCGAAATCGAACTCCAGCTCACGACCGATAAGGAAGAGGTGATCACCTCTCTGCGTAACGGCGTGGAGCGGGTGGTGAGCGAACTGACCGGCAAACCGGTGCGGGTTCTCGTCACGACTCCTTCGGGTACCCGTGATGCCGGGCCGACCGTCACCGACCCCTTCGCCCAGCAGAGCAATATCCCCGGGGTGAAAAACGTAATCGCCATTGCCAGCGGCAAGGGCGGCGTGGGTAAATCGACCCTGGCGGCTAACCTGGCTTGTGTCCTTGCGCAAAAAGGATACAGGGTCGGTCTTCTGGATTGCGATATCTATGGTCCCAGCATCCCGCTCATGATGGGCGTTCAGGGCCAACCGGAAGTGACCGATGACGAGATGTTGGTCCCGCCCGAGCGCCATGGCGTCAAGCTGATGAGTATCGGCTTCCTGGCCGAGGATGGCGCCCCGGTCATCTGGCGTGGGCCTCTGATCATGAAAGCCATCCAGCAATTCCTCATGTACGTGGTCTGGGGTGAGCTCGATTTCCTCCTGGTGGATTTGCCGCCGGGTACCGGAGATGCGCAGCTCTCACTCTGCCAGACGGTGCCGCTCAGCGGCGGCATTGTCGTCACGACGCCTCAGGAGGCATCGGTCGGAGTGGTTCGCAGAGGTATCGCGATGCTCGAACAGGTCAAGGTTCCCATCTTGGGAATCGTGGAGAATATGAGCGGCTTCGTGACGCCCGAGGGACAGTGTATTCCTATTTTCGGCACGGGCGGCGGACGCGGTGAGGCTGAGCGGCGCGGATACCCGTTTCTGGGGGAGCTTCCTCTTTACGTCAATATTCGCGAAGGTGGAGATCGAGGCGTGCCGATTGTGGTTTCCGCTCCCGAATCGGATGCTGCCCTTGCGATAGGGCGGATCGCCGAGGCGATGATCGCCAAACTCAATAAGTTTCAAAATAAATGAACGAGGATAAATCAGTACCTTCTCCGGAGGAGGCCAATGAGCTCCAAAAAAGCTCGGCCGCTATAAGCGAAGCGGATGTGTGGGAGACTCTCCGGATGGTGTTCGACCCGGAGCTCCCGGTCAGCATTGTTGACCTGGGGCTGGTTTACGATATCCGGATAGAAGGCAAAAGCGTTTTTGTGAAGATGACGCTGACCATGCCCGGATGCGTCATGGGGCCCAGCATTGCCGGCGATGCGCAGAATCGCATCCTGGCTCTGCCCGGCGTTGAAGAGGCCAACGTGGAGATCGTATGGGATCCGCCCTGGCATCAGAGCATGATGAGTGAAGAGGCCCGCAAACGCCTGGGTATAGATTAGGCCCAAACAGACAGAAAAAAATCCTTTCAAAGCGCGCTGGACGGTTAATCGGCCCGGCGCGTTTTTTCATTCCCGTACCAGACCTTCCAGAGGGTCAGGCCGTGTGCCGGCGCGGACATCCCGGCCGATTCGCGGTTCTTTTCCCGGAGCATTGATTGGACTGCCTCGGGCGTAAACCGCCCCAGGCCGACCTGCACCAGAGTCCCCACGATGCTGCGGCACATTTTGTAGAGGAATCCGTCGCCGCGGATGACAAAGGTCAGATGGTGGCCCCTGCGCTCAATGCGGCAGCAGAGGATCGTGCGCACCGTGTTATCAATCCATTGATCGTGAACACAGGCAAAGGAGCGGAAATCCTGGCGTCCTTCCAGAAATTTTGCTGCCCGGCGCATTGCCGCCAGGTCGAGCTTCCGGGGTACATGCCAGACCCGGTTTTGAAGGAGCGGGTTCATCCCGGCGTGGTTCCATACCTGGTAGCGGTATTCCTTGGCCGTTGTGTGGTACTGAGCGTGGAAATTCTGTGGGCAGCGCAAGACCTGCTGGATGCGGATATCTTCGGGCAGATGCGCATTCAGGGCCAGAGTGAGTTTCTGGTGCGGGATGCGGAATTCTTTTTTGGGAACGTCTGCATGAGCGACCAGCGCCAGAGCATGGACTCCCGCATCGGTGCGGCTGCATCCATGGACGCCCAGAGAGCCGGGAAAGAGTTTTTTCAGAGCCTCCTCGACGCACTGCTGCACGGCCAGACCCGATAGCTGGAATTGCCAGCCGGCATAGCGGCTGCCGTCAAAGGCGATGACCATTTTGAAGCGGTAGTAACCGGGCCGGGGAAATCTGCCGGTGGCAGGGTGAAGCTCTTCTTTGGAAGGCAGGCTCTCGGGGATGGAATCGGCAATGGGGGTGGTCATGGTCCTGGTCAGCTCCGGCGGCAAGGTCCAAAAAAGAAAGAAACTCTACTCGAGAGCTTCCCCATTTCAGAAAACAAAATATTGAAATTATCCCTGTCTATTTCTGGATTCATTGCCCGTATTTCCCGGCAACCGCCGCAGGACTCTTGTAACATTTCTGCTCTCTTGCTTCAATGAATTCCTGAAAAGAGCAGGCACGCTTAAATATCTTCGATCATCTGGTCTACCACGATCGGATTGCCGCCGAGCTCATTGACGAATTTTCCGCCGTTCTGCCGCTTGTTCCTGCTGAGGATTCTCAACAGTTTACTGAGTTTATCGTGCGTGACCGGCTTGGTCAGGATGCCGTCAACCTTCTCCAGATTATAGTTGTCGTCAACGTAGACATCAGCCGTGACGATGAAGATTTTTATCCGGTCGCCTCCGGGCAGTTCGCGTATTTCCTGAGCCAATCTATCCCCGTCCATGCCCGGCATTTTGAGATCGCTGAAGATCAAATCGATTTTTTGACTTTTGACCACTTTAATGGCCTCTTCACCGGATGTCACCGAGATCGGGGAGAAACCTTCGCGCCTCATCATGCGGTCCAGAACTTTCAGGTTCAGCACCTGATCATCCACCAGAAGCACCTCACTGGAGAGGAGCGAAATATCCACGACAGGGGTCGGGCTGTCTTTATCCCACACTTTCTCTTTCGAAGAAATGGCTTCGCTATCCACTGCTTCGAGTATGACGGTAAAGGTACTTCCCTTGCTTTCCTGGCTTTCTAACTCCATATGGCCATTCATCGCCTGAGCCAGCTTGCGCGAAATGCTTAAACCCAGACCGGTGCCGGGGATCTGTTCCTGTGTTTGATGTTCAGAGTGCTGTTGAGAGAAGGGTATGAACATCTTCTTTTTATATTCTTCGGAGATGCCGCAGCCGGTATCACGAACGCTCAGGGTGAAGGTTCCCTTTTGGCCGGGCTTTCCGGAGAAGTCTGCCTTGACGTAAACGCCTCCTTCGTGAGTAAATTTGAGGGCGTTACTGACCAGGTTCAGAATGATTTGCCGGAGCCGAATTGTATCAAGCCAGAGAACGGGCATATCCGGGGGACATTCAAACGAAAGCTTCAGATTCTTTTCTTTAGCCTTCTGATGGAAGATGGCTCCGACTTCCTTGAAAAGCGTCGAAACCCGCACCTGAATCGGGTGAATCATCATTTGGCCTGCCTCGAGCTTGGAAAGGTCCAGGATGTCATTGATCAACAACATCAGCGATTTGCTGGAGAGGTGAATTGCGGAGAGATATTCGCGCGCATCTTCCGTATTGATAGAGCGGTCCTGCAGGAGCTCCGTGAAACCGATTAGTGCATTGAGAGGCGTCCGGATTTCGTGGCTCATCGTGGAGAGGAAGTTGCCCATGGCCCTCTCCGCCTCACGAGCTTCCCTGGAAACTTTTTCAAGTTGCACCCGCTGTTCATATTCCCGGGTGACATCCCGAAGCACCATCACAGCGCCGAAAATCTTTCCCCAACTGTCCCGGATAGGAGAGACATTGTAGGAGATGTTATACTCTCTGCCCTCGCTCGAGCATAAATGGGATTGCTGGGATTGAGGAATGGAGAGACCCTTGGTCAGAGTCTGCTTGAGAAGAGAGTTGATATCCAACGGAGATCGCGTTACGGAGTTGTAGAGCTTGAGCACCGAATCGATCGGTTTTCCCACGGCGCTGCCTTCACTGCATTCGAGAAGATTTTCCGCAACCGGGTTGATGATGGTGATAGAAAGAAGATGGTCGGTGACAATGACCGCGTCTGCGATGGATTTCAAGGTCAGGTTCAGCTGTTCGGCATACCTCTGAGCTTGGTGCCGATGTTTGCGGTTGCGGTTGGTAGCAATCAGAAGCAGGATCGAGAGAATGACGAAGACGGCGCAGACCGTGGTGATGATCTGAATCTTATAGATGCGGAAGAAGCCAGGCGGCTGATTGAGAAGAATCGCTCCGGGTGGAACGCCCGAAAGCGAAGCTCCGTCTTTTACGAGCCAGTTCCAATTAAGGACAACTTTGGTCGGCAGGGGGGTAAATTCAGAACCCTCATTTTCGCCGCTCAGCATCGCTCTTACACGGGTAGCGGCATCCTCCCCCACAATGGTTGGCAGGACCATGCTTCCGCCAAGAATTGCACTTTGCAGGTAGGCATATCTCATCGCAAAAGCGGGAATTTGTTTTCTCGCAAGGTAATCGGTATGATCCTGAGCGGCCCTCATTATTTCCGAAGACGAAACATCTTTGTCATCCCAAGCATGGAAGATCACAATAACCTCCTTATCGATCTTATCGAAGGTATTCATGAGCTCTCTCGAAT
>DBPU01000036.1 GCA_002305615.1 Verrucomicrobia bacterium UBA1412 | reverse complement strand
ATGGTGGCTAACAAATCCAAAGCCTGGCTGAGGATTTTCCCGATCGCGCCGGGTAAATCAACCAGGTAAAAAGCAGATACGAAAGATAAAGGCAGGGCTATGACGAGGGCGATAAACGTTGTTAGAAGGGTGCCGATAATGCTGGGCAGCGCCCCGAATTTTTCATCAACAGGGTCCCATTCCGAGGACCAGAGAAACGATAAACCGAATTCTTTCCATGCTCCGACCGAACTGAGAGCGAGCTGAACAAAGAAACCAATCATGAGCAGTCCGACCAATCCTGCGCAGATCAGGCATATTGTTTTAAAGATATTATCCGTTGCAAACATCACTTTTTCCCTGACGCAGAGGGGGAGTATGGAGAGTCACTCCTCCTCTGCGATGATGGACATTAGAACACAACTCCACGATAACTATTTCAGAACATCATTTTGGATTTTCTCAACCAGGTTCTTGGGCAACGGCACATAATTCAGCTTGGAAGCTGAATTCGCTCCCGAAGTGAGGCACCAGTTGAAATATTTATACAGGGCTTGCTGTTTTTCCTTATCCGGGGCGTCTTTTTGAATGAGGATGTAGGTTATCCCGGTGATGGGCCATGAATCCTCGCCTTCGGTGTCGGTGAGCACCATGTAATATCCTTTAGCATTTTCCCAATCGGCTCCGGATGCAGAGGCGCTGAAGGTCTTGGGCGTGGGAGCTACGAACTTGCCGTCTTTATTTTTGAGCGTCACGCACTTCAACTTCGCTTCCACGGCGTAGGTATATTCGGTGTAACCGATACTTCCCTTGATCTTGGCCACGTTGTTACAGACGCCCGGGTTCTTCTGTCCGCCGATTCCGACAGGCCATTTCACCGCGGCTCCTGTGCCTACTTTCTCTTTCCACTCCGGAGATATCTTGCTCAGATAATCGGTGAAGATGAAACTCGTCCCGCTGGAATCGGAGCGGTGCACTACGGTAATCTTCGTTTTGGAGAGTTTGACTTCCGGGTTGAGTGCAGCGATGGCGGGGTCATTCCAAACTTTGATATTTCCCAGGAAAATATCGGACAATGTTTTCTGATCCAGCTTCAACTCGGTGGATTTGAGTTCGGGTAAATTCACGATCAGCACCACTCCGCCGGTGAGCATCGGGAATTGGACCAGGTTGGCCTCACTCTGTTCTTCCGGCGTCAGAGGGTTATCGGTTCCTCCGAAATCGACTGTTCCGGCTTTGATCTGGTTGATTCCAGCACCGGAACCCAGACTCTGGTAGTTTACTTTGACATCGGGAGTAATTTGTGTGTACGCATACGTCCACACCTGATAAACGGGGGCTGGGAAGGAGGCTCCGGCACCGTTCAGTGTAATATCAGCGCCATAGGTGCTTATTACCGCCACTATGGAAAGGGCTATTGAAGTCAGATATTTTTTCATCATACTCTTTATGTTGTGTGGGGCTACGTCCGCCTCACGATTACAATGTACAATGTGTGCGTTAAATGAGTGTTTGATGATTGTTAGTTTTGGGTTAGGATTTTGAGTTGTAGGTAGAAGGCAGTTCAAAGCAATTGAGCAGTATCACGGAGATTTGTTTAGAAAATATTAGTTTTTTGTTAGAAGTTTTTTGTTTAAGTTTCTTAAAAATTATTCTATAAAAAAGTAAAATAATTATTAGTATACTAACAAAAAACTAACCTTCTTTCTCTAGCGTTTCAACTCCGGTTTGTGTTAAATCCGATTCTGTCATGCGTGATGACAACAAAATGAATATGAGAAAAACAATGATTCTAATCGTTTTTTCCTCTCTTCTGGCAACGATGGCTCACACCTTCGGAGCGGAAACGGCAATGGCTGCCGCAGAAGCGAAAAAAGAACCTGCTCTGTCACCCACGGAGGAGTGGATTCAAAAGAGCAAACACCCCGTCTCCTGGCTGAAATGGGGAGCCGATTTGCGGTTGCGCGAGGAGTACTATTCCAATACGAAACAGAATACGGGCGTTCCCGATCACGAAATTAATCAGCAGCGTGCGCGGATGCGTCTCTGGACAGAAATCACCCCCTGGGAATCTTTCACATTCCGAATGAGAGCCATGAGCGAACCGCGCACCTACATCAAGCCCGATTCAAAACAGGGTTACATGGGCGAACTCCTGTTGGATAATTTATCTGTATCACTCTCTCCTGAAGATTCGCCTGTTAAAGCGCTGATCGGCAGACAGGAACTGAGCGACCTTAAAGTTCCCTGGTTGCTCAATGACGGCACCTCCACTGACGGTTCTCGTACGACTTTTTTTGATGCCGCCAGGTTGACCTATATGTCCCCGGACGAAAAGACGAGTGTGAACGGCATTTTCCTCTATCAGGATGAGCGCTCCGATGCCTGGCTGCCGCCAGTGGGAATGCAGCCCAGCCTGAAATATCTCTCCGAGGAAGATATCGTTTCGGGGATGCTCCTTATCCGCAATAAGAGTCTGGAAAACACCACGCTGGAGGGACTCGTTATCTACAAACACGAATTTGAATCGGATCAGATTCTGGGTACTACAGGCGATACGGTCACGATTCGCCCGAAGGTGGCCTATAAAATCGATGATCATTGGGATTTCGAAGCGGAGGCGGCAGGGCAATTCGGACGCCGCGGCGACCACCTCGGCAACAATATGCGNNCTGAATAATACTGCCTGGGTTGGAGTGGAATATCTATCCGGTAGAGGGAAGGGTAGCGAAACCGACCACGGATTTGATAACCTCTGGGGCCGGTATTCACGCATCGGCGAGCTGATGTCCTACGTCACACGGTTGGACGGCGGACGTGCTTATGACTACTCCAACATGCTCTCTCCCATTGTCGGCTACTCCATAGACCCCATCCGGGATATGCGCGTCACCGTCGATTACAGACCGATGTTTGCACCCGAAAACCCCTATGCCGGGGATAGGAACCACTCGGAAGATGGAAGTTTCAAGGGCCATCTGGTCCGCTGCCGTGCGGATTATACCTTCAACAAGCACGCAAAAGCGGGAATGCTCTTTGAAGCACTGGAACCGGGAAATTATTATTCTGAGCGGGCCAACGACACGATGTATTACTTCCGCCTTGAGCTTACACTGACCTACTAGAGTCATTTATCCGCAGATTGCCAAGGAACCATGAAACCGCAGATTACGCAGATTCGCGCAGATTTTTCAGGGAGATGAGCGGACCTAATGTTCTGCCCTGCATTCATCTGTGAAATCTGCGTCATCTGCGGTTCCTACGTATTTTTCGGTTTTATGTAATAGTTGGAAAAGCAGAGGGGCTTGGGATGTGGAGGCAGTTTTCTGTTTTCTTTTCGGGGGGTATTTTCTATGATCGCGCATGTTATGAGGAATTGGCGATATAGCGTTGCATTTGCACTGATGGTCAGTATGGCAGTTCTCCTGATGTGGAGTGTTTCATCCAAGACTCTGGCCGAGACCAAGGCCTCACCCGCACGAAAGGAAGCTCAGGCGAAACCGGACCGGGCCCGGATTGAAAAGGCCAGCGGCAAGCGCGAATTCCGTGGAGCCTGGATTCATACTGTTTTCCAGGAGGAGTATGCGAAGATGAGCCCGGCGGAGATGCGCAAGGATTTTGTCCGGAAGCTCGATTTCCTGAAAAAATGCGGGATCAATGCCGTGATATTTCAGGTGCGACCCGAAGCCGATGCGTGGTATCCCTCCCGTCTGGAGCCGTGGAGCCGATTCTTCACCGGAAAGCAGGGAGCCGCGCCCCAGCCGCTCTGGGACCCGATGGAGTTTCTCATTGGGGAATGCCACAAGCGGAATATGGAGTTCCATGCCTGGCTTAATCCGTATCGGGCCAGCGCCTCGGGCGGAAGTGCGATTTTCGCCAAGAACCATCTTTATCAGCGTGAGCCGGGGCGGTTCGTCCAGTATGGCAAGCTGATCGTTTTCGACCCGGGAATCCCCGCTAATCGGCAGTTCATCTGCAGCGTTATTAAGGATATCGTCAGCCGCTATGACGTGGACGCCATCCACATGGATGATTATTTCTACCCGTACCCGGAGAAGGGAGTGGAGTTTGATGACCGGGAAAGTTTCCGGCGTTATGGTCTGGGGGCCGGCTGGGGAGCCGATCAGAAAGAGGATTGGCGCAGGGATAACGTGAACCGTCTGATTCAGGAGATTAAGCATACGATCCTGGATGTGAAGCCCTGGGTGCGCCTGGGAGTGAGTCCGTTCGGAATTTACCGCAATAAGAACAGTACGCCCGACGGCTCCGGCAGCGATACCGGAGGACTCCAGAACTACAAGGACCTGTATGCGGATGTCCTGAAATGGGTTCAATTTGGCTGGATAGATTATAACATCCCCCAGATTTACTGGGAGATCGGCCACAAAACGGCAGATTATGCCACGCTGGCGGAGTGGTGGAACCGCAACGCCAATGGAAGACATCTCTATATCGGCCAGAACGTGGTCCGGACGATGGAGATGAAAGAGCTGCGCGAGAAAATAGAGATGAGCCGGAAGTATTCCAATATCGGCGGAAACTGTTTCTGGCCAGCCGATGAGCTCCTGAAAAATACGGGAGGCATTGCCACGCAGTTGCAAACCAACTACCACCGCTACCCGGCCTTGATTCCCGCCTATACCCGGATGAATCCGGGAGAGTCTGCGGAGGTGAAGAACCTGACGCTCAAAAAGGTGGAGGGTGCCTATCTCCTGGAGTGGAAATCCGATGCCAATATCAGGAACCCGAGCTCGGCCAATTATTATGTCATCTACCGGGTGCCCGATGGGAGCCCTATGGATTTGACCCGGCCTGAGAATATCGTCGGGACGACTCGGCAGACCTCTATCCGGATACCTTTCCGGGATGGCAAAAGACAGTATCTCTACGGCGTGACGGCTGTGAATCGCTTCCATAATGAGAGCCCGAAAGGGGTCTGGAAGCGTGTCAAACCGTAGCGGGAGAAGCGCGGAAGGTTACTTGGCGTCGCGGGGGTCGAGTGCGTCCCGCAATCCGTCGGCCAGGAAATTGAGCGAGAGGAGTACCGTTACCAGAAGCGAGGTGGGAAATAGGATGCTCCACCAGTAGATACGTATGGGGTTGATCTGTCCCGCACCGCCGGCGATCAGCGAGCCCAGACTGGCTTGAGGCGGCTGTACGCCGATACCCAGATAGCTCAGGAAGGATTCATTGAGGATAATGGCCGGGACCGTCAGAGCCAGATAGACGATAGCGACTCCGGCTACGTTGGGGATAATGTGGCGGAAGAGGATCCGCAGCGGTCCGGCTCCGAGGACTTTGCTGGCTTCCACAAACGGCATCTGACGCAGGGAGAGAACTTGTCCCCGGACGATGCGCGCCATGGTGAGCCAGGAGATCGCCCCCAGACCGGTGAAGAGGAAAAGGAGGCGGATGAGGTAGGCTGAATCCCCCTGGAATAATTTGAAGGAGGAAAAATAATTCTGTGCAAGCCCTTCCAAGGTCGTTATCAGCGCGATCACGAACACAATAGAGGGCAGGCAATAGAGCACATCCACAAAACGCATCATGACCGAATCGACTTTGCCTCCCAGATAGCCTGCCGCAGCTCCCCAGATAACTCCGATAAAGAGGCTCACGAGCGCACCCACGGCCCCGACAAGGAGAGAGATACGGGTGCCGAAAAGCGTCCGGGCAAATAAATCCCGGCCGTGGTCATCAGTTCCGAAGAGATGCTCAGTGCTGGGCGGAGAGTTCAGGAGGTCGCTCAGCTCATTGGGGTTGACCTTGGAAAAGAAGGGATAGAGGAGGATAAAGACAAGGAGAGCCGCCAGGTAACACGCACTATAGAGAGCCAGACGGTTTTTTTTGAACCGTCTCCAGGCTAGTTGCGAAGGGGATAGAAGGCGGTTCGTGCTCATTGGAGTTTGATCCTGGGGTCCAGGTAGCTATAGAGGATATCGACCAGCAGGTTGAGGACGAGGAGCAGGACCGAATAGACCAGCGCCAGGCCGACAACCATCGTATAGTCGCGGTTGAGTGAAGAATTGACCATGAAGACGCCAATTCCCGGTATCTGAAAGATATTTTCGACGATGAATGAGCCGGTCAGGAGATCCGCCAAGAGCGGTCCCGAATAGGAGAGCAGCGGCAGGATTCCCAGACGGAAGGCGTGTTTGAAATAGATGCTGAAATCTGAGAGCCCCTTGGCGCGTGCAGTGATGATGAAATCCGATTGCAGGGCGGTGATCATCCCTTCTCGGGTGAGGCGGGCAACTCGGCCTGCAAAGTAAACGCCCAGAGAGACCACTGGTAGGACCGCATGGAGGGGAGTGCCCCAGAGTGCCACCGGGAAAATCTCCCAATGGATGGAAAAGAGCAGGATGAGCAGAGGCGCCAGGATGAAGCCCGGCACGCAGATGGCCGAGAGAGCCAGGAGCGTCGCCGAGTAATCGAGCCAGGTGCCTTTGCGTATGGCGGCAATGAAACCCAGGGGAACGCCCAGACCCAGAGCCAATCCGAAAGAAAGAACTCCCAGCAGGATGGAGATGGGCATCCCTTGCTTAATGATATCGGTGACCGTGTGGTTCCGGTATTTGAGCGAGGCGCCCAGGTCTCCGTGGGAGACTCCCTGTAGGAAGAAGAGGTATTGCTTCCAGAGGGGCTGATCCAGATGATAGCGAGCGGCCAGGTTGCGTTCGATTTCGGGTGAGGCCGGCTTGCGCTCCGTATCGAAGGGGCCGCCCGGAGCGATGCGCACCAAAGAAAAGGCGAGAAAGCTGATTACCAGCACCAGCGGGATCAGGAAGAAAATACGTTTGACGATATGGGTCAGCCGTTCCACGTTATGAGAGTTCAGCGATGAACTCGTGTTGCATCTCTATTTCCTTTTCAAAACCAGATAGACCGGAGGGCCTTTCGAAAGAGGGATGTTGGCTGACTGGGGAATTTCTTCACCGATCGCATTGACGATTTTTTCAAAGGAAAACTCCGCGCTGTTGATCAAGAGCCCGGTCTCATCAGCCCCGGTGTTCGCGCCGTCTTTGAATTCAACAGGCAGGGTTGTGACCAGCTGAGGATTCCAGAGCGCTACGACCGCTTTATTCTCCTGATCGGATTGAGGGAGAAAGAAGGCGACCAGAGTGCCGTTTTTCAGCTTCACCAGCCTAGAAAAAGAGGTTCCCTTCAGAACATGAGTCATGGCCGAAAAGACCGCATAAGCCGGTTTGGGCGAGAAATCCTGCCGTGTGATACCCATATTGAACTCGAAATACCAGGGATCATCGCCGTCGTTGCGGAAGTTGTACCAGAAGTTTTTGGGGTTTACGCCCGAAGCGATCGTGGTCAGATGGGTGCGAGCCAGGAACTCGGCCTGCTTGCGCTCGGAGTTGGGGGTGAAATCCTGCCGCAGCATGTGGTGCTCGGTATGTGTCGCCCAGCCCATTTCCGTATTCCAGATGGGCCGCCGGGGAGCCTCAGGAGAGGGATTGATCTTGCGGTCGGCTTTTTGCAGGTCGTTGATAAAGGTCTCCTCCACGAGCACGGAGCGATAGGGATGGATGGTCAGGATATCAAAAGGAGTTTCCTTCTTGAGCATTTGGTCGATGAAATTGAAATCGATTCCCGCGGTGGAGAGGCCCAGGACCTGAATTTCGGGGTCGATCTCCTTTATCATCCGGTAGCTGCGGATCAGGAGTTCGGCATACATTTCCTTGGGACCTTGCCAGAAGAAGATGTTGGGCTCATTCCAGATTTCCCAATGCTTAATGCGGCCCCGGTAGCGGGTAACGCAGGCCCGCAGATATTCCAGATAGTCTTCGATGCCCTGTTGAGTATAGGGTTGAGTCCAGCCGGACCAATAGCCGGCGATTCCGTAAACCTGAATGCCATAGCTTTCGGCAGTGGAAACCAGGTGATCAAAGAAGGGCCAGTTATACTCACCCTTGCGTGGCTCGAGCATTCCCCAGTTGAATTCCTCACGCGACCACTTGACTCCGGCCTGGGCGGCCATTTGGGCAACCTTGCTCATTTGATTCGTGGACAAGCGGTAGAGGTAGATTCCCATGCCGAAGGGCGATCGAGGGTCCATGGAATAATCCGAGTTGCGGGGGAAATTTCCCAGCCAGGTGCAGGTGGCCGGTTCCTGGCGCAATCCGGGAGCTGAAAAGGTGAAGACTGCCTCCAGGAAGTTCAGGTTCTCCGGGAGAGGCGTCCGAAATGTTTCCGAGGTGTTCTCAAGCTTCGGCGCGAGGGCTACTTCGCGCTCCGCTCTCTGGAGGATATCGCCATTCCAGTTTTTAAGAGTGTAGCTGAGCTTGCCTTTCAGAGGCTCGGAGGCCATTGATTGGGCGTACCAGGTGAAGCTGAGTTCCTTCTCGTTTTCCGAGGGGGTGTTTTTCGCATACTGCATGAACACGGAATCCGAGAGCGCGGTAGAAGTCAGGAGGATATCGAAATCTTCCAGCTTATAGATTTTGGATTCAGAGCCTCTCCATTCGATGCGTCCCAGACGCAGAGGACCGTGTATTTTGCCGTCATTTTCGCCGCCGGCGTATCCCCAGCCGTTGCCCGGGGGCATATCGGTGGAAAACTCAAAGCCTTCCGGAGTGAGAGTCGGCGAGAGCTCTTTGTAGAAGGTCATGAAATGGGTATAAGCGTGAAGCGTGATTTTCAGGCCAGTAGGATCGCCCTTGCCTTTGAGCGTGATTTGCCTGGTGATTCCCGGCAGTGTGCGCTGAGGAAAGTTCAGAGTGGCGTTTTTGGAAGAGCCGGAAAAATCTAGGGTGAGCACCGGCAGTTCCTGCTCTCTGGATTCATTGGCGGGCGATAAGGCCAGTTTAGTTTCCCGGCCGCCGCCATACAGGTTCCAATTGCTCGCTGGGATGCATGACCGGAAGGAGTGTGTGAGGCTGACCTGGCTCTGGACTTCACCGGTGAGCAAAGTGACGTCATCAAAAAGGACGACGCCCCTGGTCAATTCCAGTTTATCGGCCAGAAGAGCGATTGCGGTGGGATTGCCGTGGAAAACACCGTCATTTTTACCGCCCCAGGAGGCCTCCCATAAATCGAGCGTGGTGCTGATTTTGCTCCACTCATCGGGGACGGAGCGAATTTCTTTCTGGAAGGTTTGCCCAGAGTTGTCGGTGAGACGGATTTTGAACCGAGTTCCTTCGGGCCGGTAGAGATTGAGCTGCAGAGCGCTGAAGGGCTCGCCCTTAGCCTCTTCAAGCAGAAGCGGATCAATCCGGGTTTCTGCCGCGACATAGGCGCCGCCGCCTGAGAAATCAAATGTGAGTTTGCCACAGTAGTCGGCTTTGAGGCTGTTGGGTTTATCGGCCTGTGAAACTTCAAAGCTGCCTTGAGCCCCTGGGAATTCGGAGCCATTGCCGAAAATCCAATTCTTTGCATCCTGAGCGGGGAAATCTTCAATTAAGACCTCGGCTCCGCAAACCTGAAAAGCCGATGCGGCCAGGCAAAGCGGAATAATGAAGCAGCGCAATAGACCGTTACACACGTTACTCATAGCTCAAGTGTAATCAGTGTGGATAGGGTGGCGAGGAAAAAAGCAGGGGAACTATTAATCTTCCTCTTCATCCTCACGGGCCAGGCCCTTCTCAACATATTCATCCCAGAGGCTCTGTTCGACCGAGAGTTGGAAAAATACGTTGGGTCGGAAGCCGTAAAAACCGGCGGGCTGATGAGGTTTTTTGACTCCTTCTTTCACCTGAGCCGAAAAACGGGGGGAATAAATGATGACCGGGGCGGCCAGATTATCAGGGACTTGCGGATACCAGCCGGTGTTATTCTCAAATGTGCGCAGATACCAAGGCAGAGGCCAGTAATCACCATCGCGGGCGATAACCTGGATGAGCATTTTGTTTCCATCAGGATGGATGGAGCCGAGTTTTTGCACAGTACGGGTCAAGTTCCGCACGTCGGAGAGGGTGTGAGCGTAAACATGGGGATTTTTGGATTCCTCATAATACTTTTCGTTCATCAGGCGCCCCTGATAGAAGAGATGAGATAAGCCGCACAGGAGAACCAGAGAGATGAGGATGCGGGGAATTCGGCCCTTCCAGATTGAAAAGAGATAATGAGTGCCTATGCCGGCCAGGAGAACCATCCCCTGAACAACGACGATGAAGCACCAGGGCGTTTTGTAAGGAATAGCGCAATAAATGGCGGCCAGAAGCACTGTGTAAGCGCTCAGGAAGAGAGAGAGACGCCGGATGGCCGGAGAAAAGTGGTCTTTGAAGCCTGCCCAGACTCCAAAAAAAGCGAGCATGAGGAGGAAAAGCTCTGTAAAAAGAGGTCCCGAATCTTTCGAAAACCAGAAATAGCGCTCCAGATAATAATACCAGGGCCAGATGTGCGAAGATTCTCCGCCGGCTCTGGCTAGCCAGGGAAAGTAGGTGAGGATGGAATCCAGCGGTCCGGCCCGATGCGTGAAAAAAGAGGTGAAGAAAAGGATGCCGGTCACCAGGAAGCCGACCAGCGCAATGAACCAGTGAGAGCGGGGGACCTGTTTCAGGAAAGTCGTGGAACTGCCTTTGAATTTCTCCAGAGCTAACAGGAAGAAAAGTCCGCCTGCGGCTGCGGCGACATTAAAGACGAAAGTCTCCTTGGTCGCATACATGAGCGCCAGAGCGACGCCCGAAAGGAGAATCCATCTGCGCCGGTGGGTCTGAGTGTATTGCCAGGTGGCGGCAAGGAAAAGCAGTGTAAAAGTAAAGAGGAGTGTTTCGTGAATGAAATATCGGCTGTAGAAGAGTAGAGACGGAGACAGAGCAAGAAGCAAGGAGCCGATAAAAAGGCCCGAGCGGCCCAGGGCGTTCCTGAAACAAAAGAGGGTCAGCATTGCCAGGAGGCTGAAAAAGGCAGGGACGCTTCTGAGAGGAGCCTCGCTTTCGGTCTCAATATCCTGCCCTGAAATCCATTGAAACGGGAGGCTGAAATAGTGCAGAGTCGGGCCGTGAAATTCATCCGGATTATACTTATACTCTCCGGTGTTCCAGAGAGTCCGGAATTTCATTGCCTGAACTGATTCATCTGCATGAAAGGGCCGCTGTGCCAAGTGTGCCCAGCGAAGAGGCACGGCGACAGCGACCCCAATCAGTAAAATCAGACAGGTTTGCCAGAATCGATTCACTTTCTGCCAAGCCCTTTCTGATAGTTATTTCTTCAAGCCCCAGACTTCGACTTCGGTATAACGATTCATGCTGCTATAAGTGCTGCCTCTGCTGTACAGACGCACATAGCGGCCCTCAACACCCTTAGTGTCGACAAGACGGCCTTCATGGCTTTCGTAGTATTCAAGGTCTTTACCCACACCCAGGAGTGAAGAATTGTCATAGTCGTTGTTATAAACGGTTTTGACTTCCTTTTCGAACTGAGGATCATCGGATACCTGCACGATCACGTCGCGGTAGATGTGAGGAGTGTTGTGGGCATGCCACACCAGGATGGCGTACATTTTGACGGGCTCACCCAGATCAATCTGAATCCATTGGGTTTTGCGGGGAAGTTCCACGTAGCTGTCGTCGCTGAACTCTTTATTGCCGTCGGTGGGCAGCTCATAGGTGCCGTTATTGGGCGTTTCCACGCTGCCGGTCACTTTTTTCTTGAGGGCAAGGTTGGTACAGCCTTTGGGGACCATGAATGCAGGGCGCGGCTTGTCGCTCGGTTTTTCCAGATGCTCGTCATCGGGTACATCCGTTGGGGTGCCCATGAATGCAGGGATGGGGAGCTTGACATTCAGCTTTTCGAGTTCTTCAGCGGCTGAAGCGTTGAAAGTGCTCGAGATGCCCAGAGAAGCAACCAGCGCAATAGCGATAGATAGAGTTAGTTTTTTCATATTTTTTGATATTAAAAGGGGTGAAAAAATCGGGAAATGGAGCTCACTTTTCCTATTCGTTAGTCCATTTCCCGCTTTTCTGTAAGTGCTTAATTATTCTTTGGCCCAAACTTCGACTTCAGTATAGCGGTTCAGACGGCCAAAGGTGCTGCCGTTGCTGTAAAGGCGGATGTAACGAACTTTTTTGCCTTTGCAGTCTATCAGCCTGCCTTCGTGAGTTTCGAAATACTCCAGGTCTTTACCGGCGCCCAATTCCAACGAATTGTCATAGTCATTGTTGTAGAAGAAGGTGACTGCATCTTTGAATTCGGGATTATCCGAGCCCTGCACGACGACATCGCGATAAACCTGAGGCGTCGCAAAGCTGTGCCAAACCAATATGGCCGTCACAGGATATGACTTTTCCAGATCAATCTGAATCCACTGCGGTTTCCGGTGGAGTTCCAGATACTCGTCGGTAGCTTCCTTATTGCCATCGACCACCAGCTCATAGGAGCCGGCTAAAGGCGATTTATCACTGCTGGTGACTTTCTTGCCGAGAGCCACGTTTTTGACACCTTTGGGAGCCATGAACGCGGGGCGCGGTTTGTCACTAGGCTTTTCTACATACTCGCTCAGTTCAATATCGCTGGGAGTTCCCTGCTCAGAGGGCTTGGGCAGTACAAGAGGCAATGCTTCAAGATCCTCAGCGTACGTATTGACAGTAAACGACAGAGCGGCAACCACGGCCGCCAGACTTAACATTCTAACCTTATGCTTCATATTACTTGTATTGACTACAAAATATCCCGTTCATGCTACCAAGTTCTGCTTCGTACGGCAATTTTTTTCCGGCGTCAGCGAACTTGCGTGATATTCTCCGGTCGCATTCAAGCGAACCAGGAATCCTGTTTCTGAGCAGGAGCGCAGGCTCCAAGCTCACTTAGTTAGACGTATGGGAGGGCGTTTTATTCACCAGAGCGTTTAGTCGCGTCTACCACGGCGAGCCTGAAATAGAGACCCGATGAGGGTTCAATAGTGGCGATATAAGGAGACAGGGCATCAGTTATGGGTTCCCAGGAACCGTTGATCCCGGGCGATTTCTGCAACTGAAGTTCGCCCTCCTGTAAAGTCAGGTTTTCCCAGGAAAGGGTGATCTTCCCGGGAGAAGCCGCCGTGCAAAGCAGGTCGGGGACTTTTGCACCCAAGAGCATTTGGCGCTCTCCAAGCACGGGGATACTGACCCCATCCAAACTCAGAACTCCGGAGAGAGTGATTAAACCGGCGAAGCCCTCCTCAGCGGTGAGGGTGTAGGAGAAAATCTGCTCACCCTGGGGTTCTCCATTTTTTACGTAGGGTCCCCATTTTACCTGATTGTGAAAGGAATCGTGACCGCCGACAGGGCTGATCTCTGAGGGAATTGCCCCGAGGGGCAGGGTTTCTTCCAAAGCCCAGCAAAGGGTGTTTGAATCTGTAAGAAGGCGGATCGTGACACTGTTGGAGGAGAGGGTTGAGGTGGCAAAAGGAATGGAAACGCCTTCCGCAAGTGATGCAGGTAAGGATACCGGCTCCCAGCAGAGAGGAGGCTCAAAATTAATGTTCTGATTGTAGGATCCGCCAATCACGCTGAGGAACCCTGCCCGGGTCACATAATCCACCGGGATGGGGTTGGGGGCTAAGGACCAGGGAAGACCTCTGCTCCAGTGGGACGCATAGCTGGAAAAGTCTGACGGGCTCAGAATGAAGCTGGAAGTCAAGTCAGCCGGGTGAGGAGTGGGAAAATGGTAGACTACCGTGAGCGAATTGGTCAGGAGAGGGAGAGTCTCATAGTTGGTGCTATCTTCCGGCGTAAAGGCGGCGGTGAGTATATGCGTTCCCAGGGGAAGAACGGTTCCCAGTGTTGGGTCATAGGTGAAAATGCCCGGGATATTGGCTGTGGCATTGAGTTCATTAGCCGAGAGAGGGCTACCCTGCAGAATGGGGGAGAGCTCCGGCCAAAGAACCAGCGGAACCGCTTTCTCGACAGTGAGAGAAATGGTCTTATCCGTGGTGATGTAGTGAGAACTATCCGTGGGGATAAAGGTCGCCTTCAGACTCTGGGTGCCTGCATTGAGAAGGGTCCCTTGGGCGGGAGTATAGAGGAAGGTGCCGGCGGTGTCCGCAGTAGCGTTGAGCTGTTCGGCGGAGAGTTTTGTACCGTAAACAATGGGCGCCGGAACGGGCCAGTCGATATCGGGAACACGTTTTTCAACGGTGAGAGCAACCGTTTTATCGGTCCCGAGGTAGGCGTCTGTATCCGTCGGGGTAAAGGTGGTCAGAAGGAAATGCGTGCCCGGTTCCAAAAGAGTTCCGGCTTGAGGATTATAGTTGAAAGAGCCCGGGATTGTGGCGGATGCGTTCAACTGACCTTCGGATAGGGAAGTGCCGTAGCTGATGGGGTCAGGGGTAGGCCAGGTGATTTGGGGGACTTGCTTGTTAGAAATAAGCTTGGCCAGGTTCAGACGGCCGCCGGTTGAGCAATAATTTATTAGCGCGGGTATCGGGTCCACGGAAGCCAAAAGCCGGGCTCTGGTCTGAGCATAGGTACTGGAGGGATTGGCTTGCAGGTAGAGCGCCAGGGCGCCGGCGACGTGAGGCGAAGACATTGATGTGCCCGAGAGAAAACTGTAGCGGCCGTCGCTATAGGAATAAGTAGAGTAAATTTCACGACCGGGGGCGAAGAGTTGTACATAGTTGGTGCTGTAGTTGGAGTCCGAAACCTTCGTATCCGTGGAGTTCGAATTGCCCACGCAAATCACATTCTGATAAGTCACTGAATAGCAAGCTGGATAAAGTGTTCCAGTGTCCAAATTAAGCGCTTGATTTCCCGCAGCGCAGACCAAAATGATTCCGTTGGATTTCAGTGTGCGGATTTCTGATTTCAGGATAGAGGCATCATCCTCGACGGTCCAGCTGGCATTAATAATTTTTGCTCCGTTTTTGCGTGCATAAACCATGGAGCTAACGGCACCGCTGATGGTGCCTCCGGTATCACCCAGGAAGCGGCAGGCCATAATTTTCACATTCCAGGCGATTCCGCAGACACCCTTTGCGTTATTGCCGCAAGCGCCGATAATTCCCGCCACATGTGTGCCGTGGCCGGAGGTGTCCATGGGGTTGTTGTCGGTTGCGCCGTCCGAGAAATCCACACCATAGTAATCATCCACGTAGCCGTTGCGGTCATCGTCTATGTCGTTCTTCGGGATTTCTTTGGTGTTTACCCACATGTTGGGCGCCAAATCCTCATGGGTATAACGAACGCCGGTATCCACGACGGCAACGATAATATTTGAGGCGCTGTTATAGAGATTCCATGCGGCCGGAGCGTTGATCAATTGAATGTTGTAGGCGCGTTTGGGGTCTTGGGTATAAGTATCATTGGGCATCAGGGCCGGCTTGACCAGATAATCGGGGTGGGCATATTCGACCAAACCGCTTTTAAGGTAGGTGCGGGCCTTATCGGCGACATTTTCCAGAGGATCGAATTCGATCAACTCCCAGGCCTCATCGCCGGCCATGATTTCTGCCTTGAGAGAGGAAGAGCAGGTTCGATGGAATTCTTGCAGGGTTGCACCTGATTTGGGTTTTACCAGGAGTCGGCCCGGGTACCAATTGGCCGCGGAAATAAAGAGGGGAGTACTGAGAAAAAGGAGACTCAGGAGGAGCTTGAAAAGGAGAGGCGAGAAATTACAGGTCGAAAAGCTTCTTGATGTTTTCTCGGGCCTTATCTTCTCGGGAAGTATCTTTATGGATGGGGACATATATTCTTTTGGCAAAGTCAAAATACTCACAGAAATTACCTCGGGTTTTATCAGCGATCTCTTCCGCTCTCCTGTCGCGGCATTGGTAAGCCAACTCCGGGGCCC
Organism: Verrucomicrobia bacterium UBA1412; assembly: GCA_002305615.1. GTDB lineage: Bacteria > Verrucomicrobiota > Verrucomicrobiia > Limisphaerales > UBA1412 > UBA1412. The sequence continues at coordinate 13,719 of DBPU01000036.1, read as the reverse complement.
AGGAGACGCAGTTACGGCAGACTCTGAGATCGGCTCCGCAGCCGAGGCATTTTTCGCCGCGGCCGGGAAGGCCTTTCAAATCCAGAGGCCGTCCGCAATTATAACAATGAAGGTTGGGTTTGGCGGAGTCGGCAAAGAGATCCATGGTTTTTACCGGGGTAATGTTATTGTTGGCTGGGAGCGCCTCCGGGGGGAGTCATTACAATAGCTTTGACCCGTCCGCTTTTTGGGAAATAGGCAAACTGGTACCCCTTAGGCAGTTGAGGTAGGCGCGGCAGGTACCCGGTGGAGATCAGCTCATCGAGGTTTTCGGGGAAACGATCCTCAGCCGCACGGAAGAGGTCGATGGCCTGCTGGACGCTGGATACATCGACGACTTTTTCCGCCGTGGTTTTCGCGCGGCTCATCGCGCCCAGATAATCGACGCTGTTGGGAGCCGAAGCCGGCGGGGGTTCCGGGGCCGCTTCAGCAGAGCTCTCAGGAGCTTCTTCTTTTTTGCCGCAGCCGACGAGCAGCGACAGGGCTAAAACACCTGTCAGGCAAAAAGCGCTTTTGTTTTTCATTTCGATTTTAATGAGGTTGATTTTGAAGAAATTGCACTGTTTGCTCCAAGGAGGAGAAGCGCTGTTCCTCACGTGTGGAAAGAGTCTTGATAAGGTAAACAAGTTCAGAAGCATCATTCTTTTCCAGACGAAGAGTCCATTGGGCTTTCAGCTCCAGGGCGCGTTTGAATTGTTTGTCGGCCTTGAGGGGTGCCAGTGAGTAATCGGTAGAGAAACCGGCATCTCTGAAGGATTGAATTGCGGTGAGGGTCCCCAAGCGGAGAGATTCATCCTCGATGAGGGCGTAAATTTGAGCCGGAGCGCTGAAGGTCGGCAGAAGCCCGCGTTCCTTGAGCAGCTCGGTCAGCACGACGTCTCCCATCCCGAATCCCAGAGAAGGTATTTGCACTTTCCCCCCCGAGATGAGCTGAGTCAGGTGGTCATAGCGGCCGCCGCCGGCAATGGCTCTGAAATTGCCTTTGCGGTCAAAGGCTTCGAAAACGGGCCCGGTGTAGTAGGCCAATCCGCGGATGACCCCGTAATCTACCTTGACGAAATCCGAAAGGCCTCGAGCTGCCAGGTTGTCCAGGATGGACTGAAGCTCCTCGGTCGGTTCGCCCGAAGCAATGAAAGCGGCGACTTCATCATAGCTCATACCCAATTGGGAGAGCTTTTCACGGGAAACAACCGGGTCTTCCCGCTCAAGTTTATCAATGATCTGGAAAAATTCGTAGGATCGCTCCTGGTCGGCGCATCTCTGGCTGAAGTATTGGCTCCAGGCGCTGCGGCTGCTCAGGCGGATGACGAAATCTTCGTGGGTCAGCCCGAAGGCACGCAGTACGTCAATAACCAGAGCAATGATTTCCGCATCGGCCCCTGAAGCGGCATCCCCCAGAATATCGGCATTGAACTGGAAGTGCTCTCTGAGGCGCCCTTTTTGCTGGCGTTCGTAGCGGAAGAGCTGAGGTATGGAAAACCACTTGATCGGTTTGCGGTAATTGCCATGGTGCGCGGCGACCATGCGCGCCAGGGTGGGAGTCATTTCCGGTCTGAGCGAGATTTGCCTTTGCCCTTTGTCCGTAAAATTATAGAGCTGAGCGACAATTTCATCGCCACTCTTGAGCGTGTAAAGCTCCAGAGGCTCCAGAGGCGGGCCGTCATATTCGCGAAAACCGTAACGGAGGGCAATTTGCCTCCAGGTGTTGAAAATGTAGCCTCGCGCATCCGCGCTCCATACATCCTTGTGTGGAAGAGGTTCTGGGTAAAAATCTCGAAATCCGGGTAAACGATCCATGCTTTTTCAAAGTGAGGGTAGAATAACACCCCTCTAAAACCAAAGCGCCCTGTTCGTCCTCAGTCGGGGAAGAACCTGGCACTTCGTTTCTTTTTATAGAATTGTTAAAACCTCACGCCCATCGCGCAAGGCGGGTACTTACTTGATCTTGGATGCATCCAACTTCTCGACCAATTCTCTCATTTCCTTGCCAGGTTTGAAACGGACGACCGGGCGGCTGGGAATGGGGATATCTGTGGCCGGTTTATTGGGGTTTCTACCAATACGGGGCTTGGAGACACGAACTTCAAAGACACCGAAGTTGCGAATTTCAACTGTGTTGCCTGCGGCCAGGGCGCCGTTGAGATAATCCAGAGCCTTCTGTACAATCTTGAAAACTGTTTCCTGAGTCTGTCCAGTTTCCTTGCTGATTTTCAGAACCAAGTCTCTCTTTGTAAAATTTTTGCTCATATCAATAATTTCTATTAGTAAGTTGTCACTGCAATAGGCCGTACAGGTCGGCAAAGCATCTTCTCTAGTTATTCCCACTCAAAGGGATGTTTCTACACCCCCTTGCACTGGGCGGCAGGAAAGGTACACTAAATGCCTCATAAAAGTCAAAGCCTCCGGCAAAATCTTTTCGCGCGTCTTCTTTCGTTTTACTGAGTATACCTTCGTCTACCATGTTAAAGACAATTTCACCAAAATCTTCGCAGCTGGTTATTCCCCACTCTTCGAAGACGACAATGGCCATGGATGCGAATTGCTCCAGAGCGTACTCACGAATTCCCTCCAGGAGTTCCTGTCCCGTTACATGCCTGGTTTTACCGTCCGTTTTTTCGGCTTTCACTTGAGTAAACTTAAGGGCTGACTCAATGAACTCATAGGCGGCGCAAGGATAGCGTTTATCTTTTGCGACGATTTTTTCTATGGCCAATGTAAACTTCGGATCAGGCATCTTCAATCAAACGGGGGTAAAGAACCACTAATGGGATTTCTTAGAGCTCCCAACCAAATCACGGCTCAGTCTTTCATGTTTAGCCGGGCAAGTCAAGAAGTCTATGCGTCAGAGCTTGTTAGACGAGAAGGAAAAAATTTGGCCAGGGGTATAATTCATAACTCCTTATTTATGAGTGTGTTATGATTTTCTAATAAATATGCACTTTCCTTTTTTGGTTTGGAGCCTCCAAAAAAAACAGAAAAAAATATCACTGTATCTTCTTGCAGGAGAAAAAAATCCTGCATTTATTTATTCCCAGTCCAGCGGCTATTTCAAGGCGCTCAAAATGTGTTCCCAGACCAGATTGATTTCAGCCTGCATATCCCCGAGCTGAGCCGTGATGGCAACCACGGTTTCTTTCTCCGGAATCACAATAATGAACTGACCATAGGCACCATCGGCACGGAAGGCGTTGTTGCGGCAGCGCCAAAGCTGATATCCGTAGCCCTGACGCCAATCGCTTTTTGCCTCATCGCTCTGCTCCGATACCCATGCAGGCGGCTGATTGATGTGTGCCTGGCTTGCCTCTTCAATCCATTCTTTGGAGAGAAGCTGCTTTCCGTTCCAGACTCCTTTCTGGAGGAGAAATTGGCCCATCTTGGCCATGTCCTCGGTTTTGAGCCAGAGTCCCCAGCCGCCGCAGTTAATTCCCTGAGGGCTTTCTTCCCAGTGGATGGAGGCGATACCCAGAGGACGGAACAGCCTCGGGTAGAGGTAGTCCACCACTTTTTCACCTGTCACCTTCTGGACGATGGCGCTCAGGGCATAAGTGGCCAGGCTGTTATAGACGAAGCGGGTTCCGGGCTGATGCTCCAGGGGTACGGCCAGGAAGCTCTTCATCCAATTAGCGCCTTCAGTTTCGCGAATGCTTTGAGTGGGATCCTTACCATGGCCCACCGACATGGTGAGCAGATGCCGGATTTCGAGATTGCGGAGGTTATCCGAGATATTCTCAGGAAGGTCGTCCGGGAAAAATGAGATGACTTTATCGCTCAACTGGATGCGTCCCTCCTGAATGGCAAAGCCGATCGCTGTGGCGGTGAAGGTTTTGCTTACCGAATACATGACGTGGTTTTTATCGTGGGCGGCATCTCCGAGATATTTTTCGGCGATAACCTTTCCATTGCGGAGAACCATGACGCTGTGAATCCCCTGCTTGGCTTCTTCGATTGCAGCAAGATAGTTCTGCAGCATATCGGGAGAGACATTTTCGGCCTCGGGCGTGCTGCGCGGCAACGCCTTGGCGATCTGATTATAGGTGGAGAGCTCAATATTCTTTTCCTGAAGAGCGGCCTTGATTTTGGGGCTGGTGAAGAGGTCCGTTACTCCTTGCCGGTCCTGAGCGACATCTTCATAACCCACATGGAAAGTGCCCTGCATTTCTTCGGTATTCAAAGCCGGATGATCTACGAAGAGATAATTTTTGCCCTTTTCGAGCGTCTCAAGCATCTGGAGGAAACTGGTCTCTTTTTCCTCAAGGGTCTTATGACTTCCTTTGTAGCCTACGTAAGAGAGGTTCTGTATTTCCGTTTCCAGAGTCAGGTTATATTCCTTGGCCAGACCTGAGACCATCGCCGCGACCTCTTTATCAAAAGAGGTGCAGCCCATGTGGCTGGAGAGATGCGTGATCTGGGGCAGATTCTTCAAGGCCAGCTCGATTTGAGCACGGAACTCCTGTTCTATCTCGGTCAGGTTCCACTTATGTTCAGAGATACTTTGACCGGGATAGTTCGGATTTTTGCTTATTTGCGGGAAGAAGTAGCCGTTTTCATCCACAAGAGAGGGGCAGGGAGTCAGCGGACGCCATTTGATCAAATCCCATTCGCTGGTGAGTGTCAGGTGCAATCCGACTGCAATTTCCGGTTTTGCCCGCAGAAGGCGAACGGTTTCAGGGAACCAGGGGCCGACCGCCATGACCTCAATGGAGGTGGCGATTCCTTCCTGACTTGTTTTGAGACAGGCAATGTTGCTGGCTCGGGAAGAGCCCATATCATCGGCGCGGACGATCAGACGCGCCGGCTCCGAATCGGAGGATAATAAAGTGAACTGCATAGCACAATAGAGCACGGCTCCAGCGAATAGTTTCTTCCTCATATCGGGGAAATGCTATTTTAAAATCACTTTTGATTCAAGGAATCGTTTCCTTTAACTTCATAAACCTCCTTGAGGTCGCTGCAGAAAAGTGTTTTGGAATTTTTGTAGTAGAGAAGGAAATCTTTGGCGGAGAGGCTCTCCGGATATGGAGCGTAAAAGTGGCGTGTGTGGGCATTGCGCCACACGACGACAAAGGCCGCCGGATGATTTTGCGTGCAGGGCTGGAGAACCCCTGTCCACCAGTCTTCGCTGGGGATAGCTTCAAAGCCGGTTTCGGTGCAGGCGATCGGTTTTTGATGTTTCTCGCCCAGGTCGGTGAGATAGGTCAGCATCTTGTTCATTCTTTCCATGTACCCTTCGCGGTTGTTGCCCTTGGTGTATTGGTAGCAATCATAGCCCAGGATATCGACGTAATCATCACCCGGATAGCGTTCCATATAGAGCTCAGTGGCGCGGCCAATATCGTTTGACGGAGAGTAGGCATAGAGCAACTGGTCGCAGCCTTTTTTGCGGAGATGTTCACAGGTGAGGAGCCAGAGCGCTTTGAATTGCTCGGTGGTGCAGAGGTCCTGGCCCCACCAGAACCAGCTGCCGGTGTGTTCATGCCAGGGACGGAAGATGATGGGGACCTTCGTGGAATCGGGAGCGCGAAGTGAATTCATGAAATCGGCGGCTTTATCGAGCCAACCGAGGAATTTCTGGTGCTGTGCGCCTCCGGGAAGGATGGATTCCACGACCTTTTTGTCTTTCACATCCCAGGAATCGCCGCCGGTAAGAGGGTTATCCACATGCCAGCAGATCATATTAACTCCACCCCGCAGGTAGTGGGAGATTATTTCTCTGCGAAGAATTTCAAAGGGGACTCCGTTGATGTTGTTATCGCGGCCGTGCTCGATGCGGCCGATATCCCAGCCGATCACGGCCGGATAATCTCCGCAGACGCTTTTAACGTCGCTTCGTGAGGGCTCATCCGATGCGGCAGAGTCGGCTTTCCAGCCGACACCGTAGACAGTGGATTCGTGGTGGCCAAAAAGGGTACCCTTTTCCGGGACTTTCTTGAGGTAAAGAAGGAGGCTTTGTGTTTGAGGCGTGAGAGAGAAGGTATTTGATGTCGCGGGCGAAGTCTGAGCCGAGAGCCCGGGTGAGGAGAGGAGAATCCAGGCTCCGGCAATGGCGAGGATATTAAGAGCATTCAGATGAAACCTAATCATATTCAAGCGTCATAACAGCAGAGCGAAACATTGGCAAGAAAAAAGAGGCGTTCTTGCTTTGGAGAGAGCCTTTTGCTAGGATGAGCGCCCGGTATGTTGGATGTCAAAGTAATCCGTGAAAAAACAGAATGGGTATGCGCCAGGCTGGCGGCCCGCAATGCTGGAGATGAGGTAAATATTCAGGAAATTATCGCCCTGGATGATGCCCGCCGCAAGAATCTTTCCGAAGTTGAAGTCTTGAGAGCAAATCGGAACAAGGTTTCAAAGGAGATCGGCGTATTGATGGGCAAGAAGCAGTTTGATGAAGCCAATCTTCGGAAGCAGGAGACGACCGAGATCGGGCAAAAGATTTCAGATTTGGATAAGAAGCTGCAGGAAATAGAGTCTCAGCGCGAAGCCATGCTTCTGAAGACGCCCAACACACCGCATGATACCGTCCCCTACGGCAAAACCTCCGAGGATAATCCGGTTGTTAAAACATACGGGGAGAAGAAAATTTTTAGCTTCAAACCCCTGAACCATGTGGAACTTTGCGAAAAGCTGAACCTGATCGATTTTCAGCGGGCCACCAAGATTTCGGGCCGTGGGTTTATCCTTTATACAAATTTGGGAGCTCGGCTGGAGAGGGGCCTCATCAATTTCCTGCTTGATACTCATACCCGGGAGCATGGATATACTGAGATTCAGCCTCCGCTCATGGTAACCCAGGAGTGCATGTACGGGGTAGGTCAATTCCCCAAGTTCAGGGATCAAGCCTATACGATTCAGGAGGGACTTGATGCGGAGACTCTGGGTAAGCAATACCTTCTGCCGACGGCTGAAGCTGCCCTGGTGAACCTCCACCGGGATGAGATTTTAAAGGAAGAAGAATTACCCAAACGCTACTGTGCTTATACACCCTGCTTCAGGGCTGAAGCGGGTGCGGCCGGTTTGGGAACTCGCGGCCTGATCCGAGTGCATCAGTTTGATAAGGTCGAACTAGTGAAGATTGTTGAGCCTGAGAAGGGTTATGAGGAACTGGAAAAGCTTCTCCTGAATGCAGAAAAGATTCTCCAGCTTCTGGGGTTGCACTACCGTGTGATCTCGCTTTGCACGGGGGATTTGGGCTTTACCAGCGCTAAGACCTATGATATTGAAGTTTGGGCCCCGGGTCAGGATCAGTATTTGGAGGTCTCCAGCTGCAGCAATTGCGAAGATTATCAGGCTCGCAGGATGGGGCTGCGCTTTAAGAAGGCCGATGGCACTCTCTGTTTTCCGCACCTGCTCAATGGGAGCGGTACCGCGCTGGCCCGTCTCTATGTAGCTCTTTTGGAAACGTATCAGCAGCCTGATGGAAGTATTCTGATCCCGGAAGTGCTGAGGCCTTACGTCGGGACGGATCAAATAAAAATTTAGTAACTCGCAAAAAACTGACTGATGAAAATACTCTTGGCTACGAGTGAGGTCTATCCGTACTCCAAAACCGGAGGCTTGGCGGATATGTTGTCAGCTTTGTCCAAGACCTTAGCCAGACAAGGCCATGAAGTAGGGGTGGTGACACCTCTCTACGGCTCCATCCTCGATAAATTTCCGGAAATTAAGAAAATGGATTGGGAGTTGGAGCTGCCTCTGGATTGGCATCAGATTCAGGGTGGGGTCCACTCTCTAAAAGTGGAAAAAGGGCTCACTTACTACTTTATTGAGCAGGAAGAGTTTTTCAATCGCCCCGGTATTTATCAGCATAACGGACTGGATTACCCGGATAACCCGGAGCGTTTTATCTTTTTCTCCAAGGCGGTCGCTCACCTGGCGCAATTTCTGCCCTGGAAACCGGATCTGGTTCATGTTCACGACTGGCAGACGGCGCTGGTTCCGCTTTTGTTGAAACATGCGCAAGGGATTGGGCTTCTGGATCGCTCCATTCCCACCTGCCTGACCATCCATAACCTGGTATATCAGGGGGTATTCCCTGCCAAGATTTTTGCTATGACAAATTTGCCCTGGGGGTATTTCAATCCTTCGGGCTCAGAGTTTTACGGCAACTTTAATTTTCTCAAATCCGGTATCGTTTTTGCGGACAGGTTGACTACGGTGAGCCCGGGATACGCAAAGGAGATCATGGGCGCGGAGTATGGCGCTAACCTGAACGGAGTTTTGTACCAGAGGGCGAATGCTTTGACCGGAATCCTCAACGGGGCTGATTATGAGGTCTGGAATACTTCCAATAACCCCGCATTGGAGCAACCCTATTCAGTTAAGAACGTGGCGACCGGCAAAGCGCGCAATAAAGAGCTGCTTCAACAGACGATGGGGCTGACCCGGAATCCAAAAATTCCTCTTTTTGGCAACATAGGACGCATGGCCGACCAGAAAGGAATGGATATCCTGCTTCCTGCTTTGGAAGACATGCTGGCCGGGGATATTCAATTTGTTTGCCTGGGCAACGGTTCGGCCCGATATGAGGCCGCCACCCGGGAATTGCAGAGTCGCTTCCCGCATAAAGTCGGGCTATTTATCGGATATGATGCGGAGCTCGCCCACCAGATAACGGCCGGCAGTGATTTCTTCCTGATGCCCAGCCGCTATGAACCGTGCGGTTTGAACCAGATGTATAGTTTGCGTTATGGGACTCTTCCCATCGTGCGCGCGACCGGCGGGCTCATGGATACGGTGGTGGATCCCAATGAATCGAGCACACAGGCCAATGGGTTTAAGTTCTCCGCTTACACCTCTCAGGACCTGGCTCGGACGATGATTCGCGCTCTCTCAGTCTATTACTCTTCTGCAATATTCAAAAATATGCGTAAAAACGCCATGCAGGCAGATTTTTCCTGGGATCAAACGGCTCGCCGCTACGAGGAAGTTTATAAAGCCGCGCTGGGGGGCACCGGATTTGCCGGCAAAGAATCCGCGTAGAAGAAGGGATAGTTTCCGAAAAGGCGCGTTTGCCTGAGGTTAAAAGCCTTAGCTCTGGGACCGGACTCACTCAACGAGAAAAGCCGGAGCTCATTTCATGATGAGCCTGGAATTGATAATTTATGTTTGAAGAGATAAAAATGCAATCCGAAGAGCTGTCAGCCAGACTGGCGCAGCTAAGGAGGTTTCTTTGACTACACGAATCTGAAAAACAGGCTCAAAGAGCTGGAAAAACAGATGGAGGCTGAAGGCTTCTGGGAGAATCGCACCCTGTCCCAGAAAGTGAGCGTGGAGAGCCGCGAGATAAAAAAGCGGTTGGAGCGGCTGGATTCCTTCTCTCGCGAACTGGAAGACCTTAACGTCCTGGTGGAGATAGGTGAAGCCGAGGAATATGCCGGGCAAAAGGCGGCTTTTGAAGAGGCTACTCAGATGGTGGATCGGATTCGGCAGGAATTCGAAGCGTTGGAAGTAGAAGAAACTTTAAAGGGCCCTCATGATCACGCCAATTGCTATATGATTATCAATGCGGGTGCCGGCGGAACCGAATCCTGCGACTGGGCCAATATGCTCTTGCGGATGTATCAGCACTGGTGCGAAAGCCGGGGCTGGAGCTTTGAGATAACCGATGCTCTGCCCGGGGAAGTAGCCGGCATCAAGAGTGTCACCGTACGCGTTGAGGGTGAGAACGCCTATGGCTATTGCAAGGCCGAGCGTGGAGTTCACCGCCTGGTGCGGATATCGCCTTTCGATTCCAATAAACGCCGCCACACCAGTTTTGCCAGTGTGGATGTGATGGCGGAGATGGAGGATACAAGCGAGGTGGAAATTCCGGATTCGGAGTTTGAAATGGATACTTTTCGCTCGGGAGGCAAAGGAGGTCAGAACGTCAATAAAGTGGAGACGGCGGTGAGAATCCGGCATATACCCACCGGAATCGTGGTGGCATGCCAGACTCAGCGCTCTCAGCATCAGAACCGTGCATCGGCCATGAAACTCCTCTTGTCGAGAATCTATGCCTTGCGGCAGGATGAGCAGAAACAGGAAATGGAGAAATTCTATGGAGAGAAAGGTTCTATCTCCTGGGGCAACCAGATTCGCTCTTATGTCCTCCAGCCCTATCGCCTGGTGAAAGACCTGCGCACGGGAGTGGAGACGGGGAACGTTACAGCCGTGCTTGACGGCGCGCTGGACCCCTTCGTGAATGCCTGGCTCAGAGCGGGATGTCCCACTAAGCGGACTCATGGAGTTACGGATGAGGATGCGCAAGAGGAAGAGTAGCCTGCTTGCCCGATGGCGCTAAATAGACTAGAATTCCCGATGGGATGAATAGGGAAAAACAGAGTTGTCAACATGTAGGCTGTTCGTGCCATGCCGAGGATGAGAAACATGCCAAGTATGTGCCCGATCCGGTTGAAGTGGCTCAGCGTCTGAGGAGCCGCTCTCTCAAGATGACTCATCAGCGCCAGGCGGTGCTGACCGTGCTTCAGAGAGAACAGCGGCCGCTCACTATCCGGGAGATTCATGAATTGCTGGATACGGCCGGAGACCTGGCGACCGTCTACCGTACCATGCANNGGCGTGGCGCGCTTTGAAGTGAGCTGCGCTTGCGGCGCGCTCCATCATTACCACGTGATCTGCAACAATTGCGGCGAGGTGAGGGGAGTGGAGATTGAATTCCCCGATGCGATGTTGGAGACGATTGGCGCTCAGACCCGTTACTCTCATATTTCTCCTCATGTTGAGTTTTTCGGCGTTTGCCCGGCTTGCAGGAAAGAGGGACAAAACGAGAAAAAGGCCTGAAGGCTATCCGGTGTTGAAGAAGAATTTTCCAGAATCCCCAGAAGTGAACCCCAAGCTGCCTGTCACTGAGCAGCCGGTCGGAGTGATGCCCAAGGTCTCTTTTGAGCGGGCATGCCTTCTGGCAAAGATGGGAATTACGACGATCGGGGACCTTTTTTTTTACTCGCCTACGCGCTATGAAGACAGGCGGGATATCCGCAAAATCCATACTTTAAAAAAAGGGGAACAGGCGCTCGTTTTCGGGAAGGTCATGGAGTGCGGGGTCCAGCGCACACGCAAAAGCAAGAAATTCTTAACCAAGGCGATTATCGACGACGAAACCGGGAGACTGCATTGCCATTGGTGGAATCAACGTTGGCCGGCGGAGTCCCTGAAAGAGGGCCGGGAGGTTATCGTCTTCGGGAAAGTGGATTCACTCTATCCGCCTCGAATGACCAACCCGGAGTTTGAGGTCATGATGGGTTATGCCGATTCGCGTCTCAACGTAGGACGGATTGTGCCGGTCTATGGTCTCACTGAGGGCGTCGCGCAGTGGTGGATACGGGATTTGATCTCCAGGGCGCTTGACCGCTTTCTGAAAGATTTGCCCGAGGGCTACCTCTATGATTCGGAACTGGGATTCCCCAGCCGCCCGCGTGCCGTGCAGATGCTTCATCATCCCGCCGTACCGGGAGAAGAGGAGCTGGCCCGCAAACGTCTGGCGATGGATGAGCTCCTGGAGATGCAGATGGAAATCCAGCGCCGTCGTAAAAACCTGCTGGCACAAGCCCAGGGAATTAAGTGCCCGGGGGATAACCGCCTGATCCGACCCTTTTTAAAAAATCTGGATTTCACTCTGACTCCCTCGCAAACGGAAGTATTGCGGGAGATGCGCGCGGACCTGAACTCCGGAATACCGATGCGGCGGTTGTTGCAGGGAGACGTGGGCTCAGGTAAAACCGTGGTCGCTGCCAGCGTGGCGCTCATGGTGATGGAGGCCGGCTATCAGGTGGTATTGATGGCGCCTACCGAGATTCTGGCTTCGCAACATGTGAAGACTTTCCGGAAATGGTTTGAACCGCTGGGAGTCCGGGTCCGCCAATGGACCGGCCGTTTGAAGGATGAATCCGATTCCATGGAGCTGCTGGAAAAGAATTCCCCGGCTCAGAAAGCTGAAATTGTCATCGGGACTCATGCGCTGATTGAGGATTCTTTCCGGATTGAGCGATTGGGGCTGGTGATTATCGATGAGCAGCATAAGTTCGGAGTCGACCAGCGGGAGCGGCTCCTCAAAAAAGGGTCCTGGCCGCATTTACTAGTGATGACGGCGACGCCCATCCCGCGTACGCTCGGTTTGACGCTTTACGGGGAGCTGGATATCTCTTCCATTGCGCATTCGCCCGAAGGCAGGGGCTCAATCCGTACTTTTATCCGCAAGAGGGATAAGCTCTCTGCGGTCTGGGATTTTGTGAAAAAGCGGCTCGCAGAGGGACGCCAGGCGTATGTGATTTATCCCCTCATTGATGAGCCGAGCAACCCGGAGCTCAAAGCGGTGGAGGCTGAGTTTACGCGTATCACAAAAGAGATTGCTCCTTTCAGCGCGGGACTCCTTCACGGGAGAATGAAGGGGAGCGAGAAGGAATACGTGATGCAGCAGTTTGCCCACAATCAGGTCCAGCTCCTGGTGACGACCAGCGTGGTGGAGGTGGGTGTGGATGTCCCCAATGCGACGGTGATGGTGGTGGAGAATGCCGAACGCTTCGGGCTGGCGCAGCTGCATCAATTCAGAGGCAGAGTCGGCCGCGGCAAAGAAAACTCCTTTTGCATTCTCATCGTGGCCAATAGCGCTGAGGATTCGATGGAGCGCCTGAAAATCCTGGAAGAATCCCGAGATGGTTTCCGCATTGCGGAGGAAGACCTGAAGATTCGAGGCCCCGGTGATTTTTTGGGAGATCGCCAGCATGGAATGCCATCTTTCCGTTTCGCCAAACTTCTGGAAGATTATGCCCTGGTGCAGCGCGCCCGAAAAATAGCGATCGAGCACGTCCAGAAAGAGGAGCCCTCTTCATAAGGCACGCAGGGTATTCTATTTTTTGGATCAAATAGGCGAACGTAAGCGGTAGTTTAACGCATGATCTTGTCTGAAAAGCCAATGTCGCAATAAAACATGTTTCTTTTACCACCTACAAAAGGCTCTCTACCACCCTTGAGGACAGTATTGGTGAGACATAAAATAACTTTGGCATTGTTGTTTGTTACCTGTACAGTTTCATTCCAATTCGCAAAACCACTACCTATTATGCCTGTTATGTAGACTCGGTCCACCGCCCAATGCTTGGGGTTCAGTTGGGTGCTCAATAATGCTTTTTTCAAACCTTGCTCAACCAACTCAGCCGTGACAAGCTGATTCGTTTGATTTGTTGTCTCTATCTTGAGGGTAAACTCGCCTCCATGGAAACTCTCATAAACTCCCTTAGTTCGAAAAATGCAAGAGAAGTAAAAATTATAGAAAAAATATACAGGAATAAAAGATATAGATAAAAATATAACTATAAACTTAATATATTTATCTGAAAACAATAATTTCATTTTTATGATACAAACTATTTTAAAATATATATTTTCTACATTTCGCTATACTGGCTTTTCAACCGGATGTATAAGGCCATCCCCGATCCCGTAGGGGGCGCATCTCACTATCGCGACTGGTATTCAAGGAATAAGTCTTCTGGTTCTTTTCCCGGAATATAAGTAAGGGTTCGGGTAGGATATTCCATACGATTTGGATATATAATATATTTTTTATTCTGTGGCGTAAAATTTTCAAAAGCTGAAAATTTATACGATCCATTTCTATCAGCATCATACTCAATACACTCAATTTCTAATCTGCAAGGTATGGCATCAACTGAATTGAATCCCTTT
>DBPU01000107.1 GCA_002305615.1 Verrucomicrobia bacterium UBA1412 | reverse complement strand
TTCCGCCGCTTGGGCTTCGATTCAGTCTTCGATACCAACTTCGGCGCCGATGTCACTATCGTCGAAGAAGGCACCGAGTTCGTCCATCGCTTCACCAAAGCCCCCGATCAACTGCCGCTCATCACGAGCTGCTGCCCTGCCTGGGTCGATTTCATGGAGAAATACCACCACGATGTCGTGCCGCATTTCTCATCCTGCAAATCGCCTCACCAGATCGTCGGCGCTCTGGCCAAGACCTTCTACGCGAAGAAGAGAAGACATGACCCGGAGAAGATCTTCGTCGTCTCCATCATGCCTTGCACCGCCAAGAAGTACGAAATCACCCGTTGCAAGGAGATGTATGCCTCCGGTTACAAGGATGTCGATATCGTCATCACCACGCGCGAATTGGCTCGTATGATCAAGCAGTCAGGCATTGACTTCAATTCATTGGTCGATGAAGACGCTGACAGCATCCTGGGCGATTACACGGGTGCTGCCACCATCTTCGGTGTCACCGGTGGTGTCATGGAAGCTGCACTGCGTACCGCCTATTACGCGATCACCGGCGGTAAACTCGCCAATATCGAGTTCGAAAACGTCCGCGGTTTCGATGGCGTCAAAGAAGGTGCGATCCCCATTCACGGCACGACCGTCAAAGTCGCCGTGGCTCATGGAATCGGCAACGTGGAGTACGTCCTCAATCGTGTAGTGGAAGCCAAACGCAAAGGCGAAGAGCCTCCCTATCACTTCATTGAAGTCATGGCATGCCCCGGTGGTTGTATCGGCGGCGGCGGCCAGCCCTACGGAATCACTAATCAAATCCGCGCGGCACGTGCTGCCGGACTTTATTCGGATGACCGCGACTGCGCGATTCGTTACTCACATGAAAACCCCTCGGTGAAGGCCTTGTATGATGAATATATCGGCAAGCCTCTCAGCGAAAGGGCGCACCATCTCTTCCATACGGGATATACAACCTACAGCGAGTACAAACGCTAGTCGCTAAACAGAATCCTAAGCCAAGGAGCGCTCGCGCTCTGACTCAAGGGATACTATGTTCTACAATAATACATTTACAATAACCCTCTGTGCCGTTTGACCTCGGTTCAGGGGGTTCTGCTTTTTTATTTACGATGAAAAAAAGAATCGGTTTTATCGGTATCGTCATTGAAGACCGCCAGAAATGCGCCGAGAAAGTGAACCATCTCCTCTCCGAGTTCGGTCAAATCATTATCGCCCGAACTGGCATCCCCTATAAGGATCGCAATTGCTGCGTCATTACCCTGGTGGTCGATGCCACCACAGACGAAGTAGGAGAATTAACGGGAAAAATCGGCAGCATTCCCGGCACAACCGTGAAGAGTGCCTTGAGCAAAGAAAGTTAAACTTTTAATCCCATGAGAAAATCCGTTCCGGGAGTGATCACCGCCAGAAACAACCTTTTCCATACGAAACCTCTGTCAGGGCTTTACCGGTTTTTTCTGTCCCTCGCACCCGAAACCTTTTCTCGCCTTGAAAAATGAAAACAAAAATATCAGCTAAAACAGGCCATTTCATCGACGATCAAGCTATCGCCGATGTCCTGGCTAAATCACACGCTCCGGCTTCCTCCGAAGTGCTCGAAATTCTCGCTAAAGCTCGCGAACTCCATGGCCTTTCCATGGCAGATGTCGCCACACTCTCTCTGGTCACGGACCCCGGATTGTTAGAGGAGCTTTTCCATACGGCCCGCTTTGTCAAAGAATCCATCTACGGCCGACGCATGGTTCTTTTCGCTCCGCTCTATATTTCCAATCTCTGCGCCAATGAATGCCTCTACTGCGCATTCCGGGCCAAAAATACCGCCATTAAGCGCAGAGCTCTCAACCAGGAGGAAATCGCCCGCGAAACCGAAATTCTCATCAACCAGGGCCATAAACGCATTCTTGTGGTCGCAGGCGAAGCCTACCCCAAACAGGAAGGCTTCCAATATATCCTCGATACCATCGCGACGGTCTACAAAGTCAAATCAGGTAACGGCGAAATCCGCCGCGTCAATGCCAACCTGGCTCCTCTGTCGGTCGAAGAATTCCGTCTCCTTAGAGAAGCCAAAATCGGTACTTTCCAGATTTTCCAGGAAACCTACCACCGCCCCACCTACGCGCAGATGCACCAAGCCGGCAAAAAACGCGATTTTGATTGGCGCGTCACCGGTATGGACCGTGCCATGGAAGGCGGCGTGGATGATGTCGGTATCGGCATCCTCTTTGGCCTCTGCGATTGGCGCTATGAAGTTCTGGCCATGCTCCAGCACATCGCCCACCTGGAAGATGTTTTCGGGGTCGGACCGCATACCATCAGCGTTCCTCGAATGGAACCGGCCACCGGCTCAAACATCAGCATTAATCCGCCTCATCCGGTAAATGATGACGATTTCCGCAAGATTGTCGCCATCTTCCGCCTGGCCGTCCCCTATACCGGCATCATCATGTCCACCCGCGAATCGGCCCAGATGCGTGCCGAAACTTTCGCCCTGGGCGTCTCTCAAATCTCTGCCGGCAGCCGTACCAATCCCGGCGGATATTCCACCGAGGAAGACCCCATGGATTCAAGCCAGTTTTCCCTCGGCGATCATCGCCCCATTGATGAAGTCGTTCTGGACCTGATTCACATGGGCTATATCCCCTCCTTCTGCACCGGCTGTTACAGGCTCGGCCGCACCGGAGCCGACTTCATGGATATGGCCAAACCGGGCTTGATCAAATCCCATTGCGATCCCAACGGAGTCTCCACCTTCATGGAATACCTCCTGGATTATGCCTCTCCTCAGACACGCAAAGAAGGTCTGGCTCTCATAGATAAAATTCTCCCCACCATGCCGCCCTTAGCGCGGGAGAGAGCCGAGAATCTGGCCGCTCAGGTCAAAGCCGGCAAGAGAGATGTCTATTGCTGAAGAATGGTAATACACTACTAGAATCATAATAAACCGGGGAGGCTTTTCTCTGATCTGCAAAAGCTTCCCCTTATCAGCGTCAACACAGTGAAAACACCCAAAACCTTTCGCCTCCATATTGGTATCTTTGGACGCCGCAACGTCGGTAAATCGAGTCTCCTCAATACCCTCACCCGCCAGGAGACATCCATCGTCTCCCCGACTCCGGGCACCACGACTGACCCCGTCGAAAAACCGATGGAGCTCCCGGCCATTGGACCGGTCCTTTTTATAGACACCGCCGGCGTGGATGATGAAGGCGCACTGGGTTCCCTGCGTGTTGCCAAAACCAGACAGGTCATTGAGCGAACCGATCTGGCTCTTCTAATTGTCGAAGCGGGTGAATGGACCAATTTTGAGGATTCTCTTTTGAAAGAACTCTCGGCTCAAGATGTCCCCACCGTCATCGTGTTCAATAAATCCGATCTCTCGGAGCCGCCGCCCGCTCTGGTTGAGCGCCTCAACGCGGAGGCCAAAACAACCCCCGTTATTTTCTCCGCCAAAACCGGCCGGGGCGTCAATGAACTCCTCCAATCGCTCATCCTCTGCATCCCCGATGAATTTATTAACCGTCCCTCTATCGCTGCGGACCTGGTCCCTGAAGGCCGATGCGCCATTCTCGTCACCCCAATTGATAAAGCCGCTCCCAAGGGACGCCTCATCCTGCCCGAAGTCCAGACCATCCGCGATCTGCTCGACGCAAGCCGCTTTGTCATCGTCTGCCGAGAAACCGAGCTTCCTCAGGCCCTGAGCAAACTCAATGAGAAACCGGCCATCGTCATTACCGATTCTCAAGCTTTCAAAACCGTCAATGAACTCACCCCGCCCGATATCCCTCTGACCGGTTTTTCCGTCCTTTTCGCTCGCCTCCAGGGCGACCTTTATGAAATGACCCGCGGTGCGCTCACCATTGACCGCCTCAAGCCCGGCGATAAAGTGCTCATCGCCGAAGCCTGCGCCCATCATCCCATCCATGAAGATATCGGGACCGTTAAAATTCCCCGTATGCTCAATCGCTACGTAGGCGGTGAGCTCCATTTCGAGTGGACCCATGGGCGCGATTTCCCCGAAGACCTCGCCAGCTTCAAGCTCATCATCCATTGTGGCGCCTGCACCTGGAACCGCAGAGCCGTCCTGAGCCGCATCTTGCGTGCAAAAGAGGCCGGAGTCCCCATCACCAACTATGGCCTCTGCATCGCCTATTCTCTCAAGATTTTCGACCGCGCACTTGAGCCCTTCCCTCTGGCCCGTGAAATTTACCGCAACCATCTCCTTGCCCAACAAAAGACCCCCTGAGCCCTCATGCACACTTTAGACGATATTAAAGACCTCCTCCAAAGCTGCGAGAATGACGATGACTTCTCCCGTCTCCAAGCCCGCGCACTGGAAACCACCCTCCAACACGTCGGCCCCGAAATCCATTTCAGAGGCCTCATTGAGTTCTCCAATGTCTGTTCCCGCGATTGCTTTTACTGCGGTATCCGTAAAAGTAACAAAAAGGTCCAGCGCTACTCCCTGAGTCAGGAGGAAATTGTCGAGCTGGCCAAGTGGTCCGCCCAGGAAGGCTATGGCTCCATCGCGCTCCAGTCGGGTGAACGCTGCGACCCGGTCTTCGTCGATTTCGTCACCGGGGTTCTCCGCCAAATCAAATCCGAAACCCGCTCTGAGCTCCTGCCCGATGGCCTGGGCATTACCCTCTGTGTCGGGGAGCAAACAAAGGAAACCTACCAGCGCTTTTTCGATGCCGGCGCTCACCGCTATCTCCTCCGGATCGAAACCACCTCTCCTTCTCTCTTTGCCCAGATTCACCCCTCAGAGCAGGATCTCCAGACCCGGTTGCGCTCTCTGGAGTACCTGAAAGAAATCGGCTACCAGGTCGGCACGGGCGTCATGATCGGCCTCCCCGGTCAAACCTATGAAGACCTTGCACGCGATGTCCTCTTCTTTCATGATATCGATATCGACATGATCGGC
>DBPU01000106.1:31368-32606 GCA_002305615.1 Verrucomicrobia bacterium UBA1412 | reverse complement strand
GGCGGCCCGGGCAGCGGTCCGGTCGGCTGCAAGAAGGCTCTGGCCAAATATCTGCCGGGGCCCATCGTGGTCAAAACGCAAGAGGGCTACGCGCTCTCGGAGTCTTCGGAGAAATCCATCGGAAGGGTCAAGACCTTCTACGGAAACTTCCTGGTGGCGCTCCGTGCACTGGCCTACATCGAAGTTCTGGGTAAAGAAGGGATCAAACAGGCGGCTCAACTGGCGGTGCTCAATGCGAACTACATGATGGCTCGCCTGAAGGATAAATTCCCAACTCATTCCTCGAAGATCTGCATGCACGAATTCGTGATGAGCTGCGAAGAAATCAAGAAGGAGATCGGCGTCAGCGCGCTGGATTTTGCCAAGGCGATGATCGATCGCGGGATGCACCCGCCCACGATTTACTTCCCGTTAATCGTCCACGAAGCTCTGATGTTCGAGCCGACCGAGACCGAATCCAAAGCCACTCTGGACTGGGCTTGCGACACGGTGCTCGAGCTCCTCGAGGAAGCTTACCGCGACCCTGAGGCCTTCAAAAAGCATCCCTGCACGATGCCCATCGGCCGGCCCGACGAAGTTGCTGCGGCACGCAAACCGGTGATCATCTACGGGGGAAATTCCGATTAAACGATTCCTCGAGTCTTAGACTCTTAAAAACAAAAGCCGGCCATGGAGGTCGGCTTTTGTCGTCTAAATTCGGGAGGAGCTCAGAGCCTCTCCGTCGATAATGCGGCCGGAGCGCTCTGAACTCTTCTGCGTTACTTCAGAATGACCCGGTAGAAGCGCTTCGCATCCTTCGGTGAATCGTAATCAATCACCACGGTGGGCAGAGTGTTGATAACACCCTTGCTGAGCTCCTGCCAGCTCTTGGGGTCGCCCGGAGTCAGCGTATATTCCACGACGAACTCTGCGCCGATCGGACCGTAGACGTTGATCCCGGCATACATCAGGAGATCGTTGAGCCAGAGTGAGGCCGGTTGGCTCGTGACCTCTCCGCCCTCGTTGCTGACCTTGACCGTATAAGTGCCGCTATCGGCGCTGCTCGCTGCCGCCAGTGCGTAGACCGACTGATTGGCACCCTTTATCTCTTCGCCGTTCAGGAACCATTGATAGGTCAGGTCCTGTCCCTCAGCAACCACGGCAAAAGTCGCCGCGCTGCCTGTGCCGACAATGAGTGTTTGCGGCTGAGTGGTAATGACGGGCGCAGGGACCGGATCCGTCACGCTCAGGTGAGCAGG
>DBPU01000106.1:30856-31308 GCA_002305615.1 Verrucomicrobia bacterium UBA1412 | reverse complement strand
TTCAAGGGAGCCGTCCCCGTGGCGGTGACGCTGAAGGTTACGGTCTCGCCCGTCTTGATATCGGCCGAGGCCGGCTGCTCGGTAATAGCCGGAGCCACGGGCTCGATGACGGTCAGGAGAGCAGGCTCGCTGG
This sequence comes from Verrucomicrobia bacterium UBA1412, assembly GCA_002305615.1. Lineage (GTDB taxonomy): Bacteria > Verrucomicrobiota > Verrucomicrobiia > Limisphaerales > UBA1412 > UBA1412. The sequence goes on along the minus strand of DBPU01000106.1, from coordinate 31,175 downwards.
TCACTTCGCCGAATTGATTTGTGACCCGGACCGTATAGGTTCCCGCGTCGTTCGGAGTAGCGGCGTCAACTGTATACTCAGATTCAGTCGCCCGCTCAATAGCGGTGCCGTCTTTGAACCACTGATAGCTCAAAGGCTCTGTCCCCGCGGCGCTGACGCTGAAGGTCGCGTTCTCGCCCACCAGAATTGTCCGTGAAACCGGTTGCTCTTCAATGATGGGCGGCTCCGGCACAATGACGGTCAGAATGGCCGGTTCGCTCACGATTTCATCAATATCGTTCCAGACCACAACCAGGTAGATACCCGCATCGTTGACTGT
>DBPU01000106.1:1114-30845 GCA_002305615.1 Verrucomicrobia bacterium UBA1412 | reverse complement strand
GGCGTGCCCGAAACCGTGACGCTGAAGGTATAGTCCTCGCCCACCAGAATGGTTGCAGAGCTGGGCTGCGTTACAATAGTGGGCGGCTCGACCACCGTTAAGAGAGCTGCATCGCTGATCTTGGTGCCGTATTCATTTGTGACATGAACCGTATATTCTCCCGCATCGTCCGAAGTGGCGCCGTCCACGGTATACTGAGCTTCGGTCGCCCGCTCAATGGCGGTGCCGTCTTTGTACCACTGATAGCTGAGCGGTTCCGCACCCGTAGCCGTGACGCTGAAAGTGGCGTTCTCTCCTGCAGTGACCTTGGCCGGGAGCGGTTGCTCGGTAATAACCGGCGAAGGATCCGGAAGATTCCAGGTCAGAATCGGGTAGCCCTCTGTATCCATTTTCCAGGTAGTCTGGAAATCCCATCCCAGAGCCTCATACGTGCTCTGAAGGGAGAGCTCTTCCGCTGTTTTGCCAAGGCCGTCGGGGCCGTTGAGGTCGTCAATGCTCGGGACAGTATCTTCACCCGCCAGCTTGACCATGTCGCCGCGAGCATAGTTTTCGCTCAAACCGGTCGCCTCACCCGAAGCGACTCGATTGATCTGAGGTCCGGCCACGTCTGAGGCGGGAGCTCCATGTAAAGAGCTCGAGAGCGCCACGCACTGAGATACGGTCGAGCCGGTGTTTTTTCCCAGGATGCCTCCCAGCGTACCATTGCGGTAGCTGGTGGGTGTGACTTCGATATTGCCCATGGCATGGCTATGGCGCATGTAGGCGCTTGTGGCAGCTCCTACCAAACTGCCCAGATTGTAGGAAGGCGATGAATTGACCGAGATATCGTTCATGGCATAGCAATCGGTGAGGTTCACCTGCTCCAGTCTTCCGATGAGCCCGCCGATTCTGAGCTGGTAAGAGGTAGCCCCGGTCCCGGTGGCTGTTATTTTCCCGTCGCATCCGCAGCCGACGATTTCATCGATCAGCTTGTTTTCAATGTAACGACCGCCGATAAGCGCTCCGAATAGTCCGCCCGCCGTGATATTGGCGACGCTGTTGCCCGTGATTTCTGTGGAGGCATAGCAGGATCTTACCACGACAGGTCCCCAAACCGTGTTGCAGCTCGCGTAACCGACGATTCCTCCTGCGTAGACGGTGTCCAGTCCCATCCAGGATGAGGCCGCACTTCGGACGGTTCCATCAAGCTTGCCCGTGCTGCGGCAATTCTCCACGGTGAGAATACAGCCTGAGGCCGCACCGATCATTCCGCCCAGGCAGGCTTCTCCTGCAGGTACGCTTGTATAGAGATTGCCTGAATAGTTACAACCCCTGACGGTAACATATCGCAGAGCTGTGTATCCGATCATGCCGCCCACAAAACTGCTCCCATAGTTTCCCACGTCGAGTCCACCCGTAAGATCTGCCGCGACTGAGCAATTCTCAATCACATTTGTACGGTCGGGATAATCGGTCGGATGATAGGTATTTCCGATGATTCCGCCCGTGTAGACGTATCCGAAGATTTTACCGGTGACCTGGCATCCGGTGATCTGTGAGTTATGGCAGTCATATCCAATAATTCCTCCTGCTGTGTAAGTGGTGTGAGTAGTCACATCAACATCGCAGTTATTTACTTGTAGAGGACCACTGTTTTGCCCGACTAAACCGCCGGTGGTACCGCCCCATTGTCTTCCGCTAAGGGTTCCTTCCACCGCGCAGGAGTTCAAGACGGTTTCTCCTCTCGTGTAGCCGAAGATGCCCCCGGCATACCCATACGTGTCTGATGTATTCAGCAATCCCTTGACCTTGACGTTTTGGGCGGTCGCGCTTTCCGCGATTGCTGAGAGCCCGCCGGTGTTGTCGACTGAGCTTATCTGGGCGGCATAGCTAATAATGAGATCGCGGATTGTGTTTCCGCTGATGAACCTGAATAGACCGACGTTAGCCTCACCGGAGCGATTGATTTTCAAACCGCCAATGGCGAAATTCCGTCCGTTCAGGTGGCCACGGAAAGGATCATTTTCTGTAGTGCCGATGGGCGCCCAGAGTTTTCCTTCATTGTAAAAATCTCCTCCGGCCGCGAAATCCGTTTCGCTGAAAGTGATGTCGTTCGCCAGGGAAAAATACTTGCCTGCTCCGGCTTCCCCGGTGTATTGGCTCAGTGACGCCAATTCCTGGGGGGTCGAGATGAGCCACGGATTTTCCTCCGTTCCCTCACCGCCTGAAAAACCATAACTGCTGCAGAGCGCCAGACTCAAGACCAGAGCCGCTCCGCCTATTTTTCGAGTTATTTTCATAAGTTTTTTGTTTTAGATTCATTTCAGCTCCAAGAAACATCCCGGAGATACAAGCTGATCTGCCAGATACATGTTGTTTAAAGCTGATCCTCCGACACCCTTAACTTTTACTGCCTGAAATGCCTGAAAAACCCTTAACACATACTGGACCTAACCAAGCTGGTTGTAACGTATCTTTCAATGGCCGGTATGTCAACCCGTATTTTAATGAAAGTAATGAAGAAATTCTCAAAAAAACGCCCTTTCTAAAACAGAAAAAACCTCCAAAGTGCATTATTCGCTTCTTTGGAGGTCTCTTTCCTTTTGCGCGTCGGTCGTGCAGAAGGAGCGTTCAGAGGTTTAATCTATTGCAATGTGATTTCCACCTCGGCATTGCGCGACTCAATAAAGTTGCCCGTCCTGCGCTGAATGCGCACCGAGAGACGGACCTTCTGGTCCTTGGCTTTTTTGTGGAGAGCACGGGCAAACTTGACCGTATCGGAGAGGGCTTCCCCGTCCATTCCGTAAATCAGCATCCCCGGGCGAATCCCCACCTTATCGGCTGAGCTCCCGCTCTGAACTTCCATGACGCCGAAAGCATCCATCATCTGGACTCCCAGCGTTTCGGCTATCTCGGGCGTCAGTTTTTCGAGCTTCATCCCCAGGCGTTTTTGGAGATACTCCTCATTGAAATATTCGGATTCGGGGACGAGTGTGACGACGACTTTCTTGGTTGCCTCTCCGCGTTTCAGGGAGAAATTCACCGGCCTTGATTTCTCGCTGGCTTTGAGGATGAGGCGGTTTGCCTCGATCAAATTCTTGGCAGGGGAGTTATTGATGGTTTCAATAATGTCGCCGGGCTGAATGCCGGCTATTTCGGCCGGGCTGCCGATATCAACCGATTTAATAGAAAGTTCCCCGCGGCCTTCCATGACGGCGCCAAACCAGAGATTGCCCACGCTTTCCGGCGTCAGCATCAGGGAGAGCGCCTCCGAGACGGCCCGGATGGGAATCGCGAAACCGATTCCGTCGCCCTTGCTGTAGACGGCCACGTTGAGACCGATCAATTCTCCAGCCAGGTTGATCAAGGGTCCGCCGCTATTGCCCGGGTTGATCGCCGCATCAATCTGGAGCCAATCCTGAACATCCATTTCCTCATTCTCCACCGGGGGACGGCGGTTTTTGCTGCTCAGGATGCCGCGAGTCACCGAACCGCCCAGTCCGAAGGGGTTCCCCAGAGCGATGACCGTTTCTCCCAGCAGCAGATCATCCTCCTGCGCAAAAGCCACGGCAGTAAAGCGCTCGTCTTTTTCGGTCTTCAGTTTCAGCAGAGCCACGTCGCTATGGCGCAAATCCGAAACCGTCTCGGCCTCCAGTTTCCGTCCGTCCGCAAGAGAAACCCATATTCGGGTCGCTTGCTGGACTACATGCAGATTGGTCAGAATATAGCCTTCTTCGTCAATGATGACCCCGGAGCCAAGACTGTAGCGCACTTCGCTGTTGCGCCCATAGTAGGGACCGAAGAAATCTCGCCAGAGATCGTCAAAAGGGTTGCGCCGCTGAACGACGGTCTCGGTGCTGATATTAACCACGGCGGGCATGACTTTTTCCACCGCCAGCACTACGGCATCGCGCCGCACATCGCCGCTTTGACTAACAGGGGCAGGGGAGCCGGAAACGTCGATACTGCCGGCCAGCCAGCCGCAAAACACCATCACACTGCAGATTTTAATCCAGTTTCTTTTCATTAACCTTTCCAATTAAGCTTGTTATAAAATAATCCCAACAAGTAAGTCGCCGGATTTCGACGGCCTCCTATATTACACCCCAAAGAGGGGAGAGTTGCGGATTTGCCGGATCCGCTCCTTTTGCTGCAGGAGCTCCGTTTGCTCCTCCACGGAGATGCCCGGGGCGTTCAATCTCTGGTTCAGCGAGCGAAGTAAGTGATCGCAGTGCTGGGCGCGCAGCGCCTGGATAAGTTCCCGGAGCTGTTGGGCCGGTTCGGGAATCACTTCTCCGTCCTGAGCCATGGCCGAGCAGAGCAGCTGCTGGGAAAATGGGTCCGGAAAGCTTTGCAAAAGATGATATGGGGAGTATTCCCCGGCGCAATGCTGATCCAGCGCCGCAACGATAATCTCTCGCACGCAGGAGTTTTTTACCCATTCAGGCTGGAACCCGTGCGCCATCCAGTCCCATTCGCTCTCGTTCATCAGGAAGAGCACCAGGAGCCACCGCTCCCGGGGCGTCGGAGGCGTATTTTCCACGGCCGCAGGGCTTCGTTCATCAGTGAATGCACCGGTATCGCCATCGGTTCGGGGGCGGTTCCTCGCTCTTTCAACATTGTAAGCTGCAGGCGGTTGCGCTTTTTTGCACCGGGCAAATTCATCCAGAACCGTCTGCGGGCTTACCCCGAGAAGCTGAGCGGTTTTCTGGGCATAGGTATCGGTCAGAAGCGGTTGATTGGCCTTCTGGAGCGCCTCGCCCATGGAGCGGACAATCTGGATCCGGCCCCGGTCCGATTCCTTGTTATTTTGCTGGCAAAGTCGGCTGAGGTAAAAATCAAAAAATTCCCGTGACCTCTTGATCAACTCTCCAAAAGCTTCAGCTCCATAGGATTTTATGAAGCTATCCGGGTCCGAGCCTGCCGGTAGGAAAGCGACCCGCGCATTAAGGTCCGCCGCCAGGAACGTGTCGAGCGCCTTCACCGCAGCATTCTGTCCGGCCTCGTCGCCGTCAAAGCAGAGAATCAATTCCGGCGCCAGGCGCTTCAGGATGCGGGCCTGCTCCAGCGTGAATGCGGTTCCCTGCGGCGCTACCGTATTCTTGAAACCGGCTGAATGGCAGGCGATTAAATCCAGCTGCCCTTCGCAGATAATGGCGCAGCGCTTCTGGATGATTTCCCGCTTGGCCCGGTCCAGACCGAAAACGACATTGCTTTTGTGGAAGAGCGGCGTCTCGGGCGAATTCACATATTTACCCATCTTGGAATCCTCCGGGTAAAGAGCCCGCGCGCTGAAACCGATCACCCGTCCCTGATCATCGGCAATGGGGAACATGAGCCGCCCGCGGAAGCGCCCGAATCCTCCGGAGCGTCCCTCTTTTTGCAACGCCAGGCCCGACTCCACCAGTAAATCGAAATCCAGGTTTAAATGCTGCGCCTGCCGTGGCGTATCTTCCCAGGCCAGAGGCGAATAACCCAGGCGGAAATCCTGCGTGGATTGCTCGCTCACACCGCGCTGCACCAGGTAATCGCGGGCGATCTGCCCCTCGGGCGACTTCAGAAGTTGCTCATGCCAGTATTGGGTGAACTCCTCATGAATACGGTAAAGGGTGTCTCTGCGGGCACGTTCCCGGCTGTCGGGACCCTGTTCGAACTCGATCTCGATCCCGGCCCGATCTGCCAGCCGCTGAATCGCTTCCGGATAGGAAATGCTTTCGTATTCGCTGAGGAATTTGAAGACGTCGCCGCCCTTATGGCAGCCGAAGCAGTAAAAAATCTGTTTATGCGGGATGACGTTGAAGCTCGGGGTCTTCTCGCTGTGGAAGGGACATAGTGCAATAAACTCCCGGCCCCTTCTTTTCAGGGGCAGGTATCCGCCGACCACCTCCACAATATCGCTGGCATTGCGGATTTGCTCTACGATATGATCCGGAATATGCACTTTCTCTTAACGCCTCGGGCTCTTTGCCTGTCGAGATATTCGCCACCTGCGCAGAGCTCTGCTCTCTATTGTCTCCGGTGCAGCATGGAAGCTCAACTCTTTTCTGCATTCTTGTCGCTTGGCAGGAATAATGCTAGAATTTTGCACGTGAGTGATAATGGCGAAAAAGTCTCTCTGAAAATGGTAAATTGCATCGGCTGCGGCTCTAAGGTGTTCATTCAGGACAACCTGCCACCTTTGAGCTATACCTCCTGCTCCAAATGCGGGCATCCGATCATGATGCCGATGAAACTGCGCCAATTTGAGTTGCGTGACGTGGTAGGGCAGGGCGGAATGGGGACTGTTTACCGCGCCTTTGACACGATGCTTGAGCGGGAAGTGGCCGTTAAGCTGATGAAGGAGGAGCTCGTGAACGACCCCGAATCCGTAAAAGCTTTCCTGCGGGAAGCCAAGGCCGCTGCCGGCTTGAGCCATAGCAACATCATTCATATCTACAGCTTTGATGAATCCGATAATAACCGCTACCTCGTGATGGAATTGGCCAATAGCGGCAGTCTGGATTCCTGGATCGAGAGCAGCCAGGTTGTCCCGGAGCTCAGCGTCCTGGATATCGGCATTAAGATCGCCTCGGCACTGGATTGCGCCAATCGGCACGGCCTTCTTCACCGCGACGTCAAGCCGGCCAATATTCTCTTCAATAAAGATGGCGAGCCCAAGCTGGTCGATTTCGGCCTGGCGATAGCAGAGGAAAACGTCGAAGGCGGTGAAGCTGAGGTTTGGGGTACACCCTACTACATTGCACCGGAGAAAATCCGCCGCGAGCGTGAAGATTTCCTGGCGGATATGTATTCCCTGGCAGGCACCCTTTACCATGCGCTCACCGGCCGCGTTCCCTTCGATGCGCCGACGGTCGAAGAGGTCATTATGGCTCATGTGGAGTCGCCGGTAGTTCCCCCTAATCATGCCATCGACAGCATCACCGAGGCCACGAGCCAGGCAATTATGCGTGCATTGGCCAAAAACCCGGACGACCGCTTCCAGTCTTACGATGAATTTATTATGGCGCTGACCTCTGCCCGCAGCCAGCTCCTCATCCAGACTTACCGCAACCCTGCTTCAGAAGAGAGCCGCGGCTGGTGGTAAACCGACTTTAATCGGGAGACCTCCCGAACCGAAAAGACAGGCGCATTGCCTCAAAAATACGTGCCCCGAAAAGGGAAGAACCACGAATGAACACCGATGGACACGGATTCGTGATGTGCGTTCTATAACGATAGGGGCATTCGCAGAAGTGTTTGCTGCGTTGACCTGAGTTTTGCGCTTTTTTTTCGTACGGCCCTTGAACCACCCGCTCCAGAGCATCCGTGTTTATCCGTGTCTATCTGTGGTTCTCTATTCCTTCTTCATTCGTGTCTCTTCGTGTGCATTCGTGGTTAAAAAAGAGCCGAAAACATAGTTACATCTTCGGCTCCGTTTCGTTTTATTGCGAATCTCGAATAAGCTTAGATTTCCTGCAGCTTGAAGAATCTACCGTTTCCTTCAGTCTCCCGGAGAATATCCATTTCTTCCTCTTCGGCGGTGAAGGGTTCTCCTTCTTGTGTCCAATCAACGCAGTCAACCGAGCTCCAGAGCTGGTATTCCATCCCCAGGGCTAGATGCATCGTTATTCTTACCCCTGCATTTAATTCTGATGTCCCGATTTCCAGACTGCTGTTGATCCCCGGACTTCCAATCAGAATGGTGGCCTCACTCGAATAATTTGAACCGGGGTTATCGATCACGATTCCGACAACGATTCCGTTTTCAACAATGCAATGACCTTCAAAACCTGTTCCTGATTCATCTCTGATTCTCACATTAGGTACCCGGCTGTATCCATAACCTCCATCAGTAATGGTGAGGCCCGTAATTGCGCCATCGACGACCTGAACCGTTGCTGCCGCACGGCGAGGTTGCGCCAGAGTGAGTGTGGCTGCGGTACTCGTCGTCTCACCCAATTCATTGGAAACGACCACGGTGTAATCGCCCAGGTGTTCAGCGCTCACGCTTTCGATCATGTAGCTTGGGTTGACCTCATTCTCAAGTGCGACTCCATCTTTATACCATTGATAACTGAAGGGTTCGGTTCCGATCGCAATGACACTAAAGGTGACCGAAGCTCCCTCCATTACGGCTTGGCTCAGCGGTTGATCAATAATATCAGGAGCCGTCTTCCACAACGCTGTGGGCCGTCCATCCCAGGGATTTGTCCACCCGGTCGTCCCGGCTCTGTAGTAAATTGTCACCGGGGCAAAAAAAGAATTTTCCGCGGATAGTTCCGGCGCGTTTCCTTTGAAATAAACGTCCGTCAGATTCGGGCAATACTGGAATGCTCTATCTCCCAGGAATGCGATGCTGGACGGAAGGGTGATGCTTTTGAGATTCGTGCATCTGCCGAATGAGGCGGTGCCGATCACACGGACACTCTCCGGGATTTCGATGTACGCCAGACTGCTGCATCCATCGAATGCGCCCCTGCCAATGGAAGTAATACTCTTGGGGATGACCAGATCTGTCAGGCTGCTGCACAGGGAGAATGTCTCAAAACCAATTTCGGTAATGCCGCTGCCTATTTTCAGGCTCGTCAGACTGAAGCAGGCCTGGAACGCTCTGTCTGCAATAGAGGTGACGCTATCGGGAATATCCAAACTTGTCAGACTGCTGCATTCATAGAATGCGGCGATCCCAATCGAGGTGACGCTATTCGGAATTACTATGCCCGGCAGGCCGGTACATCCATAGAATGCATAAGAACCGATGGTGGTGACACTCTCCGGGATTTCTACATTTGCCAGACTGCTGCACCAGGAAAATGCCTCATAACTGATTTCAGTAATTCCGCTGCCTATTTTTACATTTGTCAGGTTTGTGCAGTAGGAGAATGCGGTGCGTCCCAAGAGAGTGACGCTGTCAGGAATTTCTATGCTTGGCAGACGGGTGCATTTGACGAAGGCGCCTTCCCCGATTTCGGTGAGGCCATTGCCCAGGGCCACACTTGTCAGATTGGTGCATCCGTAGAATGCGTGGTGATCAATATAAGTGACGCTGTCAGGGATAGTGACGCTTGCCAGACTGCCGCACTCAGAGAACGCGTTAAAGCGAATAGAAGTGACCCCGTCGCCTATTATTACATTTTCCAGAACTTTGCAGTTGGCGAACGCATTGCCTCCCACTTCAGTGACCCCGTCGCCTATCGTTATCGTTTTCAGACTGCTGCAATTTGCAAATGCATTGCTTCCGATTGCGGTAACGTTGTCGCCGATAGTGATGCTCGTCAGGCTGTTGCAACCGTAGAATGCGCGTTGCAGAATAGTGGTCACTGAATAGTTGATCTCCTCGTTGAGGACCAGGGCGGGAATCACGATTTCACCGGATATCTCCAGGGATTCCGGCGCGACAGAGACCGTTCCCGTTTTGGTATCCGTCTCTTCGGTTTGAACGGTGTAGGTCAGCCCATTGTTCGTGAAGGTGCCGCCAATTTCAGCCTGCACTTCCGGCAAAACCAGAAGCGATGCCATGACGATGAATAACGGAATTAAGCGCGACGGTGCGCCTAAAAAGGGTATATTCTTTTCTTTCATAAGTTGTTTTCTTATTTGCGTTCCCAAATTTCAAGAATGAGGAACTTGTATCATAGTAAAGTCACAACCTTCTCATGTAAAGTAAAAATCCTCCCCGTGATTTTGAGGAGGAATTCAATCTGATCGGCAGCCTCTGCTTGCAAACGGCCCTTCTGATCGCCCGGGCTTATAATCAAGCCTTCGGTCTGTTTCGAAAATATTTCTCGAGAACCACCTTCAGTTTTTTCGCGTCGATCGGTTTGGTGACGTAATCATCAATGCCAGCCTGGATAGAGCTTTCCATCTCCTCTGGTTGGGCTTCGGCACTCAACGCGATAATGGGTACCCGTTCGCCGGAATCCCGTTCCAGTTTGCGAATCTCCTGTGTCGCCTCTCTTCCGTCCATTTCGGGCATCTGCAAATCCATCAGAATCAGGTCAGGATGGTACTCACGGTATTTGTGTATCGCGGCCATGCCGGTTCCGGCTTCGTGAATTACGGCGCCCGGGAACATTCTTGTGAGCAGCACCTTCACCAGCGTCATGTTCAGGTGGATATCTTCGGCTACCAGTATCACCGGTCCGGACGGGGGATTCTTCGTTGCCGAATCGCTCTCCGGTTTGGTTTCGGTCTCAGGAGTCCCAACCGTTGATTCACCCTGTATCGGTTCGTAGGCTGAAGCGAAGCAGGCAAAGAGCTGTTCCTGTTTCACCGGCTTGGCGATGCAGAAGCGAACGCCCAAATCATGGCTTCTCTTATGAATATCGGGGTCTTCGGAAGAAGAGTAGAGGAGAATTGCCGGTTGTTTCTCCGGCGCCGTTTCCATTTTTTCCCGGATTCGGCGGATGGTTTCCAAACCGTCGATCTGGGGCATATTGTAGTCGCAGATAATGATGTCGAACGGTTTGGATTTACCAAGAATATCCAATGCGCTCAATCCATCTGCGCAGGATTCACATTCAATATCCCAGCTCTTGATCATATGTTCCAGGATCAGCCGGTTGTTGGCGTTGTCGTCGATGACCAGACACCGTTTGATATGTGAAATGACTTTATGGCTGCGCCTCTCTCCTTTTGCGGTGTCGAGGCTGAGCTCAAAGAAGAAGGTGGCGCCTTTACCCTCGATGCTTTCAATTTGAATCTTGCTGCCCATTTGCACCACGATCATATCGGATATGGTCAGCCCCAGACCGGTGCCGCCGAATTTGCGCGTGGTGGAGGAGTCGGCCTGGGAAAAGGCTTTGAAGAGCTTCTTTTGCTGCTCCCTGCTGATGCCGATGCCCGTATCCCGGACCGAGATTGAGAAAACTCCCCGGCTATTTTCCAGAGGCTTGTAGCGCACTTTGAGCTCCACTTCGCCTTGTGATGTGAATTTGACGGCATTGCCCAGCAGGTTGACAAGGACCTGGTTCAGGCGGACTGGATCGACCATCGCGAACCGGGGCATATTGACATCCAGGTTGAGCAGAATTTCGAGTTTTTTCTTTTCCGCGTTGAATTTGACGATGTCCACGCTTTGCTCAAAGAGCTGGAACATATCGGTCATGATATATTCGAGCGTCATCATCCCGGCTTCGATCTTTGAAAAATCGAGGATGTCCGAGATAATATTGAGCAGGGAGTGCGCCGAGACGCTGGCGTTTTCCACATACAACCGCTGGTCGTGCGTAAGCTGTGTGTTCCTGAGCAGGTCAGTGAAGCCGATCACGCCGTTGAGCGGAGTACGGATTTCGTGGCTCATATTGGCCAGAAATACCGACTTGGCCTTTGTGGCGGCTTCAGCCTGGGTTTTGGCGGCTTTGATCGCCTCCTCAGCCATTTTCTGCAAGGTAATATCGCTATGAGAACCCGCCATGCGGAAAGGTCTGTTCTTTTCGTCGCGAATGGCAGCCCCTTTGGCAAGAATCCACCGCAGAGAGCCATCCTTATGCATCATGCGGAACTGGATGGCATATTCATTTGCCTCACCTTTGAAATAGCGCTGTAAATGTTCATTCACCTTCTCAAGGTCCTCTTCATAAACAAGGCGGATGAAAGTATTATGATGGTTTTCAAGCTCATTGTCCTCATAGCCGAGAATCTGTTTCCATTTCGGGGACAGATAGAGTTCGTTGGTCGTGATATCCCAGTCCCAGATGCCGTCGTTGGAACCATTTACGGCAAGCGTAAATCGCTCATTTGCTTTGAACAGCGCTTCATTCATCTGCTTGCGCTCGGTGATATCCTGATGGGTGCCGAGCATCAGCAGCGGTTTGCCCTCCGGGGTCCATGACACAACCTTGCCTCGGTCGTGCACCCAGACCCATCCGCCGTTCTTGTGCATCATCCTCACCTCCACGTCATAATAGGGGAGTTCCTCGTGGAAATGCTTTTCGAGCTTTTCGTTGCAGCGTTTCAGGTCATCGGGATGGCAATATTTTATCCAGGTTTCAATAGATATTGGGCTGATTTCCTCAAGTGTATAACCGATGATATCCGCCCAGCGCTCATTGATAACTAACTCCCCAGTCTGGATATTCCACTCCCAGGTTCCGACGTGCGTAGCTTCGATGATACCGGCAAGCCGCGTCCGCTCCGATTCGAGTTCCTCCTCCATCAGCCGGCGCTCGGTAATGTCGGTGTAGGAGCCTCGATATCCGCGCAGTGTTCCGTCGGGGTTCAACAGGGGAATTCCGTTGGTGGAGAACCAACGTATTTCGCCGCTCTTGCTTTGGGACGGTCGGAGCAGTTCCCGGAATTGTTCTTTTCGTGAAAAGAGTCCGAATGCGATCTTCTTGATTTCTTCGATGCCTTCTTTCGGATGCAGGTCGTAGAAGTGCATCTTGCCGATAATTTCTTCTGGAACGTAGCCTAAAATTTCTTTAACGACGGGACTGATAAAAGTGTAGAGACCCTCGGAGTCGAATTCCCATGTAATCGTCCTGCTTTGCTCTGCAAGTTGTTTGAATCGCTCTTCGCTCTCCCGCAACTCCTCCCGCTGCCGATATTCCTCGGTTACGTCGCGGAAAACCAGCACCGCGCCGCTGACCGTGCCGGAGCTGTCCTTGATGGGGGCGCAACTGTCGGCAATCTGGTGTTCCGTACCGTCTTTGGCAATGAGTGCCGTGTGATTGGCCAGGTCGACATTCACCCCATCGGCAATGGCGCGAAAGACCGGGATTTCCGCCGTCTCTCGGCTCTGGGCGTTGACAATGCGGAATACCTCCCGGATCGATACTCCGGCCGCCTCGGCATTGCTCCAGCCGGTCAACACTTCTGCCGCCGCGTTGAGGCTTACGACTGCCCCGGTCGTGTCGCAGGCGATCACCCCGTCACCGATGGAACGAAGCGTCGCCGCGAGATGTTCCCGACTCTCACGCAACCTTGCCTCTTGGGCGCGGATGCCTGCGTCGGTGTGGCGCAGCACTACGTAGCTCAATCCCAGGAGCGCCGCCAGAATAACCGCGGACACGATGCCTCCCAAAGTGATATCACGTTTGAACGATGCCCTCAGGTTCGTGGTGTCGCTCATGATCAGGATATCTCCTATCTCTTTGCCGGAGGAGTCGTTAAGCGGTGATATCGTCAAGCTCCAGTTCCGACCGGCATTAACGATATCCCAACTTCGTATTTCGTGATGCTCTGCCGAAGGGCTATGGTCCAGCAACTGTGCAAATACGTCTGGCAGACGCCCCTTGCTTTCATAGATGATCATGCTGTGGGGCAAGCGCTCCAGGTCAGAATTGCGGTTCATCCGACGCATTCCCTCTTCCCAATCCTCAAGCCGCATCGCCTTTTTATTTAAGCTGAGGGCTACTTCCACTCCGGAGGGCGTCTGCAGTTCCCTTAGAATATTATCGATCTCCTTGCCTATTTCGATATATCCCACGATTTTATTGCCTTCTGAAACAGGTTGGACCAATCGCAGAGCGGCTGTCCCCACCGATCCTATTTCGATTCCCCATGCAGCCTTTCCTGTACGTTCAGCCTCCAGGGTCGTAAAACGATCAATCTTGTCCCCGCGCAAATCCGGTTTGTGAAGCCTCTTCAGGCAGATGCGGTTTGTGTCATAGAAGAGGAAGTGGGTTAAAGATTGGCCCCGTTGCAGCGTTTCGAACATTTTTTGGTAGTCGATCGGGATGAGTTCAGCATCTTTGGCCTTCAATGCCTCCTGTACACGGGGATCAACGGCGACGGAAAGTGCGGTCATTGCCATGCCGCGGGGCTGCCGTTCCAAAGCGGCCTTCAAGCTCCACTCCACATCAGTGCTTATCAGGGATGTCCTCCCAATGACGCGATCATAATGTTCCCGCCACAGGATATAGGCTGAGGTGGCAATCAATACCAGGAGCATGACTGTCAGAAACGGCAACAGTCTGCGCATGACCGGCTTGGGAGAAGAGGGGACCTTCCCAGCGGCAAATAACGCGCTCAAGAGCCCGACCATCATCATCAGCGTCATCCCCACGGACCAGCCGGCCCGCGCGGCCACGTTCCAATGCCAATCCCGGGCGTCGATATCCATTCCCAGTAACGCGACTATGTCACCTGTTTCCGGATCGGTCATTGGCACCAGAGAGGTGATCCACGTTCCCCAGCGGTCGGTGACCGGACCGAAGACCGCCGCAATTCCCGTCTCGAAAACATGCAGATCTCCCGCCGAAACCTCTTCATATATATGTCCGGGCGGCAAGTAGTCCCTGGAATTCTCCGGTTCGCTGTCCAGGAAGAAAAACACGGTTCCATCGGCTTTGCGCCCCATGAGATAAACGTAGCGGCAATTCGGGTCGGCTTCGTGGATGGCTACGAACTGTTCTTTAAGTTGTTGGTAGTTTGTGGATTCTACGTCATCTGCCGTGCCTGTCAAAGACTTGATTTTTTCCAGATTCACGGCTTTGGCTGCCAGCCGCGTACGGCCCAGCAGTTCCTCACTCATCTCACGGTCGGCTCGGACCACCAGCCACCAGGTTCCGACCGATCCTGCCAGCAGTATGAAAACCATCAGCCCCATCACCACGCAGCGGTTCCCCTGACAGCGTTTTTCAATAAAACCTTTTAATAATTTCAAAGTCCTTTTCATCCATTGCCCTTTCTTTGTAGCCCGTCCGGCCCACGGTCGCCCAAAACTGCGATCAGTGTATACGTATCAGTCATGCCAAATAAAAAATGGAAAACTCCGCACTGGACTTTTCCGGTTCGTGCCCGACCCTTGACCTGAGCAGCCTTCCCTTACAAGCTCGGTGATTACAGTCCTGGACTGCCATACTCTTCATTCTCGCAGATTACAAATCTCAGATATTTTATTTCAGAAATCTTGTGTCGGCATGGATAACTCTCCCACGAGCACAGGAATTTCCTCATCTAAAAGTAGCACAGGAGAGTCACTTGTCAATTTTTCCGACATCTTTTCCGTTTTTTCAAACGATATATAAAATCTTTTCCAGGGGCGGAATGTTCAGGAGTATTTTCGAGAAGAATTTTTAAAACTGAATACCCTAAAATGTCTCCCGTAATGGGAGCCTGGTCAGACAGAAAAAGAAACCCCGTCACGGTTCGAAAAAAACAATCGAAAAATAGATGATTTTTCGACTGTCTTCTGTGAATTGCTTATTAATCAGACGTTGGAAAAAAGAAACACTGCAAAATGGTCGGGGCGGAGAGATTCGAACTCTCGACCTTCTGAACCCCATTCAGACGCGCTAGCCAGGCTACGCTACGCCCCGACCAAGTTGTGGCAATAACGCCAACGGGGTTTGATAATAGCGAAGTGCCCGGAAAATACAACCCTTTTCCCGGATTTTTCGAAAAAACCGCTTTTTACCCGGCTAAACAGGGGCCGTTTTACGCCACCGAGCCCAACGAAAGGATGTATCGGGCCGCCTCTCCCAGGTTGTCACAGATATGCGCCCGCTGCGCCAGAGCCGGGTCCCTCTCTTCTTCCCGTGCCCCTTTGCCGGTCCTCACCAGAATAGACTCCCTCAGACCGGCATTCCACCCGGTCTCCAGGTCGACCTTCTTGTCCCCAATGAAGAACGAGTCTTTCAGGCTCAAGCCGAAGCGATCCCGTGCCTGGAAGAGGAAATCGGGTTTGGGTTTGCGGCCGAAGGAAGGCTCCTCAGGTTTTTCCGGGGCGATATAATAGGCCAGAATTTCGACACCCCACGGCTTGAGAAGTTCCGAGAGCCGGTCATTGACGGCATGGACATCCTCCAGCGGGAAGTAGCCTCGGCCCACTCCGGATTGGTTCGTCACGACGATTAAGGCGTAGCCCGCCCTCTGGAGAAGCTGCAAGCCTTCCCCGGCACCCGGGCAGAGGATGACTTTCTCGGGCTCATGCAAATAGTGGAGGTCCTCGTTGATCGTGCCGTCACGATCCAGAAATACCGCAGGCCGGGCAGCGCGGGGAGTGTGAGCGGGTCCGGTCGTGTTCATGAGTTTATGCTGAGGGAGAAAGAGTTCTCAGAATCTCTGCCGGGGTGGCCGTGGCTGTTCCCACCTTGGCGACGACGACTCCGGCGGCATGATTGGCCAGGATAGCGGCCTCTTCCGGGGTCGCACCGGCTGCCAGTGCCGCGGTCATCGTGGCGATCACGGTATCGCCCGCGCCCGAGACATCGAAAATTTCCCGCGCCACCGTGGGAATATGAATGGGGCTCTTCCCCGGTCGGCAGAGCATCATCCCATGCTCGCCCAGCGTGATCAGGATATGGGCCGGAGCGCAGCTCTCGAGGAGCTTCTGAGCCACCTCCCGCAGGAGCTTGTCTTCCAGAGGAGATTCGCCCGAGGGCCCTTCATCGGTCAGCATGGCCAGTTCGAAAGCCTCCTTCCGGTTCGGGGTGATGAGGCTCGCACCGCTGAGGCTCATCCTGTGGCTCGGTTTGGGGTCCAGACTCAGCCAGATGCCTCTTGTCCGGCATTCATCCTTAACGAAATCAAGCAGCTCCTGGTTTAGAATTCCTTTATTGTAATCGGCGATAATGACGGCCTTGACTTCCGGCAGGGCTCGCACAATATCCGCCTTGATCTTCTTCTGTGCACTGGGGCTGAGCCTCAGCCGCTCTTCATGGTCCAGCCGCAAAAGCTGTTGGCCCGATGCCAGAATCCGCGTCTTGGTCGGGGTAGGGTAGTCGAGCAGCTCCAGAATCGTTTCCACCGGAATCTCTTCCTTTTCCAGAAGACGCTTCAAGACTGCCCCGGATTCATCGCAGCCGACCGCTCCCACCGGGATGACTTTTGCGCCCAATTGGGCCAGATTGCGCGCGACGTTGGCAGCGCCTCCGGGGACGGATGTCTCCCGGGAGAAATGCACAATCGGCACCGGCGCCTCGGGGCTGATCCGCTTGACATCCCCCATGATGTAGCGGTCCAGAATCAGGTCTCCCAGAACCAATATCCGGTTCCGGGCCAGCGTGTTCAAAATCTCTTCGGCACGAGCCCGCTCAAGTGTCCGAGCCGGTTGGGTCTTTTTCATAAATTTCAGTTAAGGAAGGTCTTCCAGGAACTGGGTAATGGGCGAGGTGGCCGAAGCCGTTTGGCTCGCTGCGGCCAGACCGCTCTCATAGGCGATCCTGCCCGCCTGAACTGCCAGCTTGAAAGCGTGTGCGACGCGAACCGGGTCGCCCGCCGTCGCGATGGCCGTATTGACCAGCACCGCATCGGCGCCGATCTCCAGTGCCTGGGCCGCCTGGCTCGGTGCTCCCAGACCAGCATCCACCACCACCGGGACCGTAGCCTGTTCAATAATAATCTGAATCTGTTCGAGAGTTTTGAGCCCCTGATTAGAGCCGATGGGGGAACCCAGCGGCATCACCGTCGCGCAGCCCGCATCCTGAAGATGCTTGGCCAGAACCGGATCCGCATTGATATAGGGCAGAACCGTAAAGCCTTCTTTTATCAATTCCCTGGCCGCCGCCAAGGTTTCGATCGGGTCGGGCAGGAGGTAGCGCGGGTCCGGATGGATCTCAAGCTTGACCCAGCTCGGCAGCCCGGCAGCCCGGGCCAACTTGGCCAGACGCACCGCCTCTTGCGCATTGGAGGCTCCGCTCGTATTGGGCAGAATCAGGCAGGTCTCCGGGTCGATAAAATCCAGTATATTGGCAAAAGGGTCCGCAACGGCCGAGAGATTCGCACGCCGCAGCGCAACGGTCACGATCTGTGCCCCCGAGGACTCAATTGCTTTACGCATCATTTCCGGCGAAGAAAACTTCCCCGTTCCCATCAAAAGTCGAGAGTCGAACTCGCGATCCGCTATTTTTAATTTTCCCGCTGTCATGCCGGTCTCCGCCCAGGAGCATAGACCCATTCAGAGGCGGTTTCAACGCAAAAGCCTATTGCGAAGTGCTGCCCTTCGTTTCCGATTTTGTTTCTTGAGAGGGTTCCTTTTTTCGTTCAAAAACAAAAGTATCACATGAATCAGGATCACCCATATAGAAAAAGAGGTTAAAATCTTTCCCTTTTTGGGGACGAAAGGCGACTTCTTCAAAAAAACCGGAATTTTCCGGGACTGTTACATCAAGGCTGCTCATGTATCTCACTTTCTCTCCTCCTTCTTTTATTCCGTTCCACTCCAGTTCGACACGATCTCCTCTTTCCACGCGCTGATAGTGGTTTACTTTGGTCATATGAAAAGTCCCCTCTACAGCATAATCGCAAGCCGTATCCTCTCCCTCTTCTATATTTATGAAAAGTTCCTCTATCCCAAACGGCAAGGGGGCCTGAAAAATTGCCGTAAATGTTCCATCTGCCCGAAAAACCAGTTGGTTGGTTGCTTCCGTGTTTTTAACCCATTCGTATACAGTACGTTGAGTCGGCACCCAGGTTCCCTGAATATCCTCTATGCTCAGATATTTTTCAGGAGAAAATGGGGAGCATCCATAGATCAGAATAAAAGGCAATATATACAAAGAAATTAAAAAACTTACTATATTCTTTAAAGCAAAAAATATGAATGAAAAAATAACGATCGCCAATTCCCACATTTTTTCTATTATCTGAAATATGATCATATTTATTTCCGGTATTAATTCTGTTTCAACTCAATTCACATTCTGTTCCCGGCCACCTTGATGGGGTCGAGGGGTGCAACTCCCGATTCGGGCGGAAAAACTCCTTCGATGTTCGATTCTGCCTTTTGAGAAGATTCCTTTTTCCTTTCGAAAGTGAAATACTTGTATTCCCTCGGATCTCCCACGTAGAAAAAGAGATTGAAATCTTTCCCTTTCTTGGGGCGGTACATGAATTTTTTCCATTCACTCCAATTTTCCGGGGCTATCGCACGAAGTTTGCTTCCGTATGTTTTAGTCTCTTTCCCCTCTTTTTCTACGAGCCATTTGAGCTTGACCATGTCTCCTCTTTCTGTGTGAGTGGCATATCGTCTGGCCATGTAAAAGGTCCCGTTAATACTGTAATCCGAATCCCCGGCTTCACCTTCGCAAACGTCAAAGAATAGGTCGCCCAGTGCTGCGGGCAGGGGACCCTGGAAAGATGTCGTGAATGTACCGTCTGCACGAAAGACCAGCTGGATGGTTGCTTCTGCGTTTACACCTCGATCGGTGATGGTCTGTTGAGTCGGAACCCAGGTTCCCTGAATATCTTCTATACTTAGATAATGATCCGGAGATGATGTTATAAAATCATCAATTAATATAAAAAACGGAGAAATCAATGCAATAAAAATGCCTAATATTTTAAACATTATGAATACGATTATGAATAAAAAATTCAAAAACATATCCCATAACTTTTCAAAAAACTGAAATATTACCATAACTTTTTATCTTGCGTGTCTGATGATATTGGTTTCATGTCATCATCTTTAGGTTTAGAACCACTCTTTAATTCCTTTAAGAAAGGTATATCTGAGGTATGCGGAGCATACCCATCCCATAGCCCGGGGGCGCAGACCCCGGGTACCATCCACAACACACCCCCGCACGACCCCGTAGGGGGCGTATCCTGCACACGCAATTCCATTGTCGATGTTGTCGGCACCGGTTTTATTCATTTGGACGCGGGAGGTAAAAGGGTTGAAACCTCGAGAGCGGGGGGGCCACCGGTGGGCGCCACATATCTTTAATGACTCTGACATCACCCGATGGCCACAATTCGATAAAAATACCATCTTCTGTCACGAAAGTGGTATAGGGATCAGAAAAACCCGGATGACTGGCAAATAATGTGGTTACGTTCGTTCCACCAATGTTAAATACGAGATTACTTGCAACATATATAGGATATGTTTTCCCATCACTATATCTAAAACTTTCTTTATTTTTAAAATATTTTTCCAAATCTTTTCCTCGAGGACTACCAGATTTTTTCCAAGCTTCTACTTCCCCCTTCATTTGAATAAGTAGTGCAAATTTTTTACCTCTATCAATTCGATTTATTAATAGATGAAAAATAACAAAAATAAATAAAAATACTAATGATAATACAACTGATATTTTATAAATAATCTTTATATTTTTCATCTTTAAATTTAATGTAAAAAATAAATAAAATAATTGTAAATAATATAACTGTATTGATTAGTAATGGCGTTATATTATCATTAAAATATATCTCGTAAAAAATTTGAAAACCTGAGAAAATATTCCATATAATACAGAATACGGTGGAGAAAATGGCAAGCTTAAAAAGTTTCTTTTCCTCCAGGGTTCTTGCATCCTGAAAACTCTTGATTTCAATGTATAGAAGCAGAACAAAAGATCCCAGTGCTGACACGATAAAAACTTCAAAAGGCAATCCCACGGCACGTCCCACGAAAAATAGAGCGGGGAAAAACAGAGTTGCAGCATTCAGAGCCGCAAAAATCAAGGAATAATGCAAAACCTGTCTTTTTTTTGTTTCTCCACAATTCTCTTGAATCTTATTAAGATTAAAATTAAAATAATATTTTGTATTATATACAGTTAATGACAAAATAATTATTGGAATAAATATATATAATCTCAAATAATAATCTGTCATATTAATAAAGAAAACAACAAATGGAAATATAAAAGTATATATAATCCCAAGTATTAAAAACTGAAAAATATTAAATAAATTTACTTTTTTACAAATATCTAATTCTCTTTTAAGTTTATTAATTTTATATAATTTAAATCCTATAAATCCGGATAAAAGCCCATATCCTGAAATGAGAATAGACCCATAAAACAAAAATGAAGCAACTAGCCCCATGATATCATGTTTATTTATACTTGTAAAAATAACATCTGTTAATATAAAAAAAATTGGAGAAAAATAAAAATAAAATATACTCTTTATAATATTATAATCAATATTGAACAATTTTGGAAATACTATTGAAGAAATAGTAAAAAATACAAATATAAAAGCATTAGCTATAACGCCCCACAAGAAAAAACGCTTCAATAATTCTTTTTCCTTATTCATAACCCATTGTTCCTAAATACGCTATAGACCTACGACCTCCGAGATTCTCTTTGCAATTTCTATAGTCAGTCATTGTTTTTCCATCCTAGCACATAACACATTACCCCAAGTGGAGATCCACATTTTGCTGTTGAGGGAATCCTGATATCCGCAGGGCTGAGAATCGTCGCTTTCATCTCAAATACAGAAGTTCCGTTCAGGGAATATTCATTTTTTCCCTGTTTGTCAAGTGTATTGATTGAAACAAATGCGCGAAGGGATGCTGAAAAGGGAAAAATTACTTCTCTTCGGGGAGAAATTTCAGGGAATGCTCGCCGGCGAAGCGCAAAATCCGGGAGTAGGTACATCTCATGACGAGCGCTTTCTGGAAGTGGCAGTAGAGGGGCAGCACCGGGAGCAGCAGGAGGATGCTCCATATCCAGGGCCAGACTCCATGCAGGACGGCGATGAGGAGGATCGTGAAGAACACACCGGCTTTGAAGATGATTCTGCAGGCGGAGCTCCAGCGCGTCGTGATTTTGATGCGCAGGAGAGTTGCCCCCTCGGGATGAGGCTCAGCCAGCGTGAGCAGCTGGGCACGGGTCCAGAATCCGCCGTGGACCAGGAGGTCGAAGTCATCCCAGCCCATATCGGGGCGGACTACATAGCCGTTTTTGGCGAGATAATCCTTCAGTTGGGTGAGGAAGGAGATGCGGTCCCGGATGGGTGCGTCGGGCTGCATTTTATCCATCCAGAAGGCGAGGGATTCTTTGCCCGGGCGGATACCGTCCAGGGTAGCCATCTCGAGGTTTTCGACATCCTTGAGGCAGAGGTAAGGCTCGGAGAAGCGGTTTTTGTAGCGCGCATAGCTCCGGTAGAGCGGTTGCAGGAAAAAGAGAGCGGCGACCAACGGGCGTGACCACCATTTGGGTTTCTCGAGCTTCTGTTCCCAGGCCGAGAAAATGCAGGTGAGCAGAGAGGCCGAAAAGCTGGCCACGGCCATCATGGTGAAAAAGTCCGAAAAAGCGGCCAGAAGCGTCAGGGGCAGGGTGACTCCGACGTGGTATTCCAGACTGGTCAGGAAAAGAGCCCCCATTATCGGTTCGGGAGCATAGAGCGTCTGGAAGAAAGCGGTGCCGAAAACGCCGCTATAGATGCGCTCGCTGCCCACAGTGGGAACCGAGTAGCGCGGAGCGTAGATTCGGCCTTTCCAGGTGCAGGCGCCCAGGAGGTTGAAATAGCCCGGATGCTTGCGCATGAGCAGGCTCTCGGCCTCGCCATAGCCATATTGCTGGCGCAGATAGGCGCGGAGCGTATTGCGGCGGTAGTGCCAGACGAAGGCCGCCGGGTGCCAGGCGATTTTCCAGCCTTTCTGCTGAATCCTCCAGCAGATATCGACGTCGTCGCCCGCACGTTTGAAAACCGGGTCGAAACCGCCTATTTCTTCCAGCGCCCATTTCCAGAAGGCCATGTTGCAGCCGGGGATGTGCTCGGCGGTCTGGTCGTCCAACAGGACCGCTGCAGGTCCGCCCGGCGAGGCCATGACGGCACGGGCCACGGTTGAATCCTCAGGCGGCAGATAATTGGGGCCGCCGATGCTGACGCAGTCGGAGTGCAGGAGCCCATCGCAGAGATAGGTGAGCCAATGCTCATTGACCCGGCAATCATCATCCGTATAGACGATGATCTCCCCGGTGGCGGCCTTTAAGCCGGTATTCCGCGCCGTGGAAAGACCCGAATTTACCGGGTGGTTAATGAGCTGCACGCCCGGGAAATTCCGGACCGCCTTCTCGGTGAGGTCCGTGGAGCCGTCGTTGACGACGATGATTTCGTAATCCGGGTACTCGATCCGCTGGAGTGAACGCAGGCAATTGGCCAGGGTCCGGCTCCCGTTATAGGTCGCGACGATGACGCTGACCCGCGGGGGCTTGCATCCTGAGTAAGAAGAGAAAGAGGGGACGAATTCCTTCGCAAATATCTCCCGCACCGCCTCGGCTGACGGCTTGAGATTGCGGTTGGCATCCACGACCCCGAAGGCCCAGTCGGTAATAGGGTAGCCGCCGGTGAACCATTCGTCGGTGTAGCTGAAGAGGATAGCACCGGCCAGGCCGGCATGACGCGCGGTTTGCAGCTTACCCGTGAGGATTTGCTTCTGGCCCTCCCGTCCTTCCCTGATGGAATCCACTCCGGTTTCGGCCAGGAGCAGCGGCTTGCCATCGGTCAGATTCAGGAGGCGCTGGAGGTAATTGTGGAACTGGCCCGGGTTGTGGATGTAGACGTTGAAGCTATGGAAATCAACCTCAGCGGCCTGGAAATATTCAGTAGTAGGGTAGTTGGAGAAAGTGCAAAGAAGCTGAGAATCAAGGCTTTTTACCTCATGAATCAGCTCGTTGACGAATTTGCCCAGAGGCCGGGCTCCGGACCAGCGGATGAGGTCCGGCGCAAACTCGTTGGCGACGCTCAGCGCGAAAACCGAGGGGTGGCCAGAGCAAATCCGGGCCGCGGCATGGATGCGCCCCAGGGCGTCCTGGCGGGATTTCCTGTCTTTAAGGAAATAGAGATGCTTATTCCAGGGGATATCGACCAGCAAAAAGAGGCCGGCTTCCNNTTGAGCGCACGCAGGTCCCCGAAATCCTTTTTCACCTGCTCGGGCGAGGGGAAAAAAATACCATCGGCCCCGGGCTGAAACGGTCCATAAGTGAACCCTTTTACAAAAAAGGTCCCTCCACCGCACCGGAACAGACGTCCATCTACGCGGATTCTATGGTTCAAAAGGCTCATCTCGGGCATATCCCCACTCCATTGCGGATGGAACCGCAATCGGCTACTCACCTGTTTTAGACGTAAAAAAGGGT
Source organism: Verrucomicrobia bacterium UBA1412 (assembly GCA_002305615.1). Lineage (GTDB taxonomy): Bacteria > Verrucomicrobiota > Verrucomicrobiia > Limisphaerales > UBA1412 > UBA1412. The sequence goes on along the minus strand of DBPU01000106.1, from coordinate 7,110 downwards.
TTCGTGAATCAAAAAAAACGGGAAACGGCCACTTATTTTGTTTTATTTTTCGCGCCGGCCGGCAAGGAACGGCCAAATGAGCGAAACCTATGGGATTTATTCCCATTTTAGGGTTGCTTTGCCGCATATAATTTTATAGAGTAGGACCGATATGTGTGAGTAGCCTGGAGCTTTTGGTTGTCGTTTAATCGACGCGGGAGAAATCCCGCCGTGGACCATTGCTCCGCTGCTTCGCGTGTTTTAGTGTCTCGCTCCGAGTTGAGATGTGGCCAACTTTGGAGGGTTTTATCTGCGCACACAGATAGAGCCTTGTCTGCACCAGGTGTGTGCCTCGGTGTGGCCGGTGGGAGAAATGATTGCAAAGCCACTGTAATTGAGTGCAAATTAGTTTATGAAGAGCATAACATATAAATCTGTATTGATCGCAGGTGCCATGCTGGCAACGGGGATATTCTCTGCGACTTCAGCACAGGCGGCCCTGCCGGATCCGTGGTATCACAATGCTGTGAATTACACGGGTACCGCCACGGGGTCTTTTGCTTACGATGACGCCAGTGGTGTCATGACTGTTGTCGGCTGCGGAGCCGATATTTGGGGGGCATCTGATGCCTTCTACTTCGCATATACCACCCAGGATCCGGTTGCGGATTTCGACTACTTCGTCAAAATCAACAATTTTGACGGCGAAGCCAACAACTGGATGAAGGCCGGTATCATGGTCAGAGAGACTCAGTATGAGACCTTTGACGATATGGGTAACGTTAACGGGTATTACACCGCTGGTGGCGATCGCTACTTCTGCGTGCAGACTCAGAGGAAGACGAGTCCCGCCAATAACAAGTGGATTACTCAGTGGCGTCCGGAAGTTGATCTGAATGTCACCGACGATTTTTCCAAGCGTTATGGAACGGTTGTTTGGCCGCAATGGCTTCGCGCCCGGAGGATTGGCAATGTCTTTCACGCAATGGTGAGCGCCGATGGCGAAAACTGGGAAAGACTCTATTCCGTAGATTCCGGCGACGAGACCTGGGCCGGTTTGCCTCTGGGTTCGGGTGGCTCAGGCTATCCCCTGGCAGTGGGTGTCTTTGCGACCTCTCACAGTGCCGATAGCAATGATTCCACACTGTTGGCTCAAGACTTCCAGTCATTCCCTCAAACGCCGGTAGCGGTTGTCCATGGGATTACGGGAGGAGAGATCAGTGCCGGTACAAGCTACAAGTTCCAGGCTAAGGTTTCCGGATACAATCCGTTTGAGTACGTTTGGAAGAAGAACGGCCAGGTAATTGCCCAGGGCACAGAGCTCTTCGGCAATTCCTTCAGCTACAAAATTGATGTAGCTCAGTTGGCTGATTCCGGAACCTATACATTGGAAGTGTCGAACACGGCCAATGGAGTGCCCACGACCAAGACGACCTCTGCCCAACTGAGTGTGGTGACCGACGTCACCGCTCCGGAAGTTGAGAGTGCCCAGGCGCTGAGCAACAGCGTCGGCATCACCTTCAATGAACCGGTAGATTCAACGACTGCAAAGACAATAGGCAACTACACGGTAGCCGGCAAGACGGTGACCGAAGTGAAGCAGTTATTGTCTGACCGCGTGACGCTGGTTCTGAACAGCGCCGTGGCGATCGGCAGCTCGGTGGATGTGACGGTGAAGAACGTGAAAGATCTTTCCGGCAACGTGATTGCGGATACGCAGGTCACTGCCAAGGCAGATTTCACTGTTGCTGATGCCGGTCAACCGTTTACCAAAGGTTCCGCTCAGGCATTGGGCGGCGATGGATTCTTTGTCAATAACCAGGGTTTAGTCAACTGGGGTAAGTATGATGAAGACACCTTCGCTTACAAACCCTTCACGGGCGACTTCGATATTCGCGCCCGCGTTCTGAGCCAGAGCCCCTCTACTCAATGGGCACGTGCAGGTCTTCAGATCCGCAGTTCACTCGATGAGAATAAGGCTGGCCCTCACAGTTCCTACGCTGAAATCCATCATACTCCTGAAAAGATGATGCAGTGGAGCGATACTATCCCCGGCTATGGTGCTCCGACCAACAACATCCATGGAGTCGAGCAGCAGGACATGCGTCATGCGATCTATTCCAACTGGCGTCCGAGCGCTGGTGCTGATAGCAGCTCCGGCGGCGGTGTGGAGTCCTTCCTCCTGAGTGGAACCCGAGTTACCCCGCTTACCTATGTCAATGACGACGGTCAGTTGTGGGTTCGTATCGGCCGCGTAGGCAATGTCATCAACACCTATTACGGAGTGGAAGATGGCGGCGTGGTCACCTGGACACGCACTACCAGCAATACTATCAACGACATGGGGACTAACGCCTATGGCGGTATCCACTACGGAATTGAAGGCAATAACTTCGGCGCAACGGCGTTGCTGACCAATGAATTCAAGAATCCCACTACCAGGTTCTATATGAGCGCAGTGGACTTTGAAGAGGGACTTCTGGAGCCCGTGGCTCTGGTTCGCTCTCCGGTCAGCAAGAATGTCAAAGCTCCGGCTCCGCTAAGCTTGACTGTGTCCGGCACCGGTGACCCGATCACCTATCAGTGGTACAAGAACGGCCAACCGATACCGGGAGCCATCTTCGCGACCTATACGAAGGACCTGACGACAGCCGCCGATGCAGGTACCTACAAGTGCGAAATCATGAACTTCGGTTCCGGCGCTCCCGATAAGGGAACTTCCGTGATGTCGGCAGAAGCCGTCGTAACGGTTGAAGGCGACGTAACCCGTCCGACGGTAACCAGCATTGGTTATCAGGTCTTGGGTGAATATGTAGCGATTGCCTACAGCGAATCCATGGACCCGGCTTCCGTGACGACTCTCGCCAATTATGTAGTTACCAATGCGGGTGGTCAGCAGATGACCGTGACCGGTGCGGTAGCCAGCAATAATAATCGGAACGTGAGCCTGAAGGTTGATGGATTGGTCTCTGGTGAAGTTTACGGCGTGAAGTTGCCCAATATCAAGGACCCGACTGGAAACCTGGTAGTAGATGACAACCTGGAGTTCGGAGTACTCTCCATGTCTTCAGGTATCACTCTCAAGTACTACAGCGGCAGTCAATATCCTGCCGACCTGGCAGGACTCATCACCAGCGTGCGCAACGGAACGGCTCCGACGACGACGGCTTCTGCCACGTCTCTGGAGAGTCCGACCGACCGTGCTGATAGCTATGCGACTTACATCCGTGGTATCCTGGTCCCGCCCGAAACCGGAAACTATCGTTTTGCGATAACTTCCGATGATCAGAGCCAATTCTTCCTGAGCACTGATTCGACTCCGGCTAATGCGGTGAAAATCTCTGAGCAGACCAGTTGGAGCGGCGCCAAGGTTTACAGTAGTAGTACCTGCACGCAGTCCGGATTAATCCCCCTGGTTGCCGGCAAACACTACTACTTCGAGGTCTTCCATTATGAGGGAACCGGTGGAGATAGCGTGTCGGTTGCATGGTCACTGCCCAGCGCAGGACCTTTGGACAAGATCGCCGATGGGACAGCTTCCATTCCTGCAGCCTATGTGTTGAACCCGGATGTTCTGATTAATCCGCTCAACACGGTTCTGGAAATAGTGAGCCAGCCGCCGGCAGTAGTGACTGCTTATGCGAATGGTTCTGTGGCGCTCCCTGTAGAAGTGAACTACGCTTCTGACCTGGGCGATGTGCCTCCGACCTATATCTGGTCCGTCAAGAGCGTCTATACCGGTGGTGTGTGGACCCAGGTTACCCAGGCCAATTTCCCGGCCGGTACCGTAACGGGTGGAACCTCCGATACACTCCAGTTCAAGAATCTGGATGAGTACACTCATGCGGGAACCTACCGCCTTGATGCTTCGTTGGCAGGTAAGACAGTGTCCTCTGCCGAAATCGAGCTGGTAGTTGAGACCGACACGGCTGCTCCGACGGCGGAAGTCACCGGCAGCAATACGATGGAACAGGTTGTAGTCCAATTCAGCGAACCGATCGCGGAAGGTCTGAGTGAGCCGAGCAATTACAAGATTGAAGGCCTCGAAGTCTACAGCGTGAGCTATCGCGAGGATCAAAGTGATACTACCATCGTGGTGTTGAATACCTCTCGCCATGAAGAAGGCAAGGTTTACAACGTGAAGTTCGAGAATATTGCGGATATGGCTTATAACTATATACCCGCCGGATATTCCGCCGCTTTCACGGGCTTTGTCTTTGCACCCGGATACACTTACCTGGAGTGCTTCAACGATACAGTAGCCTTCGCTAATCTGTTCGAAACGGTTTCCTGGAACATCGGCAGCCATGCCTATCGCAAGGATCCGAAGTCCGCCAAGTATATTGAAATAGTTGCTGCAGACTTCAACGTGGATAACGCCATCGAGCGCATCACCGGATATATCGTTCCCAAAGTCACCGGAACCTATGAGTTCGCCGGCGCTTGCGATGATGACATGAAGCTCTACATCTCCCCGACAGAAAGCATCAGCGATATCACGACTGATGAACCTGTTTCATGGGAAGAGGGTTGGAACAGCAATGGACAAGGACGCATCTATGACTGGAAGCGTGCTGATGGTACGGAAGTTACGCATGGAATGAATCAGATCAGCCTCACTGCCGGTCAGAAGTATTTCTTCTCGTCGGTACTTAGAGAAGGCACCGGCGGCGACTTCATGACCTGGACCTGGAGAAACATCAATGATCCGATGCAGGCAAATAACACTGCGCCGATCCTGACCGGTGATTTGCTGGGTATCTATGTGAACCCTGACACCGCGAGCATCACCATTGTGAAGCAGCCTGAAAACGCAACCGTATTTGCGGGCGAAACGGCGACCTTCACTGTGGAAGCGACGACGATCAACGACTTCAATGCGCCGATCACCTACCAGTGGTATGTGAACGGTAATCCTTATCCGGGCGCAACCCAAGCCACCTTCTCGGTGGTGGCGTTGCCCGAGTACGACGGAATGCAAGGCTATTGCCTCCTGAGTGTCCCCGGTAAGAGCGTGAAGACGCACGAGGCCACTCTGACTGTGGAAGCCTCTTCTGAACCGGTGGTACCGATTCAGGTCAGTGGTGTCAATAATGTGGTGCAGGTCCTCTTTGACAGCCCGGTGGAAGTTGAATCCGGAACTGCCATTGCGAACTACAGCATTGTGGGCGCGACGATCGAATCTGCCGAAATGAAGGGTGAAACCACCGTTGAGCTGAACACGACAGGTTGCACGGAGCCGACGGTTACCGTGACGATCTCCAATGTGAAGAACCTCTCCGGTCTCCCGATGCCCGAGCCTGTAACTCTGGTGGGTGGTTATACCGCTATGACGGCCACGATCCTCAATCCTGATGGCGTAGCCGGTTATGTGGTACCGACTCCTGAGAACATAGAGCTCTATGCAGGCGGCGGCGACTTCTGGGGTAACAGTGAATCAGGTTGTCTCTTCCTCTATGAGCCGATTGAAGGCGACTTCGATGTGGTGCTCTGTGTCGAATCGATTGAGAACAACCATTCCTGGTCGAAGGTGGGCTTGAACTTCCGCGCTACGCTGGATGCCAATAGCCCGCACGTGTCGATGATCTCAACCCCGGTGCGCGTTCAGGCGACAGCGCGTCCGTTCCCTGCCGGTTCAACATCGATAGAAAACTGGCCGCGTATTGTGGATGGTGCTTTCGCTCTGACGGGTTCCATCAACTACGAAGGCACGACCTATCCGAGCAACTGGATCCGCCTCAAACGTGATGGCGACAGGTTCTATGCTTATCGTTCACTGGACGGCAACTACTGGACGTTGATCAACTGGGGCGATTTCACGACCCTGGCAGACGATACGACCTACCAGATGCCTAAGGCCGGTTACATCGGTATTGCTTATTCTACACAGGATAAGACTACCCTGCACAAGGCGGTTGTAAGTGGATTCCAGACCGACTATGTGGCCCCCGACTATCCGACACCCGATCCGAGCGACTATTCGTTCGCGCTGATTGGCTTGGAAGAGGGCTCAGTCC
>DBPU01000106.1:782-1108 GCA_002305615.1 Verrucomicrobia bacterium UBA1412 | reverse complement strand
TGGGGTACAGCGGATCATTTCGCTTATCTCTATCGTCCGGCTCCTGAAGGTGACTTCAGCCTCACGGCCGAGGTCCTCGGCTTCCCTGCTTCCGGTAACAACTGGGCCAAGGCGGGTCTGATGATCCGTGAAGGTACAGCCGAAGGCGGTTTCTACCAGGGTTCTCGCTATCTGGCGACTCATTCTCAGAGAGAGTTCAGCCCGGGCAACGTCAATTGGCGTAGTGCCTGGCGTCCTGCTCTGGATATGGCCGTCACTGACACGCAGACCACGACCGGTACCGCTTATGTCTATCCTCATTGGCAGCGTATTGCTCGCGAAGGCAA
>DBPU01000106.1:0-745 GCA_002305615.1 Verrucomicrobia bacterium UBA1412 | reverse complement strand
CTGCCTCTCTATGTCGGTATGTGGGCGACCTCTCACAACCTGACCGGTTCAGACGCCTGCGCGAGCTTTGCCAACGTGAAGCTCGAGTCCGGTGAACAACCTGTTGACCTGGTTCTTGGATGGGATGCTGATGGCGAAAACATGATCGTTCGCTGGGCAGCCGGCACGGGTGCAACCCTGCAGGTTTCCACGAGCGCTAATGGTCCGATCTGGGAAAACCTCGAAGGTGAATTGGTTGGCGGCGCCATGCAGTATGTGGTACCTCTGGACCTCGAAGATGCAGTCTTCTTCCGCTTGGTGAAGTAAGCATCTCTATGACATTGGATTTGAGGAGCTCTCGCCTCGATAAGAGAGCCTGAGAGCCTCCTCAAACCCTGAAAAAAGGCCGGGATTCTTCAGAATTCCGGCCTTTCCAGTTTCTCTTTTTCATTGATTTTTGGGCAGAAGATGCTAGGATGCTGCCCATGAAACATCTGCTAAAGATATCTTCTGCAGTAGTTCTGGCAGGGCTGGTTTGTTTGAATTCAGCCGCGGAATTTCCCAGAGGAGGCGCAAAGCTCCTTCCCGCTGCCGCCCCCCTTTCAACAGTAAAACAAATGGATCAGATGAAACAGAGCATTACCCGGATGGAACAGGAGCTCCTCAAAAAATACGGACCGGGCCAGAAGGAGCGTATTGAACGCGGATTGAAGCAGGTCGCGCAGATGTGGCGCCCGGAAGATGGAACCCCGGAGGATTTCGAGAA
>DBPU01000030.1 GCA_002305615.1 Verrucomicrobia bacterium UBA1412 | reverse complement strand
GGGTGCGTGGATTGAAACTTAAAGCAAACTTGTTATAAGTAGAGTGCTTGCCGTCGCACCCTTCACGGGTGCGTGGATTGAAACAATCCGCGCCCTCAGGGGCACGCCTATTACATCAGTCGCACCCTTCACGGGTGCGTGGATTGAAACTTATCAATTACGGTTTTTTTCTTAAAATCAACCGGTCGCACCCTTCACGGGTGCGTGGATTGAAACGATAAAATCATAATAAACTGAATACTTAACGTTTTGTCGCACCCTTCACGGGTGCGTGGATTGAAACTTAAAATCAACCGTCCGGGTAAATATCTGTTCTCCGTCGCACCCTTCACGGGTGCGTGGATTGAAACCACAGAGGGGTATTGTAGTGGATAACATTGATCCAGTCGCACCCTTCACGGGTGCGTGGATTGAAACCCCTCGGTTGGGACTGAATAAGTGATAACAGAAAAAGGTCGCACCCTTCACGGGTGCGTGGATTGAAACACCATCCGCATATTGAAATATCGCCGGGTGTCCAGTCGCACCCTTCACGGGTGCGTGGATTGAAACTATTTGAACGTGGACGCTGAGATGATTCGATTCGTCGCACCCTTCACGGGTGCGTGGATTGAAACAGGAGTGGGAATGTCCCGATGGGTGACAGGGTTGACGTCGCACCCTTCACGGGTGCGTGGATTGAAACAAGAAATCACCGAATCGCTGCGGGAGGCCATTGCAGTCGCACCCTTCACGGGTGCGTGGATTGAAACGGCTTGCGTGGTAAGGGCCTCATTCAATACCTCAGGTCGCACCCTTCACGGGTGCTTGGATTGAAACGCTGTGGTCGCGCAGAAACTTCATTCTTCTGAATCGCCTCAGCAAGTCAGGCCAGAAAGGTATTAAGCCCCTTGTAGCATTTTCTGCCGCAAAGAGTACGCTCAATGAATAAATCAGTCAGATATGTGAAGGATTCTTATTAAGCCCCCTGTACCTTCAGTGCATCATCAAGCTGTTCCAATGCGCCCACGATTTGAACTACTGTCTCAGATTCAAATTCTGACAAATCAGTCTCATCGTGAGTCCCCTTGTTCAAATATGTCCAAGGTGCTTGTTTGGCGTCAGTTCCTATTACTATGTTAATCGAATTGATTATTTGATCCTTATTTGGAATAACTGCTTTGGATTTGTTGAACTTTGATTTCAGATTTTCAGCCAAGCACCTTAAATCCCAATGCTGATCCGGTGAGCGGCGAGATACGCTAATAAGGTCGTCTGATTTATTACTATACTTACCATAGTGATACCATGCTTTGTTTAACAAACTCTCAAATGCTCGACGAGCAGACATGAGTGAATCGCGGTATTTTGCCTCATCATAAAGCAGACGAGCTGCTGACACATAATTCGTCGGCACGTTTGATGAGTTAACGCAAATATGATGATCATCTTTAGGAGAGAACAAATAAGAGCGGGCTTCCCTTGATGCATCTTTCCCAATGAGTTGGTGAATACTGTAAAAAAACTCTTCACCATGACAGGCTAAAATAATTTGCTTTTCATTAAAGAAGTTATCCTTAAATAACGTTTTCCGAATTGAATAGCGGTGTTCATCATCAATGGCATTTACAGGATCGTCGAAGATGAGTAGTGGACAGTTCTCCTTAATGTTCTTTGCGGTCAGTATGGCGAGACCAATGCACCGTATATGCCCCTCACTCAAAATATGTAACGCATCAAAATACTTGGTTGGATCGTTCTTAAACGAGATTTCAAGACATTGATTCTGATTCAGTGGCAGACGGATATCTGCCAACCGTTCTTGTTCTCGATCATTACTGTTAAATGCATTGTAGAGCTGCACCACAGTTCTACCTAAGTCTGCCACCAATTGGGCAGGGAGATCATTTAAATGGGCGTTCAGCTTCTCGACAAAAATTTTATAAGCATTGGCAATGACTTTGTTTTGAACAACAACCTTTTTCTCTGCTTCCGATTCTGTAAGAAGCTGTGCATTCTCGGTGTCAAATTGAGAAATAATTTTTTCAGCCTCTTTCTTAGCATTTTCTTCCGTTTTAAAGCGTGTTTTAAGCTCAGCAAATTTTCCGGCCAAGTTACGAAGCTTGACAAGTTTGTCCCGTTTTTCAGTTCGGGACGCTGTAGCTATGTCGATTTTTTTGTCTAACTCTTCAAGAAACTTGACTTGATTTGCAAGATGCTGCAGCGGGGTAACTCCAACGTTGGACGCCTGGAGAAGCGACTGCCACCAATCAATGGTGATCTTATTTTCATCTGAAATTTGAATTGCATTGAGCGAATTGTTCTCCGGTATACGTAAACAGCAGGTGTCAATCATTCCAGACAGTCTCTTTAGAAATGTAGCAATGTTACGATTCAGCGTTTCTACATCACCCTGCAATTGACTTAAATGCCCAAGTTTTTTCAGCTCAGCGTCAGCGTAATCGAAAGGATTCACTTCAACTTTCGAAAGAGGAGTCTGACAGGCAGGGCATTTTTCAGCCCTGCCTCCCTTCAGCTGTGTCACAGCCTCGTAAAGTTGCTTGAATGAAACCTGCAGGCTAACTTTTGACAGCTCTTCCTGTTTTGTCCTTAGATTTCCGATTTGGTTTTCAATCGATTGTTTCAGGCTTTTTAGGTCAGTAATCGTTAGATTACTTTTGGAAGGAAGTTGTGTTTGGAGTTCATCCTCAAGTTGCTTAATTAGCCCAATCTTGTCTGGAGTACCATTGATCTCTTCATCCATCTGGGGATAGGTGCAGCCTTCCCTATAATTTTGAAGCAGTTCCCGTCCCTCATTTGTTATCTTTTTGATATTATTAGGAATACTGGTTATCAGTTGCTGTTGGTACCCGGCCAGCCCCCACCTTTTTTTTCCCAACTCTTTTGCTTTTAATCCCTCAAGATCAATGTATCTAGCGTCCATCGTATCCGTGAAATCGTGAACAAACTCTGTGAAGGCGTCGACTCCAAACAGGGTGGCAATCAGCTCCTCTTGCTTGGCAGGTGTTTGGGCGGCAATGCGAGAGAAATTATCGATCCGGTTCTTCTCGATAAAACAGAAGCGGTACAACAACTCATTTGCAGTAACCTGAATCTCTCTTCCTTGGGCATCGACTCCGATAAGTGTTGGTGGCGTGAATTTTCTCGTGTGAGCGTTTTTAAGGTAATCCGGTTGATCAAATCGTCTGTTTTCCGCCTCAGCAACGTTTCCTAGTAGGCCGTACTCCAAAGCCTCACAAAAACTGGATTTTCCTGTTCCATTGGGGCCGTATATTAGAACCAGTCGGCTGTCTAAATCAAAAACCTCCTCTCTTGCAAATCCGCGAAAGGGACCAACAGATAATCTTTTTAACTTTGTAATCGAACGGATCTGGTCAGCAACCTGTTCCGATGGAAGATTAAAATCTGTGCCAAAAGAACACCAGTTTTCCTGAGCCAACCTCACTATTTCTTTGACTCGTCGACCCTGAGCCGTTGAAAGCGGGATCAATTCATCTAAATTCTGTAATACCAAATTGGCAATTTTCCTTACGTCTCCCGAAACACCCGGAGCATTGAGCGTTTGAAGAAAGCGAATATATTCAGTGCGAATCATCTTTATAATCCTCCATTTCACTACCCCCAGCCACACGATGGTTTTTTACCATGCGATCGGCAGTGGCAAAGTGGAAACACAAGCGGAGTCCCTTAACTAGATCGTCTGAGTGTATTCGAGTTTTTTTAGAAATGTCAAACGATTTTTTTAAAAAATTATAGCTGGCGCCGGATTGCTTCGATAATATGCACACCAAAAAGGGGAAATATGACTTAGAATGGGTTTTCTTTTCACCCCACGGAGAGAGTAAGAGGAGGAGCTGCAGCCCCTCCCCGGTTTTGACACGTTCTGTTCAGTGATTCAGGGTTCGTTCGCTATTTGTAACTTCTATTTGTCCGTTGTTTTGGGTTGGTGATGTTCGGCCAGCTCGTGTTCTTCGGTAAGCATGGCCAAACCGTACAGTTCATCGTGCTGGCTTCTATCCAGTCCTTCGAGTTCGTTCTCCGGTGAGACTCTCATCGGCACCATCTTGCTGGTGACCCAGTAGAGGATATAGGCTCCCACGAATGTATAGATAAAGACGAGCACCACCGCCAGGCAGTGATAGAGGATACTCACCAGGTGTGAGACTTCTGACGTCGCCGCGTCATAAACGAATATGCCCGTCAGAATGGTGCCCACGATTCCGCCCACACCGTGAGTCGGGAATACGTCCAGGACATCATCCACGGTGGACCGGCTCTTCCAGTGGACTGCGACGTTGCAGATCAGCGAGGTGATAAAGCCTATGAAGATGCTTTGCCCCACCGATACCCAGCCGGCTGAAGGCGTGATGGCGACCAATCCGACCACGGCACCGATGGCGGCACCCATGGCAGAGGGCTTGCGGCCCCGCAGGCAATCAAAGAGTATCCAGACCAGCATGGCAACCGAGCAGGCGATATTGGTATTGAGGCACGCTTTCACCGCGACACCATCTGCTGCCAGCGAAGAACCGCCGTTGAAGCCGAACCATCCCAGCCAGAGAAATGCCGCGCCCAAAATCACGAAAGCGATGTTTGCCGGCCGGTGTTTTCCGGCCCCGTGCCGTCTCCCCAGAAAAATGGCACCCGCCAGAGCGGCGATACCCGAGGCGGCATGGACCACGATTCCACCGGCAAAGTCGGCTACATGGAGCTTATTGGCCAGGAATCCATCCGGGTGCCAGATACCGTGTGCCAGAGGCGCATAGATGAAGAGGCAGAAGAGCACCATGAAAACAAGGTAGCCCGAAAAATGCACCCGCTCCGCAAAGGAACCCGAAATAAGAGTTGGAGTAATAATGGCAAACTTCATCTGGAACAGGGCAAAAAGCACCAGCGGAATGGAAAGCCCCAGTGCGCCCAGGTTTTCGTTACCCACAGGGAAATGTACCCCCACGTCTTTGAACATGAAATAAGTCGCAGGGTTGCCGATAATGCCCAGGCCTCCGACATCTTCACCAAATGCCAGGCTGAACCCCACAACGACCCAAACAACGCTGATCACACCAATCGCAATAAAACTTTGCAGCATGGTGGAGATCACATTTTTGGCTCGTACCATTCCCCCGTAGAAGAAGGCAACACCCGGCGTCATCATTAAGACGAGGATGGTCGCCGTAATCATCCACGCGATGTTAGCGTAATTGAGCCCCTCTTCTTCCTCCCAGGAAGATCCTTCCGGAAGAACCAGACCCAATACTGCGAATAAGGCCAGAAAGGCCATCATGATAATCCAACGTTTTTTCATATTTATCGAGCTTTCGTACATAACTCGTCCGGTAAAGAAGCAGGCACTCTATCGGATGAGGGGGGCTCCAGTGCCGTATCCCGGTAATAAATTCTAGCAAATGAGAGAAGAAAGGCGAGAAAAAATTATGAATTCTTATTCTTTGAATTAGCTGCGCTAATATATCTGATCCCGTAAGAAACCTTACCCGTTTTTATATCCGCTTTTCTATCAGCTGATTCTACTTATCTGTGATAAGTAGAAATTATTCTTTTACACCTAAATTTTTTTCATGCTCCCCTATTGCCGACATCATCATCAATGCCCCAAGAGATACGTTTTCCACCTTCGAAGCCCCGTATTTATCCTGCCATCCCCTAAAAAAACTGCGCCCATCTGCGTCATCTGCGGTTAAAAACTGCGGCTTATTCCGTGCCCGGAGGGCGCACGCCTNNACGCCTCGGAGAGGCGAATGTGCATAACCGTGGGTGCGGCTCCCGGAGGGAGACGTACCTACGGATGGAAGCCTCCCCCATCTCCCCGCCTGAAGGGCGGTACTTCACAACTTGAACTTCTCACTCAAAAAAATCTGCGTTCATCTGCGGTTAGATAAATTGAAAAAAACATTGCATCTCCTTGGAAATCATCCACAATACCGAGTGGAATTATTGTGTAAACGGTGGAAGCCCTTATAAACTCAAAATGCCCGAAATATAAACGAATTCTAACGTGACTGATCTGCTGACAACAACGGATGGTGAATGCAGGGAGCTGCGGAATTAACTATAATCCTATAAATTGAAATGAATTATAAAATTATAAATATAATAAAAAATCAATCATTTATAATTAAGTTAATTTTTTATTGTATTATATTTATTTGTTGTTTTATGATTTTAATCGCTGTTGCCATGATGCTAGTACCAAGTCGTCTTCATATAGGAGAATTCAGGTATTCCTTTGAAGAAACCGAAACTATGGTTCCGGGGAATGTAGTCCTGGATGGGCTGGAATATAGCCTACAGAGTGCAAATCTTGAGCCTTCGCAATGGATAATATCGAGTGATTCACAACAGATAAAAACCAACTTGTTTTCTAAAACAAATTTTAATGATATTCATATTGATTTGACGAATCAGGCTAACAGTCGGCGGATTTCTGTTCGTTGTAATTTAACTTCTTCCAATATAATTACATATAATCTAAATTATGGAATGTGAAATAAATGTCCAAAGCGGAGTTTGTGGTTGAATACTATTCTTGAGTTTCGGCGTTGTGGATGCGACCCCTCCAGGGTCGAGTATGGACGTGGGGTGGATGTTTACCCGGGGGCTGTGACCCCGGGCTATGGGATGGGTATGCTCCGCATACCTCAGATTTGCTGCACCCTTTGGGGCTATTTTATTGGTTATGAGGGATCTGTTGGATGAATCGATGAAGATAGACGTTTATCTATTGGCGAAGGAAAGAATATTCCAAAATACAAAACGAGATGATGAAAAAAATATCCTTTAAATTTTGGGTTCCGTTTATTGGAGCATGCTTACTGATCCTTGGAATATTTTGTGTTATTCCATCATTACCTCCTTTGGGGCCGGGATCTTGCTCAGATAAGACAATTGGATCGTTGAAGACGTTGAATATTTTCTTTTCTATTATAGAGAATGAAAAATTTTACCAAAAAGACATTTTTGGAAATAAAAATATACAGTTAAAAGAAGAATTTTTCACAATTATGGAAAAATATTTTGAATATTATGGGTATAAATTTGATAAAGATCTTAAATTTGATGGGTGGGGGAATACCTTTAATGTAGATTATACAACTAATATTATTAAAATAAATTACAAATTGTCAGGAAGCGATTCTATTTTTAAAAATAAATTTTTGAATATAGAACACGTTGAGGAAATAAAACACCTTCCAATTATTGTTTGGTCCAGCGGCCCTAATGGGATAGATGAAAGATGTCTTGGAGATGATATTGTTTGGTAACGGATGCTGTCTCCATATTTAAAAAGTACTATGTTCCAGTTTGTCGTAGCAGGATCCAGTATTTCAAATATAAGATATATTTTTTATGCTTTTGTAAAGACAAAAAATAAATAATAAAATTTTTTTTAAGATAATTATACAATATGGAAATCTCTAAAACAATATTCTGTCTGGGAGTCGCGATACTCTTTTCCGGCTGTGTCTCACATCATTCTGAGAGTAAAAACTATTCAGCGCCCCATACACGCTCTTTGGATGAGATGAAAATATCAGTCAAAGAATCGAGTGTTCCCGAAAAAGACTTTTCTATGAAGAAAACCTATAGAGGAGAGCAACGTATTTTAGCGGAAATGACTAACCGCGGTAAGAAATCCCGGCTCTATATACTCAATGGATTTACTGCAGGAGAATCTGATGAGGATGGAGATGGTTTTTTTGAGACTGTGATGATTATGGATGACTCAACAGGTGAGTTCGAGCAATATATCAAAGAAAAGGATGGTTCAGTCAGACCTCTCGAATCCGAGAAACTGCTGGAACTTTATCAAAAAAAATATGAAGCCGATATGCTCCTTCAAAAGATGCTTGATGATGCCAGATAGGGAAAAGTCCCGGGCTATGTGATGTGTATGATCCGCATCCGGTTATCCCTTCCTAAAAAATCTGTGCGAATCTGCGTCATCTGCGGTTAAAAACTGCGCGTCTGCGGAGCCGGACACCCAACGGAAAATGTTGGAAATTTAGGCTGAATATGCTTTGATGGGTCCTTTATGGCAACGATGGTGTTTGACATTGAAACGACTGCTCAGCCGATCGATAACTTCGACGAGGCTCAGCAGGAATATCTCTTTCGCGAGGCAGAAAATCAGCCCGACGAAGTAGCGCGCGAAAAGAAACGCCTGGATATTGCCCACTTTTTCGGGTTGTGGCCCCTGACCGGGCAGATCGTCTGCATCGGGATGCTCAATCCGCAAACAGCCCGGGGAAAAGCTCTCTATCTGTCGGAGGATTTTGAGGATGAATCTTCGCCGGACGAGGAAATCGAGTATGTCGCTTATCCGGATGAGGCCGATCTCCTGGCCCATTTCTGGGAATTGGCGCTCAAGTTCGATAGTGTCGTCACGTTTAACGGGCGCAATTTCGATATTCCCTACCTCTACTTGAGGTCGGCACTGCTCAATATCCCGATTACGAGGAAAAACTGGCTCGGTTACCGTTTCTCAGACGCGCCGCACTGTGATCTATTGGAGCAGCTCACCTTTTACGGAGCAGGCGGGCGGATGGGCGCATGCCGTCCCTTTAATCTGGATTTCTACTGCAAAGCTTTCGGAATCCCCTCGCCCAAGGCCCAGGGAGTCACTGGCAGTGATGTTACGCAGATGATACAGGAAGGGCGTTTCCGGCAGATTGCAGAATACTGTATCCGGGATGTTCATGCCACGACAGAGCTCTATAAAATCTGGAAAGAGCGGCTTTCGGTTGAGCGATAAGCCCCCCAGACAGAGCGGAAAAACGGGAAGAAGAAATTTTCTGAAAAAACCGCTTGCGTTGCGACTCCGCTCCGTGTAATGATCTGTGCGGGATTCGTTCGTAATCTTGTTTGAAATCCC
This sequence comes from Verrucomicrobia bacterium UBA1412, assembly GCA_002305615.1. Taxonomy (GTDB): domain Bacteria; phylum Verrucomicrobiota; class Verrucomicrobiia; order Limisphaerales; family UBA1412; genus UBA1412. The sequence continues at coordinate 8,714 of DBPU01000030.1, read as the reverse complement.
GTAAGGACGTGAGGCCGGTTCGGATGAGGTTCTGAAACACCGGTCATTTTTGATTTATACGATATATGTACGCTGTTGTTGAAACTGGCGCCAAGCAATACAAAGTCACCCCCGGTGACACTCTGCAGGTTGAGCGCTTACAAGCTGATCAGGGCAATACGGTTACCTTGGACAAGGTCCTTTTGGTAAACAAAGAAGGTCAGGTGACTGTGGGTACGCCGACCGTGAGCAATGCGAGTGTTGTGGCTGACGTGGTCAAACACATTCGTGGTGAAAAAGTTACGATTTTCAAGATGAAAAAGCGTAAAGGTTACCACAAAACGCAGGGTCACCGTCAGGAGCTGACTGTTCTGAGAATCAAAGAAATTAAAGCATAAAGGAGATTTTACATGGCACATAAAAAAGGTCAAGGCAGTAGCCGCAACGGTCGCGATAGTAATCCTAAGATGCGCGGAATTAAGCGCTTCGGAGGTGAAGTGGTAAGCGCCGGCAGCATTATTGTGCGCCAGGTTGGCACCAAGTTCCATCCCGGCAAGAACGTCGGAGTGGGACGTGATTGGACGCTTTTTGCACTGATTGAGGGGCGCGTTTCTTTCGACAAGAATGCCCGCAAGGTCAGCGTTCTTCCGATGGAAGAGACGGTAAGCGCCAATTAATTGAAGCAACCGCTTAAGTTTTGTTTTTAAAAGAATGCGGCGAGGTCTATTGTTGCCTCGCCGTTTTTTGGCTTCTCATTTTCGCTCATGTTTATTGATCAAGTTAAGGTTTTCGCCCGTGCGGGTCACGGCGGTAAAGGGTGCGTTGCATTCCAGCGGGAGGCTTTTCGTCCCAAGGGCGGTCCCAGCGGCGGCAATGGCGGTCGCGGAGGCAGTGTGATTCTGGAGGCCGACGATGATATCAATAATTTGATCAATCAGTATTACACCCCGCGATTGATCGCCGAGAACGGAACCCCCGGTCTGGGTAAGGGAATGGATGGCCCGGCCGGCAAGGACCTCCTGATCAAGGTGCCCTGCGGTACCCTTGTCTGGAAGCTGCCTCCGGTGATTCAGCCCGAAGATGTTCCCTTCAGCGAAAATGAAGTGGCTGAAATGAAGCCGACGGTTCGGCAGCTGGGTGCAGAAATGGCCTGGGAGTATGACCTTTCCAAGAACGCATCCATTATTCACTCCAATATTCAGGAGCCCGAAAAGGAGCTCGTCGGCGATCTGCTCAAGAATGGAGATCGTCTCCTGCTCTGCAAAGGCGGACGCGGCGGACTGGGAAACCGGAATTTCGCTACGGCTACCCGCCAGACACCCCGTTTTGCCCAACCGGGCGAGCCAGGACAAGAGGGAGATTACCTCCTGGAGCTGCGCCTGGTGGCTGATGCCGCTCTGGTCGGCTTCCCGAATGCGGGTAAATCGACCCTTCTCACCGCTATTTCACAGGCACGCCCGAAAGTGGCCGCCTACCCCTTTACGACGCTTCATCCCAATGTCGGGATTGTCGAGTACCCTGTGGATTACCACCGGATTACTGTCTGCGACGTACCGGGATTGATCCCGGGAGCGCACGAGAATAAAGGTCTGGGTCATGCGTTTCTGCGGCATATCCGCCGCTGCAAATTGATCGTGATCCTGCTCGACATGGCAGGCAGCGAAGGCCGCAAACCCTGGGAAGACTATCGCCAGCTTCTGGATGAGCTCAAATACTACGATAAAAATCTGCTTGAGCGTCCGCGGATGGTGGTCGCCAATAAGATGGATGAGCCCCAGGCCGTGGAAAATCTGAAAGCCTTCAAACAACATATCCGGAAAACTCCGATCCTCTCCATTTCTGCGATTTTGGAAGAGGGCGTCCCCGCTTTTCTGGACTCTCTGCGTTCGGCTGTGGACAGCGCCCCGGAGCCCACTCAAGAACAAACTTCTTCTCTCCTTCTCCCGTAGATTCGAGCGATTTCTCCACGGAACACGAGAAAATTAAAAAGCGGCCAATCTTAAAAAAGAGGGCCGCTTTTTAAATCGAGTTCTGAATTCCGGATCTTATTTTCTCCGGCCATCCAGCATCAGTCCGACGGTTTCGCCTGGACGCAGCTTCACATCTTTAGGGATTTTGAAAGAGACCGGCAACCCCATATCCACCATCTGATCGGTGGCCAGGCGAGCCAGACTGTTGGTAATGGGCTCCATGAAACGGCCCACATTCTCCACTTCCGTAACGGCCAGGACACGCTGAACCTTGGAATGGGTCACAATCTTGGCCTGCATCCCCGGGAACGGGTCCACCGGGAAAGGCTGCCGCATATAGGCGACAATCCTCATGGCTTCGGTGGCATTGACCATCATCATGACATAACCCTCGGTAACGGTCTCACCGGGCGAGCACCAGACACCACTGACCATTCCGTCAATCGGGGCACTCAGAACAATGGGGTTAGCCTCAGAGGGAGCAGCGGCGAGTCTTGCCTCCAGATCTGCGATCTTCTGTGAAAAATCATTCCCGACAAAGGCGCCTGCCTGTTCGATCTCGACGCGGAGTTTTTCAACTCCCTCTTCCAAGCCGGGGATCACAGCTGAAAGTTCTTCGATTTCTTTCTGCGCACTGTCGCGTTCGGCCAGGGAGATATCATAAAACTCCTTGGAAACGTAATTCTCTTTGGAAAGCTCTGCATTCCGGACTAAATCTTTCTCGGCCCGCTCCAATTCCACTTTGCTCCGGGCGAGCTCCACTTTCTTGGCGAGCAGGTTTATCCGCAGGGAATAGTAATCGGCCTCGGCTCTGCGCAAGGTTATCTGGGAATCGGAATTGGAACGAGAAGCCAGGAGATCTAATTCCAGACTGATTCCATTGAGGAGATTGCGGGTATCAGAGGGCTTAATGATCACCAGAGGGTCACCGGCTTTGACTTCATCAAAGCGCTGGGCAACGACCTGCTGGACCACTCCGACCGAGGGACTCGTAACTTGGGCCCGAACAATTTCGACTTCCCCCATCATCGTTGGGGCAATGAGCACGTTAGCCCAAACCCACCAAGTGGCCCCAAGCGCGAGGGCCATGACAACCCAAGGAAGGTAAGCCAATCTGAACTCCTTCCATAACTGGTCCTTAGGAGTTGGTATAGGTTCCAAATGATTCTTCACCGTTAAACTATTGCAAGTAACCGGAGTGCCATGCAGCAACAAACATGCCAATAAAAATGAAAACCGGAAACAGCTCCCATGCACGCCTGCACAGAGTCTATGCATTATTCAGGCTTATTGTCCAGAAAAAGTCATAAGGTTTTAAAAGTAATACTGGCTACTTCCGGTCGATTGGTGTAGGCTCAGAACGGTTTCCAGATCGTGGAAACTATTCCCGGATATGAAAGCTAAAATTACCGTCACACCCAAAAAAGCTGTCCTGGATCCTCAGGGCAAAACTGTCCAAACCGCTCTTGAGCACATCGGCTTCACCGGCATTAAGGATGTCCGTATTGGAAAATATATCGAGATCGAACTGGAAGGTACCGATCGCGAAGCCGCTCTCAAGAGTATCAGCCAAGCCAGTCACAAGATTCTCAGCAATCCCGTGATTGAAGATTATTCTGTGGAGATCGAATAGACACCCACTCAAGCTGAATTATGAATTTTTCCGTCCTTCAGTTTCCTGGAAGTAATTGTGACCAGGACTGTGTTCACGTTCTCAAAAACGTTCTGGGCCACAATGCCCGCCTGCTCTGGCATAAAGATACCAGCCTGGGCGACACCGATGCGGTCATTGTCCCGGGAGGTTTCAGCTATGGAGATTATCTGCGCACCGGCGCCATCGCCCGCTACAGCAACATCATGGCCGCCGTGAAGCAGTTTGCCGACCGCGGCGGACTGGTGCTGGGTATCTGCAACGGTTTCCAGATTTTATGTGAAGCCGGACTCCTGCCCGGAGCGTTGATCCGCAATAAAGGCATCTCGTTCCGCTGCGAATTTGTCTGGCTGCGCACCGGCAACCCGGATACGCCCTTTACCTGCAAAGCCCCGGAAGGAACGCTCCTGAGAATCCCGATCGCCCACGGAGAAGGCTGCTACTTTGCCGACGCTGAAACACTCAAGCAGATGGAGGAAAACGGGCAAATCCTCTGGCGCTATTGCGACCGCCACGGCAACACTACCCCGGAATCCAACCCCAATGGTTCCCTGCTCAATATCGCCGGTATCTGTAACGCTCAGAAAAATGTGGCCGGCCTCATGCCCCACCCCGAGCGTGCCAGCGAAAAAATTCTCTCCGGTCATGATGGCCGCATCCTCCTGGAGAGCATGGTTCAATTCCTCGAAAACCGGAAACGCTCATAACCCTTTACTTCTCATTTTGATTCTCTAACTATGACAAAAGACCCTGCTATTACGCCCGAACTGGTGGCACAACACGGAATCACGCCGGAGGAATACGAGAATATCCTCAAAATTCTGGGCAGAGAACCCAACTATACCGAGCTGGGCATTTTCTCGGTGATGTGGAGCGAACACTGCTCCTACAAGAATACCAAGCCCTTACTGAAACAATTTCCAACCCGCTCAAAGAAAATCCTGGTCGGTGCCGGCGAAGAAAATGCCGGCATCATCGATATTGGCGATAATCTGGCCATCGCTTTCAAGATGGAGTCGCACAATCACCCCAGCGCAGTCGAGCCCTTCCAGGGAGCGGCTACCGGCGTAGGCGGCATCATCCGGGATATTTTCACCATGGGTGCGCGCCCCATCTGCGCCATGAATTCGCTGCGTTTCGGCAATCTCTCTTCGCCGGAAGTCCAGCGTCTTTTCCGCGGTGTGGTAGGCGGTATCGCCCATTACGGCAACTGCTTCGGCATCCCGACGATCGCCGGAGAAGTCTGCTTTGACGATTCTTACGAAGGCAATCCGCTGGTCAACGCCTTTTGCCTGGGTGTCTTGCGGCATGAACAGATCGCCCGAGGCGCTGCCAAGGGCATCGGCAACCCGGTCTTTTATGTCGGGCCCGCAACCGGCCGCGACGGTCTGGCCGGAGCTGCTTTCGCCTCGCAGGATTTAACCGAGGCCTCTGCCGAGCAACAGCGCGGAGCCGTTCAGGTAGGCGACCCCTTCATGGAAAAGCTGGTAATGGAGGCTTGTTTGGAGCTTCTGGCCGCCAAGGATGCGGTCGCCGGCATTCAGGATATGGGAGCCGCCGGGCTTACCTGCTCGACCTGCGAAACAGCTGCCCGTGCCGGCACCGGTATCGAGATCGAGCTCAGCAAAGTTCCTCAGCGTGCCACCGGCATGACTCCTTATGAAATCATGCTGAGCGAATCCCAGGAACGAATGCTCATCATCGTCAATAAGGGACACGAAGCCGAGGTTCAGCGTATTTTTGATAAATGGGATCTGCCCTGGTCCGAAATCGGCGTAGTGACAGATACCGGCCGCATGGTCGTGAAGAACCACGGCCAGGTCGTTGCCAATATCCCGGCCGCCAAGATCGCCAATGATTCCCCGGTTTACCACCGCGATTCCAAAGAGCCCGCTTACATGCAGGGCGTGCGCGCATATCGGGTGAATTCACTCTCCGATACAACCAGCCCGGCCAAAGACCTGGAGATGCTCCTGCAAACGCCCACGATCGCTTCCAAGAATTGGGTCTATCGCCAATATGATCACATGGTGCGCGACGGCTCAGTGGTTTGCCCCGGTTCGGATGCCGCCGTGGTCCGCATTAAGGGAGACAGCCTGCCGATGCTCCCCGATGGAGCCGCGGAATCTGTCCCCGCGGGAATCGAAAAATTTATTGCCCTCTCGGTGGATGGCAACGGTGTTTACGTCTATCTGGATCCTTACGAAGGCAGCAAGACGGTCGTGGCTGAATGCGCACGCAATCTGGCCTGCTCCGGTGCGACTCCGCTGGGCAGCACGGATAATTTGAATTTCGGCAATCCGCATAACCCCGAGCTCTTCTTCCAATTGAAGGAATCTGTGCGTGGATTGGCGGAGGCCTGCGCTGCGTTCAATGCCCCGGTGACCGGCGGCAACGTCAGCCTCTACAACCAGAACCCCATGGGTGCCATCGACCCGACCCCTACCCTCGCGTTGGTAGGCCTCATTGAGAAAAAAGAGCACATCACCACCCAGTGGTTCAAAGATGAAGGCGACGTAATTATCCTTCTGGGTGATGCGGTCGATTCAGCCGATCCGAACCTGGGTCTGGGCGGCTCCGCGTACCTGATGGCAAAGCACGACGTTAAGAACGGTTTACCTCCGCGCTGCGACCTCAAGAAGGAAAAGGCGGTTCAGGATCTAACGCTGGAATGTATCCGCTCGGGCTGGATCAAGAGCGCCCATGATTGCAGCGAAGGCGGTCTGGCCGTTTGCCTGGCCGAAAGCTGTTTCAGTAAAAACGTAGCTTTGAATACACCCGTCTTCAAGGGTGCCAAAATCGATCTCTCCGGCGTGAAATCCTCGCGTCTGGACGCCCTCCTCTTTGGGGAAACTCAGTCCCGTGTCGTTGTGAGCACCTCTGCCGACCATGCCGAGCAGGTTCTGGCTAAGGCCCAGGCCAGCTCTGTACCGGCAACCGTGATCGGGAAAGTCACCGGCTGCTGCAAGGCGGCCACACTCGACATCACAACCGCCACCGCTTCAACCCTGAGCTGGAGCATCCCTGCTCTTCACTCGCTCTGGTGGAATGCCCTGGCCGAAATTATGGATTAAACATCGTGAACTTTGATATGAACGAAGCTGCAGGCAGCCTGAATAATCGCTATGTAGTCATCATGGCCGGAGGACGCGGTGAGCGCTTCTGGCCGGTAAGCCGCCAGGCAACTCCAAAGCAATTGATCAAGCTTCTGGGGGCCCGTTCGCTGCTTCAACAGGCGGTGGACCGAGTTCTGCCGGTTGTCGAAGCTGATCATATTTTCATCATCACCAACCGGCAGCAGGCCGATGCGGTTCGCCGACAGTTGCCGGAGTTGCCTGATGAAAACATCATCGCTGAACCCGTCGGGCGCGATACCTGCGCTGCCGTAACACTGGGAGCTGCTCTGGTCGCGGCTCGTAATCCGCAGGGCGTCATGGCGGTCCTTTCGGCCGATCATCTGATTCCTACGGTCGAACTTTTCCGCCAGACCCTCCTGGACGCCTGGTCCGTGGCAGAGGAATCTGAGGCGCTCATTACGCTGGGGATTCAGCCCACTGAACCCTCCACCGGTTTTGGGTATATACGGCTTGGGGAAGCTTTTCCCCCGGAAACGGGCTCCCCTACCGCGGCTCTGAAGAAGAGCACTCCTTTTTTCAAGGCGCTGGCTTTCGTGGAAAAACCGAACCTGGAAACCGCGGAGAAATACCTGGCCTCGGGCGATTATCGCTGGAATGCCGGTATGTTCCTCTGGTCCTGTGAGACTCTTTTCAAGAACCTGCGCCAACATCAACCGCTCATGGCCGATGCTTTCCTGCGCTGGAAAGCGGCCGCGAGTGCCTCAACCGAACACTTAATGCAGACGTTGGAAGAGGATTACCCCGGGATTACGAAAATCTCCATTGATTTCGCTCTCATGGAAAAGGCGCACAATATCCTGGTGGCGGATACCTCCTTTGAATGGGACGACCTGGGTTCCTGGCCTGCGCTCATGCGTCACTTGCAGCACGACGGCTCGGGCAACTGCTCCAATACACCCTTCATCTGTCTGGATTCGGATGAAAATCTGGTTTTCGACGTCCGCCAGAAACTTTCCCGCACCCCGACGGCTCTGCTGGGCGTTCAGAAATCGCTCGTCGTTTTCACCGATGATGTCACCCTGATCGCTCATCAATCTCAATCGCAGAGGATTAAAGAGCTTTTGGCGAAGATATCCCAATCTCCAGAGTACCAACATCTACTTTAACGAATTTCATGAAAAACCACACGCATATCAAAGAAGAGGTCTGCAAGGCCAATATCAGGCTCAAAACCGAAGCCCTGGTCGTTCTGACTTGGGGCAACGTCAGCGCCATTGACCGCGATCAGGGCCTGGTCGCCATCAAGCCTTCCGGCGTACCCTATGACAAGCTCAGACCCGAACATATCGTGCTGGTGGATCTGGAAAGCGGTCAGCCCGTGGAGGAAGGCTCTCTCAACCCCAGTTCCGATACTCCGACACATCTGGAGCTCTACCGCAGCTTCCCCGGCATCGGCTCTATTGTCCATACGCACAGCCTGCAGGCAACGGTCTGGGCACAGGCCTGCGCGGAAATTCCCGTTTTCGGTACTACCCATGCCGATTACTTCAGCAACTCCATCCCCTGCACCCGGGTCATGTGGCCCGAAGAGGTTCAGACCGATTACGAACTCAATACGGGCAAGCTCATCGTGGAGTGCTTCAAGGACCTGGACCCCATGCTCTGCCCCGCAGTGCTGGTGGCCCATCACGGACCTTTCGTCTGGGGCAAAACCCCGGAGGAAGCCGTGGCCAATGCGGTCGTCCTGGAGCAAGTGGCCTTGATGGCGACCCAAACCAGGCTCATCAAACCCAATGCCCATTACATTCCCCAGCACCTTCTCAATAAACACTTCTCCCGTAAACACGGCTCAGGCGCCTACTATGGCCAGAAGGAAGGCCCCGGCAGCGACAAGAGCTAAATAATCCTGAAAATTCTTCAGATATTTCCAAATACAGCTTGCTAAGAAAAGCCTCTTCAGATATAGTCTTTCTCGCGTTGGACGCGGGGTGGAGCAGTCGGTAGCTCGTCAGGCTCATAACCTGAAGGTCAGAGGTT